>NTKC01000032.1 GCA_002456995.1 Candidatus Thioglobus sp. MED-G25 | reverse complement strand
TTTTCTACGACGGGCGAGTGACTACGCAAACGAGCGCGAAATTTTCGGCGGCCCGATCGGACGTAATCAGGGTATACAGTTCCCCCTGGCCCGCGTTTACGCGGAGACGGAGGCCGCGGAACTTATGGCCCGCAAGGCCGCAGCGCTGTTTGATGACGGCGAACCCTGCGGTGCTGAGGCCAACATGGCTAAATTACTGTGTGGTGATGCGGCCTGGCATGCAGCTGAGGCTTGTATGCAGACTTTTGGCGGTTTTGCTTTTGCGCGAGAGTACGATATTGAACGCAAGTGGCGCGAGGCAAGGCTTTACCTCACGGCACCGGTGTCGACCAACCTGGTTCTGGCTTATATTGGTCAGCATGTCATGGGATTGCCCAAGTCCTATTGAGCGCGGTACAGATCGATCCAAAGCATTCGTAAATAGCGTTAGCGAGATCGTCACTCACTCAAGGCCGACAGGTTAAGACGAAGGCTGGGCGTTATGTCGGTTTTTCCCAGCCTTTACCAGCGCCGCATCGGAGGCAGCGTTGGTTCAGGAATATCTGTTCCCAGTCTGCGTCGGCGGCCACATAGTCCAGAATCACCCGTAACGCTTTGGACGTCGATCGAAAACCATAAGTTTCCTGAGCATATTCAAGCATTTCAATCGAATCCGGGTGTAATTCCACCTCAAGCGTTGCCTTTTTCCCCATTGCCATTTGATATCCCCCTGCGTGTAAAATTTTGAGAACCTGCAGATTCCCCGATGAGTTGCATTTTGTCGTCTAGGGGCCTCACGGTGCAAGGCGTAGTGCCGAGCGGGATTATGCGATACTGATCGCTCGCGGGGCAGTTGTTGTCTAGGCCTACAGATCTGCAGGTCGGTTGACGTTAAAGAAAATACCCTCGTCGTTCACATCGATTTGCAAGATAGTCGATTCAAGTTGTTCCAGCAGTCCACGTGCGCCAGTGTCACCACTGAGCTGCAGTAATTCAGAAAACATCGACCTTGGGAATAGTACTGGATGACCACGGCGCTCTCTATAATAGGGCGCACAGGCAACATCGGTGGCATAATTTTTGATCAACAGATCCAGATGAGCCGAAACCACCAGGGGCATGTCACCCAGACACAGAACGACGCCATCAAGATCTGTGGGCAGCGCTCTGATCCCCGACTTGATCGAACTGCTCATACCTTCTGCGTAATTTGGATTGTGAACGAAATTTACTGTGTAATCATTCAGTGCTGCCGCCAGTTCATCCGACTGATAGCCGGTGACAACGTGCACCTTGCAGGCGCGCGAGCCCAGCGCGGCCTCTACGGCATGGGCGATCAGCGGTTTTCCGGCCAGGGGCAGCAACAGCTTGTTGCGTTCCCCGGCGCGGGTCGAAAGACCCGCCGCCAGCACGATGGCATCAATCTGCGGGCTCACCTGAAAATCTCTTGTTTCGGGTGCCGATCAGTTGTGCCATGACAGAAACTGCAATTTCTCCGGCGCTGCTACCGCCGATATCCAGTCCAATCGGCGCATGGATACGCTTAACCTGATCGGCCGTGACACCGCCTTGCAGCAGGCGCTCTACCCGCCGGTTGTGGTTGCGACGGCTGCCGAGTGCACCAATGTAGAAGGCGGGTGATAATAGGGCAGTCTCTAGTGCGGGATCATCGATCTTGTGGTCATGGGACAGTACTACCACCGCAGTTCGCTTCTCCGGCTTGAGTTCGGCGAGTGCTACGTCTGGCCAGTCGTTGACCAGAGGCAAGTCAGGAAATCGCTCCGGTGTCAGATAGGCCGCTCTGGGGTCGATGATCGTAACCTGGAATCCGGCCAGTGAAGCCATGGTCGACAGCGGCTGGGCAATGTGCACTGCACCGACAATCAGCAGTCGCCAGGGGTCGGCAAAAGGCCGAACAAAGACATCTAATTCCTCGTTGACTTGTGCGTCCACAGGCGCCGAATCGATGAGAATCTTCCTGATCTGTGAAAATCCAGTGTCTTGGACCAGTTCGCCCGACCAGTGTCCACTGTGGCCAATTGCCATCTTCCCAGTCGAAAGCTGGATGCACAGTGTTGTGGGTGACTTCTGAATCAGATTTTGGGCAAAGGTCTGATCATTCAGTCTAATCAATAGGAGTTCAATGGTACCGCCACACGGCAGTCCGAGGCTCCAGGCGGTGTCATCGGTTACCCCGTAGGTAAGGCGTTTAGGATCACCCGTAACAATTACTTCTTTGGATTCTTCGATCACCGAGTTCTCGACACAGCCTCCCGAGACTGATCCTTCAAATTCTCCGTTGTCCGAAATTGCGAGCATGCTTCCGACGGGACGGGGTGCTGATCCCCAGGTCCTGAGGGTAAACGCTAGTGCCAGCGTACGGCTGTCGCTGGACCATGCAGCCATGGCCTTAAGTAACCGTTTATCGTCATTAAGCATATTGTTCAATCAATCGTGCTTTAGGTCGATCACTATTCACCATTCATCGGGTTGGATAACAATAGTTCTGCTTGCTTCAGGCCAGAACCGAAAAGCTGCTGGTTGAATTGACTGCGCGATTACGCGAGAAAAAAACCAGGCTTATCGTGCGACCAATACGTGACAAGTGAAACTGTACCGGGTCACGTTCATGATCCTGGCCTGCCTCACAGGCGATGACGAGTTCGGCCATCAGTTCACCGACTGCCGGTGCTGTTTTGAACTGGTTGCCGCTGGTGCCGACGGCCAGGTAGAAACCTGACAAGTCTGAGCGATCGTAGATCGGGATCCAATCGTCACTAACATCCCATAGGTCGACGATCCCACTGGGGCTGTTGGGAATTCCGAGCGTGGGCATTCTCTGGGCCAGCCGGTAAATGGGTTCAAGCACTTTGTTGCTAAGATTGCGATCAAAATCATCCGGGTCTGCTGTTATCTCCCCTTCCACTTCGGTACCTTCGCTACCCACCAGAATCGTATTACCGAGGTCTGGTCGGGTATAGCTGCCAATGTCGTTGTCAAAGGTGATGAAGTCCGGTTCGTCTGGACCGGAACGTTCGGGCCGTGGTAGGCGGACATATTCATGACGTATAACGCGAGTTGTGATTCGACTCTTGTTGGCAACACCGGCGAGTTCGCTGATTCTGGCTGAGTGTGGTCCGGCTGCATTGATTATCACCGGGCAATCAATCGACTCAGTACCATTTACCACAAGGCCACTGACACGACCTTGATTAGTCTGGATGGCAGTGACGTCGGCATTAAATCGAAATGTACCTCCCGCAGCCTCTGCTGCGACCTGTAGATTGTGGGTAGCGAGTCTTGGGTCGTTGCAGTAGCCTCCACGTGGAAACAGCACGGCGCCTTCGATGCTGGGACCGGTGTGCTGCCCGAACTGATCGTGCACCGACAATACAGGTGGGCCGAATTTCTTTGTTTCCCAGCCGGGTAGTTTGTCAGTGATCCTTTGAACTGACCATTCTTCATAAGGGATACCCAGTTCATCGGAAACAGAAATCTGTTTTTCCAAATGCCCGTTTCCTTCGGTTTTAAGTGAGAGTACGCCGGTTTGTCGGAACTCCGCCATACCGACCGGGTCTTCAGCACCGATGTGATCGAGCCAGTTTTCCCAGCAATGAGTGCCTTCCCAAGCCAGGGCGGAACCTTCCAGAGTGGAATAGTGGGTACGGACAATGGCAACAGAACTGCTGGTGGAACCCTGACCGGATGTGGAATGGCGGTCTATGTTCAATGTCCGCCAACCCCGTCTCGCTAGTCCACAGCCTATGGCCGAGCCGATGATACCGGCGCCGATAATGACCGCTTCGTAGGCCTTAGTCATCCTTCAACTTCCTTCTTTTCGAACCAAGAGTCGTAGCCCTGCTGATTCTAGGGTCTGCATTTCGCCACGGCTAGTAAACCGGGTGCAATTAGAAAGAGCAAAGTTTGACTGGCGCGGGCTGTGACGGGGCTTGAAATCTCTTAGCCTGCCACCAGATAAAAGGCAGACGCGCGTCGTGGCAATTGAGCACTGACGCCGAAACTATGGAGATAATTATGAACAACTTAATCAGAATTGCAGACGGCAGACGGCCCTGGGCGTTCTTTCCCGATGTCGACGGAATCTTGCGGGAATTCTACGATTCGCCGGTATCGACCGGGAACACGAGTGCCGATTCTCGTCGATTGGCAATGGATGTCATCGAAGCTGATACAGCCTACGTCGTCACTGCCGATATGCCCGGCATCAGTCGGGATGAGCTGTCAGTTACGATCGATAAGAACGTGCTGACGATTAGTGCAGAGCCTAAAGATGAGGTCAGCCAGAACGGAAGAAAAGTACTCCGTCATGAGCGATATTCAGGAAAGTACGCCCGTTCCCTTCGGCTTGGAGAAGACATTGACGAAGACCAGGTGTCAGCAGAGTACCGGGATGGTGTGTTGAGACTGGCGATCCCTAAGAAGGCTGCTGTAGCGCCTCGTCAGGTCGACGTTAAGATCGACTGACCTGAACAGCCACGCAAGCAGCATGAAGGGCCGGTCATCCGGCCCTTCTTCGTATTGTGCCTTTCTATACGGCGAAACTAGAAAACGACCCTGTATAATTCGACCTTAACGGAGACTATCTCCATAATCATTTCGATATGAGTAAGAAAACAAACAATCCAACTGACATCGCCAATGTATTGGCCGAGGCACTGCCTTATATTCAGCATTTTCACGGTAGAACCATCGTAATCAAGTACGGTGGCAGCGCCATGGTCGACGAGGATCTGAAACGCGGTTTTGCCCGAGATGTTGTTTTGATGAAACTGGTCGGGATGAACCCAGTGGTGGTTCACGGAGGAGGCCCGCAGATCGCAAGTTTGCTCGAACGAATTGGCAAAAAGAGCGAGTTCGTGGACGGACTCCGTGTTACTGACCGAGAAACCATTGACGTGGTGGAAATGGTATTGGGTGGGCTTGTTAACAAGAGTATTGTGGCACTGATCAATGCCCAGGGTGGACGAGCAGTCGGTTTGTCGGGCAAGGATGGTGGGATGATCCAGGCTCGGAAGCTGTTACTTCGGCAAGGCCAACCTGTTGACGAAGGTGGAGTGATCGATATTGGACAGGTGGGTGAGATCGAACAGATCAATCCAGCAGTTGTCGATACGCTCGATCAGGCGAATTTTATCCCGGTAATTGCACCTATAGGTGCAGGTACTGATGGGACGGCGTACAACATCAATGCCGACACGGTTGCCGGCTCGTTGGCAGTGACGCTCAAGGCCGAAAAACTGATTCTGCTGACCAATACGCCGGGTGTGCTGAATTCAGACGATCAGTTGCTCGAACTGCTGAGCGAGACTGAGGCCCAGGATCTGATCGAGCAAGGTGTGATCAGTGGTGGCATGTTGCCCAAGGTGCAGTGTGCTCTTGAGGCTGTTGCTGGCGGTGTGCGTACGGCCACGATCAGTGATGGTCGCGTCCCGCATGCGACTCTGCTTGAGACAGTCACCGACCGCGGCGTGGGCACCCAGATCGGCGAATCAAGAAACGTTCAGTCTTCGTCCGTCTGACTGTTGCCGACAGTTGGCAGCGTTAGTGGGTATCGACCGGCTAGAACGATCGTTAGTGAATGTTCGTGCCCAGTTTTTCAAACGGCGAAACGGATGATCTGTGACCGATCTTGGAACCTCATTAGTCGTCGCACTTGATCTGATTAGCTCGCTGGATCCAGATCTGGTTGAGATTGTCCTGTTGTCGCTGCGGGTCAGCTTGGTCGCAGTGGTCATCGCTAGCGTGATTGGCTTGCCCCTGGGTGCCGCAATTGCGATAGGAAAATTTCCTGGGCGGACCGGTGTTGTCGTTGTTCTCAACGCGATGATGGGTCTGCCGCCGGTTGTCATTGGGTTGGCGGTCTATCTCGTACTGTCACGAGCCGGGCCGTTGGGGGCCTACGGGTTGCTCTACACCCCGACCGCAATGACTATCGCCCAGGCTGTATTGATCACACCGATCATCGCTGCATTGACACGCCAGACGATCGAAGATCTATATCGTGAATACCGGGAGCAGTTACAGTCTCTGGGCGTCACGCCATTTCGCGCGATGTTCACTTTGTTGGTCGATGCACGGTACAGTTTGTTGACGGCAGTCTTGGCCGGGTTCGGTCGAGCCAGTGCCGAGGTGGGCGCGGTCATCATTGTTGGCGGTAACATCAATCATGTGACGCGGGTCATGACAACGACCATTGCGCTGGAAACCAGCAAAGGCAACCTGGCACTGGCCCTGGGCCTTGGTATCGTATTGTTGTGCATTGTCATAGTTATAAATGGAATCACTTCTACAGTGCAGTGGCTGATTGATAGACAGCAGGGGTAACCGGCAGATGGCAGACTCAGAATCTCATCACAGTTTGAACCAGGACCCGGTCGATATGTTGCCGCTCGTTGTCGATGGGCTGGGATTCAGCGTCAGGGAGCAATGGCTGATCAAAGACGTCAGCTTTTCGTTGGGCGCCCGTGGTCGAACGTTTATCGTAGGACCCAATGGCGCTGGCAAGAGTATTTTGCTGAAGATTTGTCATGGATTGCTGTCGCCCACAACCGGAACGGTGCGGTGGGCGTCGGGTTCTTCCCGCCAGCAGAGACAACGCCAGGCTATGGTGTTTCAGAAACCTGTACTGCTCCGCCGCAGCGCACGTGCCAATGTGGAATATGCTCTGTCGGTTCGGGGTGTCACAAAAAAGGACGCCCGAGAACGTGTAGACCGCGTACTTGAGGAGACGGGTTTAGCTGCTATTGCGCATAAACAGGCGCGTGTACTGTCCGGTGGTGAGCAGCAACGCCTGGTACTGGCGAGAGCATGGGCCTTGCGCCCCCAAGTGCTGTTCCTGGACGAACCGGCTGCGCATCTGGATCCTGCTGCAACGGCTGCCATTGAAAATATTATTCAACAGGTCAGCAATGCCGGTAGCAAAATTATCATGGTTACACATGATCTTGGCCAGGTGCGAAGACTGGCCGATGAAGTGTTGTTCCTACACCAGGGACAGTTGCTAGAACAGGCTGCGAGCAAAGATTTCTTGGCTCACGCAAAGAGCCAAGAAGCACGCGCGTTCGTTGAAGGGCAGTTACTCTGGTAGATACTCTCGGTGCCTCGTGGGCAGATTAGACGGGGCTCGGTTCGTCAACAGCCTGAATTATTGATTGATGCATCGGGCATTGTGGTTCTACATAGGATCGCTGTGTTTAGGTTTTTGACCCCGTCCAGATTCGTGTCGGTCATGACAGCATCGGTCAGATCTGCGTTTTTCAGGTTGACGCCTTCCAGAAAAGCACCAGTGAAATTGGTTTGTGTTAGGTTCGCACCGGTCAGATCTGTGGCTTCCAGATAGGCTTGGGTCAGATCTGCGCCGGCCAGGTTCGCATCCTGTAAATTGGCGTCCTCAATATAGGCTTCTATTAGATTTGCGCCAGAAAGGTCAGCGCCAGCCAGATTGGCAAGCATCGGCATGGATTTGGTGAGTACAGCATTACTCAAGGTCGCCCCCGCCAGGTTGGTACGGAAAAGATTGGACTCGGTCAGATTCGCTCCGGTCAGATCCGCCCCAGGTAACGCAGCACCTTCCAGGTTTGCACCTGTGAGGTCACATTTAGGGCATTTCAACGATGACTTTAGTTTTTGTAGATCCGCTTCACTGAATGCACCTGCTTGCCAGGATATGCCCGCCAAGATTAAAAATAGAACCATAGACTTGAGTGCTCGATTCATCTGAACCTCCTGTGTCTCAGTTGTCCATAATCTGGTCATTTTACTCCGGTAGGGTGCCCTGTTAATGACCGATACAAAAAGCAGTCTACAAACTGTCCAGCCATTCGACGACGCCCTGGGTAAAGCCATCATCATCGTGGCTGGCAACGATCTCAAACTCCGAAGTGAGTTCAGGCGGTGCATTGGCGACCACCCGAGATCGGGTACACCAGCGCAATAGATCAAGATCGTTATAGTCATTACCGATGGCAAAAACCTCGTTTGAATCTAGGTTAAATTCACTACAGACCCACGCTGCTGCAGAAGACTTGGAGACGTTGCTCGGAAAGATTTCGTACCAGGTCGACTGGTGATCCAGCGGAGAGGTGGTCCGAACGACGGTCAGCCTGGAGAGTTTCTGCTTCAGATACGGCAAAGCGCTGCCGTTGTCTCCCGGCATACTCACCGCCACCAGCTGCGTTGAAGTCTTGCTAAATTTGTCGAGTTCTTCGATGGGTCGGTGATGGCCTTGGTACAAAGTTAGGCGGTGGGCAAAATCCGGGTTGTGGGTCGTGTGTTGGTACCAGCGAAATCGGTGGTTGTCAGGTACTGGATCGTGCACCATGAAGTCGAGTTTCAGTGCGTTGAGCACCTCGATGGATTCACTGACTTCAGCTTCAGTGAGTGCCTGGTCAAACAGCAATTCAAGTTCGGGGTATGAAAAAATTCCAGCTCCCGTTGAGGTGACCAAGATGTCGATCGGAAATGATTTGTTGAGAACACGGCGGCAGGAAAAAAGAGATCGGCCGGTAATAACCACCCGTAGGATGCCGTGTTGGCCGAGCTCTTCCAGTACGTCATGGTTAGCTGGACTGAGATTCTGGTCCGAGCCGAGCAAAGTGCCATCTAGATCGGTGAAAACCGCACGACCCATAAACTGTCTCCTTTAATGATAGTTTAATGCGATGGGTTTAGAGGGCACTGTAGAGAAGAGTGGCTATAGGTTCGATTTGATTGTTGCGATCAGTGATTCGTCATCAGGTTTTACAGAACTGCCATAGCTGGCGACAACATTGCCTTCTCGGTTGAGCAGGTATTTGTGAAAGTTCCACCTCGGATATTCTCCGGACTGATTCGCCAGTGCCTGATAAAACGGGTCGGCATGGCGCTTTGCGACGCGGGTTTTTTCAAACATCGGGAACTTTACGTTGTAAGTTAGTGAACAAAAATCCTTGACTTTGTCTTCGGATCGAGGCTCTTGGAAGAAATCATTAGAGGGAAAACCGAGCACAACCAGCCCCGCTTCGCGATACTGTTGATACAAAGCTTCAAGACCGCGAAATTGTCCTGTAAATCCACAATAACTGGCAGTGTTTACGACCAGCAACACTTTGTCTGCGTACGCCTTGCATAGATGCACGCTTTGCTCGCTGGCCAGATATCGTTTTGTAAAATCCAGATTTTTCGGACATCCTGCAATGACGGTATCGTTTAGCAATAACAGCATGGTGACCGCAATGCTGATTGTCTTCAGTTTACTAGTGATCACTTTCTAATATCTCCAACGGTTTGGACTATATTAATAATTAGTCTCTAACAATAATTCTTGTAGCGTGATTAACCGATGAAGAGATGGCTTGCGATAGATGCGAATCATAAATATGCCTCTATTATTGTTGTGGCATGTTCGAGTCGTGTATCCGCGTCACCCGACAGGATCTCATATCGAGCCTGAATACGGTCGAGTTCGCTGATAAAGGCCTGATGGAGTTGCAGACGCTGTTCCGTTTTACCCTGATCGCGGTGCAGTCCATCACCAGTCCAAGGTACGCCAATATCACACAGCAGGTAAAGGTTCGCCATTCGTGACACGGCCATGTCAACTATCCACTTCTTACACTCGCCGTAATAGTGGCGGCTGTAGATCATCGTTGACACCAGATCAGTGTCCAGGATAGCTAGATTTTCAGCTTGTTCTAATGCTTCTCCTTCAAGTGATATCTGGCAATGTGCGATTGGCTCTACATCTGCAAAAGACAGCGGTCGTTGCACTTCATCCAGGTAAATCCGGGCACCCTCGGTTGAGAAAGCTGTCTCAAAATGTGCTGCTAGGGCCTGCACTAGCGTGGTTTTTCCGGTACATTCGCTACCGGTGACAACAACCTTAAACAACACTGGTCTTGACTGGGTTGTCGTAGATGAGTCAGTCATTAACAAAGCCGAAATACTTTTCACCGAGCGCTTTATATGGTTAGGATCAACTTGTTGTTGAAGAGTTGGAGAATGAATAATTGACCGATAAACCTAAACAGATGAGTGGTGTCCCAGATGAGCGCTTGGCAGCATGGGGAGAAGTGTACCGCCCAAGATATACCGGCGTCGCTACTTTCATGCGCCAACCTCTGCGTGAGCTGGAATCCGACTGGGCGGGTACGGATATCGGTCTTATTGGCGTACCGTTCGATGGCGGCGTCACAAATCGCCCTGGTGCTCGCCATGGCCCCAGGGCGCTGCGTGAACAGTCAACGCTGATGGGCAGAATTAATCATCAGACAGGGGTCAAACCTTATGATGTGGCCCAGGTTGCAGACCTGGGTGACGTGCCTATCGAAGGGGTTTACTCGCTGGACCGTGCCATTGAAGACATTGAGGCTTTTTACACTAAAGTAGTCCAGAGCGGGATAATGCCACTATCTGGCGGTGGCGATCACTGTATCAGTCTGCCCATACTCAGAGCAATTTCCAAACAGCTCGGCGAGCCCATAGGGATGATTCATTTCGATGCCCACTGCGATACCGGGCCAGAGTTGTTTGGCCACAAGCATCACCACGGTGGGCCTTTCAGAGTCGCGGTAGAAGACGGCGCCCTGGATCCACAGCGCACGATTCAGATCGGCATACGCGGACCGACTGAGCCCCTGTGGGGGTTCAGCTACGACTCAGGCATGACGGTCATTCACATCGAAGAGCTGTACGCCATGGGTATTGAAGCTGTGATAGAGAAAGCGTTGGCGGTTGTCTCCGATGGTCCAGTTTATGTGAGTTTCGATGTCGACGGCATGGACCCGGTTTATGCCCCCGGTACGGGTACACCAGAGGTCGGTGGCTTTACCAGCTACGAAGCTCAGCAGATGCTGCGGGGACTGACGGGTATTAACATTGTCGGAGGTGACTTAGTTGAAGTTTCACCGCCATTCGATTCGGCGAACACTACCTCTCTAAATGGGGCACAGATGATGTGGGAAATACTTTGTCTGATGGCAGCTAGGCTAGCCCATAAAGCCGATCAGAAATGATCGACGTGTGCAAGGCCGCGTTTTGACAAGGTGCTCCTATGATTGACGCAATCCGGCAGTTTTTTTCCGAACATATTGAGGGCAACGAAGCCGTCGAAGATTCTAAGAACGAACTACGGCTTGCTGCAGCCGCGCTTATGTATGAAACCGCGATGGCTGATTACGATTTGGGTCAAGAGGAGCAAACGCTGATTCAGAAACTGGTCAGTGAACAGTTCGAACTCACACAGGCCGAAGCCAACGAACTTCTTGCGTTGGCCCAGTCTCAGGTAAGAGATGCCACCGACCTGCATGGGTTTACTACGTTGATTAATCGCAACTGGACGCTCGAAGAGCGAACCTTGCTGGTCGATAGCATGTGGCAGGTGGTCTATGCTGACGGGCGTCTTGACGATCATGAAGTTCATTTGATGCGCAAGATTCAGCGATTACTCTACATCCCGCACAGAGATTTTGTGGCGTCAAAGCTACGCCATAAACGGTCATGATGCTAAGACATTGCAGTGGTTGACCACGCATTTTTGGAACATGAGGGTGTTCTGGCTTTTGCCCACCGGGGAGATCACCAGGCTGGACCTGAAAACACCCTGAGTGCATTCGAGGGTGCCGTCCAACAGGGGTTCTGTTACCTAGAAACCGATGTGCACTGCAGTAAGGACGGTGTACTCCTTGCGTTTCATGACGATCGACTTGATCGGGTGACTGATCAGCAGGGTCTTATCGCACAGACGGATTACGCGTTGATCAGGCAAGCGCGGATCAGAGAAACAGAGCAAATTCCACGGTTGGAATCGCTGCTAGAGGCATTCCCCGACGCCCGATTCAATATCGACCCCAAATCAGACACCGCGGTTGGGCCACTCATCGACATCATTCGTCACATGGATGCCGAACAAAGGGTGTGTATAGGTTCCTTCTACGGTAGGCGCCTGCGCTGGGTACGGGACGCTTTACCGGGTGTGTGCACCTCGATGGCGCGTGCTGAAACGACCTATGCGCGTTTTGCCAGCCTGGGTCTGCCCTGGCGCAGCGGCGGTGCGGCTTGTGCCCAGGTGCCGGTATGGTGGAACAGAATCCTGGTTGTGGACGGTCGGTTTGTACAGACGATGCATGCCCGGGGCATACCCGTGCACGTTTGGACCGTCAATAATATTGACGAGATGCACCGACTACTCGATCTTGGCGTTGACGGGCTGATGACCGACTATCCAGCAAAGCTAAAAAGTGTTCTGTTGAGCCGAGGGCAATGGCATCAGCCGTGTTGATCGAGTTTTGTTTCGCTGACTTTGCGAAAAACGATCATTCCGGCAAAGAAAAGCACCAGGATTGAAAGTATACCGATTCGCGGATTGCCGCTGACAAGGGTCACCCAGCCCATCAGAAACGGCCCAAATACAGCTGCTGCTTTACCGACAACGTTATAAAAGCCAAAGAATTCCGCGTTTTTGTCTGCGGGAATAAGCTGGCTGAACATGGATCGACTCAGCGCTTGGATTCCGCCTTGAACGAGACCGATGACCCCCGCGAGAATGTACATCTCGATAGCTGAATCCATAAAATACGCGTAGACCGTAACACCGACATAGACCCAGATCGCAATCCAGATTCCCCGCCGGGGGCCGTAGCGCTCACCCAGTCGTCCGAACACCAGGGCCGCCGGAAAGCCGATAAACTGGACCATAAGCAAGGCGATAATTAGGCTTTCCGACGGCAAACCGATGGATAGCCCGTAATCGACTGCCATGCGCACAATAGTGTCAACGCCGTCGATATACAGCCAGTAGGCCAGCAAAAATAGCCAGGCGACCCGATACTGACGTAGATTTGAAGCGGTCTGCTTCAGGGCACTGAACGTACTGGACAGATCAATACCACGCCGACCCGACTGGGGCATTGGTTCTTCAACCCCCACAAAAAGTGGAATAGAAAACACGGCCCACCAAATTGCAACGGTGACGAAAGACCAACGTACACCTTCTGAGGCATCGGCTAAACCGAACAAGGCCGGTTTGAGGGTCATCAGAACGTTCAATAGGAACAACAGTCCACCCCCAAGATAACCGAGCGCGAATCCCAGAGCCGAGATTCGATGACGGGTATCTCGGGGAGAGACGATCACCAGCAACGCATCGTAAAAAATGTTTGCGCCCGAAAAGCCAACCACTGCGATCACGTAGAGCAGGATGGCAAACGGCCACATACCCGCCTCCACCAGGTACAAAGATCCTGTTGCGAGCACCCCCAGACAGGCAAAAGACGCCAGCATTCGTTTCCGCAATCCGCCGGTATCAGCCAGCGCCCCCAGTATCGGAGCGAGGATCACGATGATCAGACTGGCTACCGAGTTACTGACACCCAGGTAATAGGTGCTATGAGTCACCTCAACACCCTGACTCCAGTATTGTTTGAAAAACAAAGGGAAGAATCCAGCCATGACTGTGGTGGCAAAGGCCGAGTTGGCCCAGTCGTACAGGGCCCACGAATAGGTGGCTCGGCGTTGGTTGGTCTGCATCTGGACGTTTTCTTTCTGTCGATAGTCAGGGTCAGAGAATTGGAATCAGTATATTAGCGTCTG
>NTKC01000031.1 GCA_002456995.1 Candidatus Thioglobus sp. MED-G25 | reverse complement strand
GGGTATCCTTTGGGCGTCCGTCTGGTTTAAGACCCGTAGAAATCATCACCAACGGTGGTTCGCTCGAAACGGCGTTGAAAAATGAATAGGGCGCAAGGTTAAGACTGCCATTCGCATTCTCACTGAGCACCCAGGCGATCGGGCGCGGAATAACGGTCTGGGTCAGGGTGATATAGATCTGCTGAGGATCCAGTTGGGTGATATCAACGTACATAATTCAATGCTCCGTGACTACGGTGGCCTTAAAACAGTGGACTAACGATCAGCAAGATCTCGTAGCAACGGCAAAATCGATTCCTGCAGTGCCTTGCGGTCAAGCGGACCGATGTGCTTGTGCCGAATAATACCTTCTGAATCAATGACAAAAGTTTCGGGCACACCGTAAACACCCCAGTCGATTCCCACCCTGCCACTGGCGTCCACCGGCACACTCACGTAGGGATTCCCCCATTGCTGCAGCCAGGCACGGGCATCCTGAGGGGAATCCTTGTAGTTGAGCCCAACAATTTCGGTCATTCCAGTCGCGGCGATCTCATTGAGAAGCGGGTGCTCAGCACGACACGAAACGCACCAGGAGGCCCAAATATTAAGCAGCCACACTTTCCCGTGCATATCGCTGAGCGATGTGTATGCGGCCGCATCCAATAACTGGGGCAGCTTAAATGTCGGTGCGGGCTTGCCCACCAGCGGTGAGGGCACCTCGCGCGGGTCAAGTTTGAGTCCGATTGCGAGAAAAACACCCACAATGACGAATATGGCCAGTGGCAACCCGAAGCGCCAGGCTCTAACCATGGCCGTAGACCCCCAGTTCCGCAGTCAGCGTCCTTATCCGACCGAGTATCTTAAGATCACTAAAGTCCTTGCCGCCTGCTACCAAATTGCAGTTATGACTCAGGCCATAGAGCACAAAGATGGTCGGCAGTACACGCACCCCCCGACGCGAGACAATCATGTTGTCGTCCAGTAGCAACGGGGCTCTGTACGCCATTTGAACAGGCCTCAAGCGTGATTAACGCCTCAGTTTACGACCGACTCCGCAGCCCGATTGGACCTCTCGACCAGTTCACCTGCGGGCACATAACCCGGTATAACGGTCCCGTCCTCCAGCACAATGGTCGGCGTCCCACGAACCCCGACCAGTTCGGCGGCTTCCAGATGGCGGCCAATCTGGGTTTGACAGGTCTTGGTTTCAATGGCGATCCCCATTTTTGCGTCTGTCATCGCCTGCTGCCGATTATCTGCACAAAAGACGGAAACCAGGGTCTCACCCGACGAAGAGTTAAGCCCAGACCTCGGAAAACCCAGATAGCGCACTTTTACACCACCAGCGACCGTCTGGGCGATTTCTTGGTGCAGTTTGACACAGTACCCACAACTCGTATCGGTAAACACGGTGATTGTGCTTTTCACATCCTGAGGGGCAAAAACTACCATACCGGCTTCGTCCAGGTTTTCAATCACTTTGCGCCGACCCGCACGGCGGGCATCTTCTGTCAGGTTGAGGTTTTTGTCGATATCGATCAGATCCCCATACAGCAGATAACGCCCATCGGCCGACAGATAGACTACCCGCGTCCCAAAAATCGCCTGGTAGAAACCGGCAACCGGCGCCGGTTCGACCCGATCGGGTTCAGTATCGGGAATCAGGCTAGCGGCGACAATCAGTACCACAGGCGGTATGTCATCAGCCTCGGCGAAGGCGCAAAAACACATTGATAACACAAGCGTGTGTGTCAGAAATCGCATGAATTTTAGTTTAAGGAACTGCATAAGGATCATTAATGACGAAGTATAAAGTGCAATATTGTACTGAAAACCCTGGTGGATAGACCGCGCCAGTCAGCGACTGTCTCCCAAGAGCTTCTCAATGATGTAGCCGCCGGATTTTTCGTCGTGCTCAAGTTGCAGTAAGCCCCGGGATTCGGCTTCTTCCAGCAAGCTTCCAAAAGTCCTAAACCCATGATAGCGCTCACTGAACCCGGGTTGCCGGCGTTTTAGGGTCTGTTTTACATGTGAGCCCCATACTTTCCCGCCGTCACCACGTTCTTCGAACAGATCCTCCAGCGTCGATATCACCATGTCGACCGCCTCCTGCTGGCGCTTGTCACCCTCACTCATGGTTTTCTTCTTTTCACCGGTTCGGCTGCGGGTTTTCTTGCGGGCTGTTGTGGATACGTTGGGTCGTATCAGATCATCGTAGAAGATGAATTCATCACAGTTCGCCGTGAGCAGATCGGAGGTTGAGTTTTTGACTCCCAGTCCGACCACGTACTTGTTGTTTTCTCGCAACTTACTGACCAGCGGAGAAAAATCGGAATCTCCACTGATCACAACGAAAGCATCCACGTGGGATTTGGTATAACACAGATCTAGGGCGTCAACGACCATCCGGATATCCGCAGAGTTCTTACCAGACTGGTGAAGGTGCGGGATATCAATCAGCTCGAAGGCGGCCTCATGCATGGACGCCTTGTACTCGGCGTAACGGCTCCAGTCACAATAGGCTTTCTTGACCACAATGTTGCCTTTGAGCAACAGCCGCTCCAGCACGGGTTTGAACTCAAACCGCTTATGTTTTGTGTCACGTACACCGAGGGCAACATTCTCGAAATCACAGAAAATCGCCATGTTCTGGGTGTTGGGTTCTGTGCGCATAGTCGGATGATTCCCAATGGTCTCGGGGTTAAGGTTTAATCTACCCAGCGAGACCGGGTAAGAAGTGGTCGAGCGTTCAGTTTAACCGCGTCAACGGCCTCCGGCCAGCAAACACGTCCAGTCCGCTTATCGCATGATGAACGGATTTGCAGGGCTGGTCTGTTGCGCAATCCAGACTGATTTCACCTGCATGTACTGCTTTATGGCTTCAAGCCCGCTTTCACGACCGATGCCGCTGCGTTTGTAGCCTCCAAAGGGCGAGGTGAAACTAACCGCCCGGTAGGTATTCACCCACACCGTACCCACTCGCAGTTTCTCCGACATACGGATCGCCCGGCCTATATCCTGTGTCCATACACCGGCCGCCAGACCGAAGTCGACATCATTACCAATCGAGATGGCGTCTTCTTCCGTATCGAACGGAATGACGGCCAACAGGGGGCCAAAAACCTCTTCCTGTGCAATGCGCATTTTATTGTTTACATCAGTAAAAATCGTCGGCTCGATAAACTGGCCTCCTTTTGCCGCCGGACCGGTGTAAGCCTGACCGCCCAACACACATTTGGCACCGTCTTGTTTCGCGATCTCGATATAGTCGAGTATTTTCTGGTACTGGGGGGGTGTAGTAACCGGGCCAACGTGTGTGTCGGTCGACATCGGATCGCCGATCTGCGCCGTTTTCGCGACCTCAATCAAGCGCTCCACAAACTGGTCGTGTATGGAACGCTGCAGCAGCAACCGGGAACCTGCAATACAGGTCTGGCCCGTCGCTGCAAAAATACCGGAGATGGCACCCATCACGGCCGACTCGATGTCGGCATCTTCAAATACAATATTGGGGGATTTCCCGCCCAATTCCAGCGTCACGTGCTTGAATGTCGATGCCGCTATCTTATTGATTTTCTGTCCCGTACGGTCCGACCCGGTAAATGCGATTTTGGCAACATCCGGATGGGCAACCAGTTCCGCACCCACATCCTGACCGAAACCACTCACCGTGTTGACGACCCCCGGGGGGATACCCGCTTCCTCGATCAGGTTCATGAACTCAAGGGTGGAAGCGGATGTGAACTCCGACGGTTTTATAACGGCCGTATTACCCGCAGCCAACGCAACTGAAAGCTTCCACGACAACAGCAGCAGCGGTGAATTCCAGGCCGTAATCATTGCCACGACACCCAGTGGTTCGTAACGCGTGAAGTTGAATATCCCGGCTTTGTCGGTCGGAATAACGGCGCCCTCCACTTTGTCAGCCAAACCACCGTAATACCGATACCACTGCGACATGTAGTGGGTCTGTGCTGACATCTCGGCGATCAGCTTACCGTTGTCTCTGACCTCGATCTCACCGAGGCGCTGGGCGTCGCGTTCAATGAGATCTGCCAGTTTATAGAGCAGTCGACCCCGCTCCGTAGGCTTTACATCGGCCCATCCCGATTCAAATGCATTATTTGCCGACGCCACCGCACGGTCGACATCTGCCGCGTTGCCTTTGGCAATCTTCGCCCATACGTCTCCGGTATAGGGGTTAACGGAATCGAACCAGTCCCCTGACGCGGGGTCTACCCACTGACCGCCGATGTAATGCTGATAACGCTCCACTGCACACCTCCTATGGGATTGAACACTCGAGAGTTTACCCAAGCGGACTGGCCCTGGGCCAGTGAAACGACTCAAGACACCTTGAGCTTCACCGTCTTGACACGATACCGCAACCGACCCCGTTCAAGCAGATTTGCGAGCTCTGGCGTTGCCTGTAGATAGGCTCGCAGATCTGCGCTCTGAGCAGTAAACGGCAGCAGACCCACGATCACGTTTTCAATCGCAGGTGCTGTAAATTCAAACATGCTCAAAAAACGATCACCACGAGTCAATGCCCGAGAAAATCCCGACAAGACCAATTCGGCGCGATCTGCAAAATTGATACTCAAAACACCGTCGTCTGCCAAACATCGTTGAAGCTTACGCAGCCAGGCACTGTCGAATCGGACGCTACGCTCGGGCACACCATTGCCGCCACCAAACAGATCATCGATAACCAAATCAAATCCAGGGCCCCTGTAACGGGCCACATAATCTCCGGCATCGGCATGCAAAAGTTGTGCCATCTCTGGTGTAACGCCAAAGTGTTCCCGCGCCACGCGCAGGTGAATTGGATTGTTGTCCACGCCCACGATTTCGATCGGATCAAACAATCGCTTGAGCTGACGGATGACCGTCCCGGCGCCCGTCCCCAGCAGCAGTATTCGCCGAGGCGACCTGGCTGGACGAAACAGCGCCGGCAGCCAAAGCAGGTCCCAGACACTGCCGGTGAGGGGGCAGCGCTCGCTGTACTGGCTGTGCAGCACACCGTTGCTGTAGAACCGCAGACTTGACCCTGCTGCTCTGACCTCGTAGCGGGTGTCGTCTGTGGCATAAGTCCACACTATTGCCATACAGCACTCCTAGGACCTACGACCGGCGACAGCGCAGACTCCTTTTTATGATCGTGTCATCACACCAGTGTAACCTGCATCGGCCAAGGTCCGCCGTCAGCAGGCGACCTCTTCTCCGGCTCGTTGTTACGCCACGTCAAGCACCTAAGGCTCAAGCCAGTTGAGTTACACTCGCGGTGGAGACAGTGACCCAATTCAAAGATTCTGTATAAATCTTATTTCGCCCGCCCATGAACGACACGCTATTTTCATTATCTGGCCGCACGGCGATGGTAACAGGCGCTTCCAGTGGCCTGGGTCGAACGTTCGCATCAGTACTAGCAGCTGCCGGTGCCTCGGTCGTATTGACGGGGCGGCGCATGGAACTGCTGGAACAGGCATGCGTCGAGATCACCTCACAAGGTGGTGAGGCCCTGGCTGTCACCATGGACGTGACGGACGAAAACACGATCACGCAGGGCTTTGATGAAGCAGAGCGTAGTTGTGGGTGCATCGACATTCTGGTCAATAACTCGGGCATTGCCCACGGAGAGTCTGCACTTGAGATTGCATCAAGTGATTGGGACCGCGTGATTGATACCAATCTAAGAGGTGCCTGGCGAGTGGCCCGCGAATCAGGAAAGCGACTTATCAAGGCAGGAAAACCGGGCAGCATCATCAACATTGCCTCCATACTCGGTTTTCGTGTAATCAAGGGTGTTGCACCCTATGCCATCTCAAAAGCCGGCCTGGTTCAGATGACCCACTCTCTTGCCCTGGAGTGGTCACGCTATGCTATTCGGGTCAATGCCATTGCCCCTGGTTTCATCGATACCGATATGAACCGGGAATTCTTTAAAACAGACGCCGGTTTGAGCATGCAGAAACGTATCCCGATGCGAAGAGTGGGCGATCCCGATGAGCTCGCCGGTGCGTTGTTGCTGCTTGCCTCAGATGCATCCTCCTACATGACTGGCAGTGTTGTTACTGTTGACGGAGGGCACCTGCAATCAACTCTCTGAGCATCCACTGATGTAACTGGTTACCCGACTACAGGCTGCTACAAGCAGCGCGGAAAACCTAAACAGATCGAACTTACCTTACTGGAATCCAGTTGTCTGATCGGCGATTATAACGACTCTTTAAGAGCCGCCTGTAGTGCCCTGAGATCCAGAAAGTATCGGCAAATCTCCACTTCACCACACAGCAATACCGGAACTTTATCACCGTAAGTCTGGCCCCAGGCCGACCGCAGATCGACATCGCGATGCTCAATCTCGAATGAGTACGCCGCCTGCAGTTCGCGCAGCTGGTCCAGCATATCTTCACACAAATGACAATCTGCACGAACATAGATGACCAGTTTGGCCTTCATCCAAAATGCCTTGGCTGTGAACTTAAGTCCCGCAGTCTACGGCGAAATTGTCGGGCTAGTTTAAAAAACAGTCGGCAGCACCATTAACGTGCTTGAGTCATAAGACAACGCAACGTATTATTTGACCGCGAAGCCGCTGGCGCCCCGCCATTACCCACTTCAAAACTATTTTGTGCCATGAACTTAAACAGCCTCGATCCCACGTGGATTGGTAAAACTTTCGACGACTTTCTGTTCCGTCCTCAAAAAGGCATTACCGAAAGTCGCGCCACAATCTCACTGACATCGCAACTCACCGGTCAAGTGTCACTAGAACTGCCTATCGTATCGTCCAATATGGACAGCGTTACCGGTTTGGATATGGCCGAAACCATGGCGCTAGAAGGTGGGCTCGGCGTTATCCACCGGGGTCAGAGCATTGAAAAACAAGCGGCCCTGGTCAGTCGGGTCAAACGCAGCCACAGTGCAGTGATAGAGAACCCCTTGTGTCTGCCGATCACAGCAACGGTGGGTGAGGCCAAACTGTTTGCCCGTCGCCATAACATCAACGGGATACTGATCGAAACTGCTGAGGGCAGCGGTGTTCTCGCCGGTGTGCTGACTCGCCGGGACATCCCGTGGCAGCGTGATTTTGATGACAAACCAGTCGCCGAATTTATGACCACCTTCGACCATCTGACGACCGCACCGGCAGATGTCAGTACGGGCACCGCCGAACAGATTATGTTTGAGGGCCGCTTTGAACGGCTGCCACTGATTGATGGTGAACGCCGAATACAAGGCCTGATTACCCGAAAAGATGTTCGCTTCTTACGTGAGCGACCTTATGCCAGTAAAGATAGCAAGGCCCGGTTGCTCACTGCCGCAGCGATTGGCTGTGCCGGTGATTATTTGGAACGGGCGGATGAACTGCTCAAATCAGGCACCGATTGTTTTTTTGTCGACATCGCTCACGGCCATTCCATAGTGATGGAAACAGCTATAGACCACCTGAAATCACAATGCCCGGGGGTGCCGCTGGTGTGCGGTAATGTGGCCACCGCTGATGGCGCTCGTTTCGTGAGAGATATCGGCGCCGACGCGGTTAAGGTCGGTGTCGGTCCCGGCCGCGGCTGCCGCACCCGTTTAGAAACCGCGGCCGGTGTGCCGCAGCTGCAGGCCATCCGGGAGACCTGGTGTGCCGTAGGGGGTGAGATTCGTATCATGGCGGATGGTGGCGTAAAACATGACAAAGACATTTTTCTTGCACTGGCTTGTGGTGCCGATACGGTGATGCTCGGCAGTGCGCTTTCCGGAACGGACGAGGCACCCGGTCGGGTTATCGAGGATCCGGCGACACATACCAAGAAAAAGATTTATCGTGGAATGACCTCGCCGGAAGCGGTACTGGAATCCTTATACGACAGCGACGATACCGATACTGTTGATGCGGCACTTTATACACCTCCTGAGGGACAGGAGATTCAAGTGCCCTACAAGGGCAGTGTGATCGACATTCTGCAGCGCATTCGCGGCCACCTCAGGTCAGCTGTCAGTTATGCCGGCGAAGCCTCTCTGTCTGCCGCCCGCGACAAGACTCTGCCCGATCCACTCAAATTCATGGTGCCGCTGTCCGAATCATCCCGTAGAGAATCCTACGAGCGCTGACCTAACAATAGTGCTCGTCAACACCAGTCCAGCCCGTAACGATTGACCATGACAACTACCCGCGACGCCTCAGCCTGGCATCTGGTGGGGCTGGTCGCTCCTGTGGCCATACTGTCGGGCAACCTGGCTGGCGGTGCCTGGACCTTGTCAGGGGTTGTTCTGATACTGCTGGTCTATCCCGTACTCGATGTTGTCAGCGGTACTGGTCGACCCGCATCGGTGACACATACAAGTAGGTCCCTGCTCGCAGGACTGCCCACTATCCACGTGATTATGCAGGGATGTGTGTTTGCTACGTTGATCTGGCGTGTACAACTGGACGGTTACGCCTGGACAACCTGGGTCGCTGCATTAAGCAGTGGACTCAACACGGGCATCAGCGCCATCGTTGTCGCCCACGAAATGGGCCACAGCCGCCCCCTGACCTTTCGTTGGTGGCTCGCAAGACTCAATCTCCTGACAGCGATGTACCTGCACTTCACACTGGAACACAATCGTCAACACCACCCGGCCGTAGCCACCCCAGGTGATCCCGCTTCCGCGCCCCGCGGTCGAACCCTCTGGTACCAGCTGGTTTGCAGTGTGCCGGCTCAGTTCATCGACGCCTGGCAACTGTCGGTGCGCAGTGGTCGGACCGGGCTGCGCAACACGGTACTCCAGGGCCTGGCGCTGCAGTGTCTGGTCATCTTTATCCTGTGGTCGGCGTTGTCGGGCTGGGTAGCACTGGCTGTCATGTTCCATGCAGGCGTTGCTGTTTTTCTACTGGAGTATGTCAACTATATACAGCACTACGGTCTGTCTCGGGATATCACCGAACGCATTGCACCACGGCATGCCTGGGAGTCGCAAACACGCTGGTCGCGCTGGACCTTGCTCGAACTGCCGCTCCACCCGGCCCATCATCTCAACCCATCGCTGCCGTTCTGGCAGCTCGACACGATCGGAGGTGCGCCAACTCTGCCGACCGGCTACTATGGTCTGTTCTGGCCCTGTCTGTTTCCGCCACTTTGGAAAAGATGGATTGACCCGAGAATACCCACTACCCGTTAAACTGATCCTGAACTATGAAGAACTACCTCTCAGAACGTCTCGCGCAGATCAAACCCTCTCCTACGATTGCCATATCGGACAAAGCCCGTGAACTGCGGGCAGCCGGAGAAGATGTTATTAGTCTGAGTCAGGGGGAACCAGACTTTGAAACCCCTGAACACATCAAAGCAGCAGCCATCCAGGCTATGCAGAGCGGTCAGACCCGCTATACCGCTGTTGATGGTATCCCTGAACTCAAACAAGCCATTCGTGAAAAATTCCAACAAGACAATGGGCTGAGTTACGAACTCTCACAAATCTCGGTCAGCACTGGCGGGAAACAGGTGCTCTATAACGCGTTTATGGCAACCTTGAACGCCGGTGACGAGGTTATCATTCCAGCACCGTACTGGGTTTCGTACCCGGACATGGTTGTTCTGGCGCAAGGCCGTCCGGTTTTTGCCGCCTGCCTTGCGCAAAACAACTTCAAGCTCACTGCCGAAGCACTGGAAGCGGCCATCACCCCGGCGACATGCTGGTTGATACTGAACAGCCCCTCCAATCCGACCGGCAGCGTCTACACCCGGAGTGAACTTAAGGCCCTTGCGGAAGTGCTCCTGCGCCACCCCCAGATCCTGATCATGACTGATGACATCTACGAGCATCTGATTTATGGCGAGGCCGAATTTTCCACGCTGGCGCAAGTCGAACCGGAATTGATCTCGCGCACACTCACCTGCAATGGGATGTCCAAAGCCTACTGCATGACCGGCTGGCGAGTCGGCTTTGCCGGCGGCCCGGAACCATTGATCCGCGCAATGGCCAAACTGCAGTCTCAGTCCACCTCTAATCCGACCAGCATCTCGCAGTATGCAGCCGTCGCCGGGCTGACCGGCGGGCGGGCGTTTCTTAAAGACATGCTGATTGCCTACGAAGAACGCCGCAACACTATTGTGGGCTTGCTGAACGGGGTTGCGGGTATCACCTGTGCCACACCGGACGGTGCGTTTTATGTTTACCCTTCATGCCAAGGTCTTGTGGGCGCCATAGCCCCTGACGGTACTCGGCTTGAAAGCGACACCGATGTTTGCGCCTATCTGCTCGAAGCCGCCAAAGTTACCGTGGTGCCAGGGGAGGCCTTCGGCTCACCTGGCTACTTCCGGATCTCTTATGCACTGGGGATCGACCAACTGGTTGAGGCATGTGATCGAATTCAGCTCGCCTGCGAGAAGCTCGAACATACCTGAACCTACTCGCCTAACGGTCGAGCGCACTGAGGCCACTTACAAGATTAGGATAGTCGGGCACCACACCCAGATCTTCTTTCATGAGTGTATTGTCGATGCGTTTAGATTCTGCAAGGTAGGACCGCATCTCGGCACTCAACTGACGATCAGCAGCGTCCCGGGTAAGGGTCGGCGGCCGAGGCAGACCGTGCGCATCGGCAACCTGGAAGAAAAAATCTGCCATGGTGGTTGGATGCCCGTCGCTGACGTTATAAACCGGCGCCGGGTCGGCCTTACGGGCTGCCACGAGACAGGCAGTGACCAGATCGTGGGCATGAATGCGGTTGCTCCAGGGTGAGTACTCCGGTGCCAACACCGGTGCGCCCGAATGCAGCCTAGCCAACGGTAGCTTGCCAGGCCCATAAATACCCGGCACGCGAAGTGCGACTACTGGAACACTGTGCCGTTCACCAAAGCTTTCGGCCAGTTGTTCGGCATGTACCCGGCGTTGCCCGCGGGGTGTTTGTGGGTTCAGCGGCCGGGCCTCGTTAACCCACTCACCTTGACAATCACCGTACACACCGGTGGTGCTGACCAGTACGATCCGACGGGGTAATGCACCGGGTTCAATTGCAGCCAGCGCTCGAGCCAGCCGCAGATCCTGGTCGCCATTGGGTGGTGGTGGTACAAACCAGTACAACACTTGGCCGGTAAGCTGCAATGCCGGTACAGGCACATCCTGATCAAAATCAACCTGCCGGGACGCGATCCCGAGTTCGGCCAGTTGCGCTGCACTGTCCACCGTGCGGATCAATGCACAGACATCACCACCATCAGCAATTTCACGGCACGCCACCTGCCGACCGACATAACCGCAGCCACCGAACGTACTGTGCATGTCAGTGCATCCGGCCCACCGGCGCCACGTTGCTGTCAGCCGGTGCGGGTGAGGCGTGATGCAATATCATGCGCCAGCCATCACCGACACGTCGGTAGGCATTGGTGGCGAGCACTACCATCGTTTTGCCTCCATCGGACTCTTCAACACTGATGTTTTCGCGCACCAAGTGAATCGCATGTGAATCTCCGCTGAATACCCAGGAATCACTCAGTGTAAATCGCAGTTGAACTTCATGAGCAAAGATCGCCTGCCAACTCTGGCTAATCGCTGATTTGCCTTCGATGCGCTCACCGAATGGATGAATACATACGGCCTCGTGGTCATCCCAGATCAACATCATCCCCTCAAGATCGGACATTTGGAAAGCTGCGTAAAAAGCAGCCTCCGCTTCCTGTGCTGATCCAAATTCCATCTGTGTGCTCCCCACCTACTAAGTTATATCACAGGACTTTATCGTATCGCAGTCCACTTGGGCTCTGGTGCTACAATGAATTGCGTTACCATCTGGCGAAGGTGATGGTTTAATCGAGCAAACAGCGTAAGGGGCCCGTTATGGATGAAAAAAACCGGATTGAACTTGAAGCGGCGGCGTTTAGAGGGCTGGTCCAGCACCTCCAGAAACGAACGGACGTTCAGAATATCGACCTGATGAACCTGGCTGGTTTCTGCCGGAACTGCCTGTCCAAATGGTATCTCGCGGCTGCCGAATCACAGGACATCGAAATGGACTACGCCCAGGCGCGCGATCGGGTTTACGGCATGCCCTACGGCGACTGGAAGTCCCGCTATCAGACAACGGCCACGGATGAACAAAAGACCCGCTACGAAGAATCAAAGCCCCTGCATGCCGAGATCAGCGGACACACCTGAAAAGCAATCGATAGACTGACCGCGACTGACTGGCTCAAGTCAGATCGTTCTGGATTATTGAATACTCCCGTTTGAAGGGCACCCCGTCGGGGTCCGGTAGTGCATCGAGTTCCCGTGCATAACGGTGACCATGGTAGACAGCTGCTGCAATGGTCCCAGGTGCCATGCAATCGCCGACCCGGGTCAGACTAAACGGCAGTGTCTCCAGCTGGTCTTCATCGGTACCGGCCAGCGCGAAATAGAGTGCGTTTTCGGGCAGCCGGGCGGTCACCAGCACCAGTGCGGCACAAGGCAGCACCCGGCGGCGCGCGCTGGTGATGCAGCTGATGTCGACTGCATCAGCTGACACGCCAGCAAGCACCTGTTTACACACCAGGTCAACACCGTTTTCGATCAAACGCTGTTCAATGCGGTGTTGTTCCATGGTGTTCTGTGTCCAGTGCGACACTTCAGGGCCTGGCGTGACCAGCGTGACGGACTGCCCCGATTGTGCAATCAGTTCCGCGATCACACCACCCAGGTAGTAATGATCGTCGTCATAGATCACCACGGGCCCATGCTCGGGCCGCTGTCCGGCAAGAATATCGTCGGGAGTCAAGATCGCCGGATGATCATCCACGCCATCGACCGACCGCCAGGTGGCCCGTCCCACCCCGTCCCGGCGCCAATGCGCACCAGTCGCAAGAGCCACGTGATCAGCCCCAAAGTCACGGATACTGTCAGCGTCCATTTCACTGCCCGGATAAAAGCGAACGTTGGCCAGTCGCTGTAGTTGGTCCATTCGGTAGTCAGCCACCCGGCGATAACTGCTGAATCCGGGCAGTGTGGACTCCAAAACAGCCCGGCCGCCGCCTTCGACGCTATCCGCCAGCGACACCTCGTATCCCCGTTGCCCCAGGGCAAGTGCCGCTTCCAGTCCGGCAGGCCCGGCACCGACCACCAGCACACGATCTGAGTGACCCTTGCGGTTCATGGTCTCAGGATGCCAGCCGCGGCGCCATTCTTCCCCCATGGTGGGATTCTGCGTGCAGCGTATCGGGCTCTGCGTAAAGTCGCCCGAGACACAGATATTGCAGCCGATACACTCGCGAATATCTTCCAGCCGACCTTGCTCAATTTTATTCGGCAAAAAAGGATCAGCGATCGAGGGCCGGGCGGCACCGATCATATCGAGTACACCACGCTGGATCTGAGCCACCATGGCATCGGCTGAGGTAAAGCGGCCCACACCCACCACCGGTTTGGTGGTCAGTTTTTTCACGAACGACACGTACGGCTCCTGCGCACCCTCTTCACCAAAACGAGCCGTGACCGAATCATTGGCCCAGTCACTGACATTCACATCCCAAAGATCCGGCAACTCAGCCAGCATCTCAACGATTTCACGCCCTTCGGTATCGCTGCAGATGCCGTCGCTCCCCAGCAGCTCATCCACCGCAAATCGAAATGCCACACCGCAGACATCACCGACCGCATCCCGGGTATCTTCCAGCAGTTCGCGGGTTAGGCGCACGCGATTTTCCAGAGACCCACCGTATTCGTCGGTGCGCTGGTTATACCGCCGGCTGATGAAATGCATCGGCAACGCCAGATCATGCCCCGCGTACACGTACACGATATCGAATCCGGCATCGCGTGCGCGCAGTGCGGCATTGCGGTGCCAACGGCGTACGTTCGCAATGTCGCGCCGGGTCATGGCACTGGCCTGCACAGGATCGTAACCCACCACTGGCATGTCTGATACCGCTAACACCGGCAGGCGGGAATAGCGGTTGGATACCACGTGACCGTTGTGCACCAGTTCAACGGCCGCCAGCGACCCATGCGCGTGCACCGCATCGACCATAATCGCGTGACGATGCTGGTCTTCGATATCCCACAAGCGGGCCTCATGATAGGGCAGCACATCGGAACTCGGGTGAATATCACATTCCTCGGTAGCCACCACGGCCCAGCCGCCCTCCGCTTTGACACCCCTCATGGCGGCCACCGTGTTCGGCATCCCGTGCCCCATGCCATTACAGTGGGGTACCTGGTAAAACCGGTTACGCGCGGTGACCGGGCCGATCTGCACCGGCTCAAACAGAACGTCGTAACGGGGATCTCGGGTCATCGTGTGTTTCGAATCTGGGGTATTGTGATCAAGGGTCGTCAGACGGCGCAGTAAATAGATCATCCAGCTGCGTATGACTGTTTGATGGGGTTTCTGTTACGCCAGCATCCGTACCAAAAAGCGCATTCAGTTCGGCTTTATGATCTACCGAGGGTGCTTTCTCGCCTGGCTCACCAAATTCACGTCGCAGCTTGAACCAGTCACAGAAATTAGCTTTTTCACGCTCAGAGTGTGATTCGGCTCTTGGCTCGTCGCAATCTACGCGCAGCCGGGGATTGTAGTGCTGGCACTGTCGGCAGCAGTGCAATTGTGCTCGGCAGGGGCGGCACTCGGCATAGGTCGACAGCGGCAGCGGTTGGTCAGTGACCGCCGTACCGCATTGCCAACACTGCAAACTGTTACTCATTACACGGGCTAGTAAACCGACCACTCCTTATCTCTTAGTATAGAAGGTGGATGT
>NTKC01000030.1 GCA_002456995.1 Candidatus Thioglobus sp. MED-G25 | reverse complement strand
CTCCTTTAAGGACTACGAGACCTTTAGGGCCATTAAGGTGAGGGAGAGCCAGGGTCTGATGCTGGGTTTTTCGAAGCATCGGGACAAAGACGGTGTACTCCATGATCCTGTCGGTATTGGCTGGTTGTTTGATGATGTTGCCTTGATGGTGGCCCAGGACAATTCAATATTTGGGTACAGGGCCGAGGGTGTATTTGATTTCAAGGATCCCAGCACCACCTATGTTGATGTTGGTTTTCGCAAGAAATTGACGGGAAAGGCGATGCTGTATACGGACCTGATGTATGCCTTTGGCCGGAGTCGGCCAGGGGAGTTGACGACGTTGAGTCATCTCCATGCGTTGGGTCTTGAGACACGCCTTGATATTCGAGCGAATTGGAGGAATAGATTCCAGTTCAGGTTTGATTTGCCGCTGCGCATTGAACACGGGTCCAGTCGTTTTTATGTTGAGCAGGAGGGCCGGGTGCACCCTTTGGTGATTGATCTGGAACCTGCCGCCAGGCAATCCTCACTGTCGTTCAATCACAGCTACCGCTTATCACGTAAATCACAGCTTATAAGTGACATCCACTATACCCATAACCCAGACCACCGGCAGGGTGCCGATGGCTACAGCGCGAAGATTTCCTATTGGGTAGGGTTTTAGGACAAAAGTGAATTGGATCAGATGCCACGCAAACGGACCGTAGACGGGTCTAAATAGCCTTTTAACTAGTGGGACCCAACTCAACGAAACAAATCCAATTTCAGAACATTAAATTTCAACATCAGTATTCAGAAACGTTAAAGGGAAATATGGAGTAAAGGAGGCTCGAGCGTTGAACATCATGCAACAGAACAAAACTCAAAAGAAATTCTGGTCAGGCTCTGGCGGTGAGATGTGGGTTAAGGATCAGGCCGTTTTTGATCGGAGATTGCAGTCTTTGGGTAACGCCGCTCTGCAAAAAATTGAATTTAAGACAGGCATGGATATAGTCGATATCGGTTGTGGATCAGGTACAACAACCTTGGATATTTTGGCCGTAGTTGGAGAAAAGGGTTCGGTTACGGGAGTTGATATTTCGCAGCCTTTGCTTCAGCTTGCTGCTAAACGAGTTGAGATATCTGGATTAACTAGTGCAAGGTTCTTAAATCAGGATGTTCAGACAAAGCCTTTGGATGCAAGTAGTTTTGATGCCGCATTTTCACGTTTTGGTGTTATGTTTTTTGAAGACCCTACTAAAGCGTTTGTCAATATTAATCAAGCTTTGAGGAGCGGTGGCCAGCTTGCCTTTGTTTGTTTTCAATCACCTGAAAGAAACTTGTGGGCAAGCCTAGGTCAAAGAGTGTTTGAAAAGCATTTGGGCATCAAAATGTATGAA
Source organism: Candidatus Thioglobus sp. MED-G25 (assembly GCA_002456995.1). Classification (GTDB taxonomy): domain Bacteria; phylum Pseudomonadota; class Gammaproteobacteria; order Arenicellales; family UBA868; genus REDSEA-S09-B13. Next base: position 13,347 of record NTKC01000030.1, on the reverse strand, counting down.
GACAAGCGGGCACCTGGTCCGTTTGCTTTTCAAGAAAAATCTTATATATCCGCAATACTGGAAGCTGCTGGTTTCGTTGACATTGCAATTGAAGGAGTCGAAAAAACGGTCGATTGGTACAGCGGGATTTCAATTTCTCAGGCGGTGGATAATTTACTTCGTGCCAATCCGATTATCTCTGAAAAACTGACTGCCGCTGTAGTTTCGTCTAGGGATTTGATCAGGGCTAAACTGGAAACTAGTTATGCCGAATACACCAGTGGGGGAAATATTAGGTTTCCAGCTGCGGTGTGGATAGTTTCTGCGATTTCTTCTTCAAAGCAGGATGGATTATGAGTAGGAAGCAAATCCAACAGACATTGATAGGCGTAGTGATACTAGGTGTACTTTATTACATGTTTTCTCCGCAACAGAACTGCATTAAAGACAGGTCTGCTAGTATAAGTATCGTCGAGGGAAAGGTAGCTGCTGAGGCACTACAAATTGAAAAACTAAAAATTATTGAAGAATGTGGTGAGTTAAACACTTGGTAGGAACCTAAGACCTTAGACGAATCTAGGAACACTTCAAACTCAGGCTCTCCACCAACCTGTTGCATCTATACGGGTTGATCGTCCTCCCTCTACTTTTAACCGTCTTCAACGGATAGGTGTTCAAGTTGAGTCTTCAGGGTGTCCTGGCTTTGCTCTTGGTGTCGAATCAAGGCGCCCAAATATCGCAAGTGTGCCAATTATCTTAGCACTTGTCCTGGGGCCATATTTGAAACACGTCTAAGGCAAAAATTCGGCTCTGATGGAGGTGATGCGGATGGAAAAATCAAAGAATTCTGAGTATGTGATGATAGCGAGTAAGTTTGATGGAAAAGTAAGGGACTTGGATGTGTATCAATATAAGTTATATGAACAAGTACCTTTCGTTATTGGTATAGCAAAATTTGAGCCATATACTGAAAGAATACATAGACAAGTACTTTGTACCCATCGAAATGAAAAAACTAATTAAATATAAGCGTAAATATTCTGTTCGGCCTCTCGTCAAAGAAGAAGGCTTTTATGAAAAGGCTAAAAAGAAGCAGATAGAAACGCCTAAAAAACTATGGAATGATGGCGACGAAAGCAATGATTCTATTGGGGGGTGAACGAAGAGCAGCAAACGAAATGACGAGAAGAACGCTACGAAATAGAAAAAGCGTTTAAGCAGGGATTAACAAGTTAACTCTGCATATTGGCTAAATTAAGTGGCTCCGCGCCAAGAAAGGCCGATAACATAGACCTAATTCAGCCCCGCTTCGGCGGGGCTTTTTAGTTCAATTAACTGCTCTGCTATTTGGGTTTAAGATAGCGCCATGAGTGAATCAAATTCCAGAAGAAAACTTGCCACCATTCTCGCTGCAGATGTCGGCTTTTCTTTCAGAAAGGTTTACAGTTTTAGCGGGGTGTTGGGTATGAAACACATCTGCACATCCCTCTGTCTGCTCTTACTTACTGGAGTTGTAAACGAATGAGCATGAATGATGAAAGAACAGAACAGCAGGAATTCTGGGACTTGGTGTCCCAAGATATTGAGAGCGGCGTTGAGGCTGGTTACAGAATTGATGAGCGATGGACAACAGTCATCTCGAGTTCAAACAGTGATAAAGAGCAAGCAAGGCACAGATACCTACAACTTAGATCGAAAATGCATGCGGAAGATTACCTCATAGAACGCGTTCTCCGAGTCGCCTTTCTTTTATTTGGGATTAACTTCTTGCTACATTTTTTTCGAATCCCTTTTTTGTCTTCTTAGATACTAAGTGAAACTAAATGAAACACATCCACACATTTCTCTGTCTGTTCCTGCAGAGAGATTTACTGATTTAGCAGGATGTTCAGGATAAAGCAGACAGGAAGGATCAATAAAATTTCAATTGGAGGAGATAGCAGTGGCGGCCGTAGAATCCGAAACTGAAAATAAGCCATTTGTGTTGATTGCCCGGATTCACGTAAAGCTGGGAAATGTCGATCAATATCTAGAGATCGCGGCGAAAGTAGATGAAGAAGTCGAGAGTAGTGAACCGGGAATGTTGTTTCACAATTTCGATGCCGACCCTTCTGATCCGCTGTCATTTACTTGGACTGAAGTTTACAAAAACGATGAAGCGCTAATTGCACACATCAACAACCCACCTGTCCAACGCTATGTAGAGCAACATGCCCAACTAGGTGATGGATTTGAGATCGAAATATACGGAAAACTAGGGAAAGAGGCGATTGAAGCGGTTAAAGCGCTAGGGGTTCCTTTTAAGCATTTCGTAACCACTGGTGTCGGATATGTCAGAGAGTCAATCACCGGGTAACCCCAATTTTTATGCCCCCTTAAGGCCGGGGAGCGAAAGAGAAGGCTTGCTGGGTTCAACGCTGAATCCAATGTTTCCGGTCGCTTTCGTTTTCTAGAAAGTTTTCTGCGTGCTTGCCCTGCAGCATGGCGAGGGTAGCCCACATGCCAGCTTCACTGCAGGTGGCAACCGTAACGGACAGGGGCAAATCTATCACTGGAATCACCTTGACCGACATCTCTACTCTACAAAAGTTAATTCCATAATATCTACAACGTCTGATCATCGTAGATCTTGAGGATGGCGGTGGCGTCGAGTTCACTGTGGCCCTTGGCTATCAGTACACGGTACAGCGCAGTCGATTGACTGGACATCGGTACTGGCGAGTTGGTCTGTTGGGCCAAGTCGATGACCATGTCGAGATCCTTCAGGACCTGGCGTGCGTAACCCGCCGGGTTGAAGTCACGCTCAATCATGCGTGGGAAAAATCGTTGGAACATTGGGCTGTCAGCATAGCCGCCCTTGAGAGCCTCTGGCACCTTGGCCGGATCGATCCCGGCGTTTTTCGCCAAGGTTACAGCCTCCGCCAGGAGTGTGAAATGGTTCAGCACCAGAACCTGATTGACCATCTTGGTCACTTGCCCTGTGCCCAGTGGTCCCATGTGGGTGTTGTGGCCCAGCGTATCGAGCACGGGTTGGACCCGAATCACGTCATCATCGTTGCCTCCGACCATGATTGCCAACTCGCCCGTTTCGGCAGCAGGCGGTCCGCCCGAGACCGGTGCATCGACCCAACGCATACCCGTTTCCGCCCTTAGACGAGCAGCCAGTTCGCGTGTTTTATCAGCGATGGTGGTCGAGTGATCGAGGAAAATTTTGTCCGCATCGCCCCCCTCAACGACACCATTCGGTCCGAACATGGCTTCGGTCAGGGCCGGCGTGTTGATCACGCAGGCTTGGACGATATCACTGGCCCGCGTCACTTCGGCAGGGGATGCAGCGGCGATTACGCCATTCGCCACAGCCCCAGTCATCTTGTCGGAGTCTGGATCGAAGCCGGTAACCTGATAACCGTTCTTGATCAGGCGTTTGGTCATTTGTGAGCCCATCAGGCCAAGACCAAGATATCCGAGTCTGGGTTTACTTTCCATCCTACCTACCTCTGTTATGGTGTTGATCATGCCCTATGGGCGTGAACGGAATATTAACTCTTAACGGCGACACTGACTGTCTCAGAGGTTCGGGGTAGGAAAGTGCTTACCAAGAAACCAGGAATAATTTAGGCCCAAGTCCAGTATTCGATGATTGGGATGACTCGTCGTCATTCATAAAACCAAATCAATCCATACCGATAAAACACATCTACACATTCCTCTAGTCACGCCTTGCTAGTTATTATCCTTCTGGCCATTTAGCACCAGATTATCGCCATGTGGCTAGCATCAAATTTTTAACGCATTTTCAGCACACTAATAATTCGGAGTAGAAAGGGGCCAGCGAAGCTCCCCTAAAAGCAGTAGAAAATGGTGGCGGCTATGTCGGGATTTGGCTCAGGGGATTAGCCAGTCGCTTTGTAGCGAGTTGGCCTCATCCCAAATGAATTGCGCACGCCGATGCCCACGCCGCGGCAGATAGAGCCACTCTAGCTCGTTAATCGTAAAGACGATCACAGAAAAATGACTGTAAGCAATTTTGTTTTCATTATTTGTTGGGACAGATTCGGCGTTGATTACCGGCCGCCCATCAGTAGGCTGCCCTGAAATTGATCCAGGATCGGGATCAGTGAGGTAGTTGCAGCGATTGGGTCCTGGCATTACGGCCCATGCTTCGTGTGTAATTTCATTGTTGTGGTTGACAATAGCGTTGGTACTAAGGCGCAGTTGCATCATCGGATTTGGCTGGTAGGCCACTAGTGTGCAGGCCGGCTGGGCTCGCAGTTGCGCTACTTTCGCTGAGCGAGCATCGGTATAGATTGTTAGCTGACGTTGCTGTCGATTGAAGCCCCGCAGGACCACCGTACGCCCCTGTGCTAGACCATCGGTGGAAATGCTGATCAGCACCGGTGTGCGCACAGGGGAGGTGGGATCGCCAATGGCCTCTTCAAGTAAGCGCCACGATCGTTCCAAGGCTCCAGCTAGGTCATCGTAGAAGTCGTTTTCATGCATGATTCAGTTATCTCGACAAACGGGACGGGCGTGGGATGTCTAATGCTGTCCTTGTGCAATAGTTTGGTCGCACTGTATACAAAATAGTTTACCTGTTAACACTAAGAACATTTAAATTGTAATAGCTACGGCGTAGCCACCTGTTTAGTGAAAATCATCGATGAATACGCAAACATGGTTCCAGAAATGGTTACATTTAGAGTTTCAATGGATTGACTGCGTACTTGCTCTAGGCAGTTAGGGCCCTAAGAAAACACTTGTTTTACTACACAGTAATAACGACAGGGAGTTCACATGACAACTAAGGTGTTTCGACTTCTACCGGGTGGCGATCCCGCTACCGGAATGCAACCGTCCAATTTTGCCGATCAGGATGCTTTTACAACCGCTGATAAACGGGAGGTGAACCATACTTTTTTCCAGACCGAAGACGGTTCGACTCTAAGTGGCGTTTGGGAATGCGCTCCGTGTCGCGAGGAGATCGATGCCTATCCTGTACATGAAATGATGGCGGTTCTGGCAGGATCGGTCACTCTAACCAATGCTGATGGCTCGGTTGACACTTTTACAGCGGGTGATACCTTTTTCATCGCCAAGGGGACCCAATGTATTTGGGAAATTACTGAAACCTTACGCAAGTACTACATGATATCTGAATGATATAAACCTCTATTAAGGTCAGCTAGTGTTTCTCAATCGCCAGTAGAGGCGCAGCAGAACGAGACATAGTTGCAGCAGCCAATGTGACACCTTTAGTGACACGTTGGATACTCGACATCCTAGATACTGGGCAAAGATTGCCCCCAGTTGGATCGGTGGACTAGAAATTGTTTGAAAAGACGCTTCACCAAGGTGAGGGCAGTAGTAGCAGAAGGGTGAGTACAAACCACCTCACCATATCAAGTTCCTACATGGCTAGAGGATAGGTATCAATAGCAGCCTATGATGTTCTTGCTGTAACTACACCAAAGGCAAGTATCGGCCTAAATGAGTTTCTCAGCACCCACTAACCGGCGATATACACTTGCGTGTGCCACATCGGTGAGTCGCGGTCGAAGACACGCTTAAATCCACCTGCCTCGATAGATTCCTGGACGAGTCGAGACTCATGCATGAAGCCTCGAAAGTCCGAGCGAAACAACCAAAAGCCAAAGTTCCAAATCTTATTGTAGATTTCGCCGAGCAAGTGCTTTCTCGGATAGGTGAGTGCGATAACACGGTTGGTACAATCGAGGGTCGCGCGAATCAATTCCTTGGGGGCGGGATAGCAGCAAACCACTTTATCCAAAATCGTTACGTCCACGCTGTCCAGCGACTCACTTATCTCGACGAAATCACCAAGCCGGTACTGCGTGCGCTGTTCTAATTCGCGCTCCTTGGCGCGGCTCTCGGCATGTTGCAACATGCACGGCGCGAGGTCGATACCGGTGGCAGTCGAAGCTCCCTTCTCCAACAACGTTTGGTGTAATGCGCCCACACCGCAGCCTACTTCTAACAAGGTAAGACCATTGAGCCCCATCGATTCGAGTTCGCGCACAAGTTGCAGTTGGTTGTCATCGAGTCCTTTGCGTCGGTATCGGCGCTCATAACGCTTCGACATCCAGCCGAAGCACGTTTGAGCGGCACCTATATGTCGTGAGCAACAGTTCATGCAGCCCCCCGAATTTGGGCCATAGACTTACTCAGCAGGATACCATGCCCGGAAATGGGCTGTTCCAACAAACGCCGGCGCTCCTAACGAGCTGCGAACGAGGTTATACGAGGATCTTGGGATATACACAGCGTTGGATTTAAGAGTTGATGGAGGGCAAGGTATGTGGACCTGACACTCCTGTACTGAATACAAGTTCTTACATCGCGAGAGGATAGGCATCATATGCCCATCCTCCTTTAGCGAAAAAATCATCGATTTCTTCTGTCACTGGACCCAACATTTTGAGAGAAGTAAGTTCCATCATGGTCAGTAATGTGGGAATAAATTCTTCCTGCAAGAATTGTTCCATGTGTGCCATAAAGGCTTTGTCATTCGTGAACGTTTCCCGATAAAAATATTCAGTACTGATATGAACACAAACAGCCAGCGCTGGTGAATTGAACTCTACTCAGGCAATGTCTCTCCCGAACCGCCGAAGTCACTCGGAAAGTCCTTGAACTTGGGCAGACCGTCTTTCATCGGCATGATAGTGTTTTCGTAGTTAACGTGAAGCCCCGGCTTGAACTCCAAGTCCTCGATTAACGAAGGATAAACATCCACCATACCCAGTGGGCCAGCAATGTGGTAGAGATGTCCACCGCATTGTTTACACCAGGCTCGCTCGTTATCCTCTGAACTGGTATAACTTTCGATCTGGTCTTCACCTTTGGCGATGGTCATCTTGTCGCGCGGCCAGAGTGCAAATCCATTCACTGGGCTCGCCGACCACGCACGGCAAACCTTGCAATGACAAATCCCCATTCCAACTGGGTCGCCTTCGACCTCAACTGATACCGACCCACACATACAATTTGCCGCATACGTTGCCATGTTTGCAATTCTCCTTGTGTAATCTAACGTTAAGCTTAGTTATAACAATTTTATGAAAGTTTTGCCATCTGTTTACTCATTGCTGCTCATAATGCTGTCTTCGTCAAAATTTAATCTTCACCAGACACCCTACGATTATGAAATGTATGGTTGCCATTGGTCTAGCGGTTTTGATACCGAGAACGTGATCCGCCGTTTTCTCGATCTGGTGCCATTTTAGCCTCTGGTTTAGCGCTCCGTTCCAGTCGGTGGACCTTCCGTTGCCGGGCCGTGGCGGCTGGGTTCTTTGCCGTCGCCATCCAGGCCGTCATAGCGGGGCAGACTATCGGCGACATCGAACCAGGCGATCCGCCGACTGTGGTACCAGTGCAGGCTGGGAACGTAAGCGTCGGGATTATCGAAGGTGCTGATGTGAAATTCGATAGTCCGGGGGTCGCCTTTCTCGCTCTCAATGGTCAGCGGGGTTCCGCATTGGTCGCAGAACGCCCGCCCCACCCCCGACGAGGACTGGTAGATCTTGCGTTCCCCTTCCGTAAACCGGACCTTGTCGGCAAAGACCTTGATCCCGAAAAAGTATGCACTGAAATCCCTAATTTTGGCCAAAACGAGCAGTGGGGGCTTGTCAATGCCCCCAGGTGCGTGAACCGGCGATCTGCCGGGTAATTCAAGGTTTCTCATGATTATCCTTTAGACTGAATCTTTCACGATAAACTCTGTTTTGTGACATGTACTAGCCACATTTGTAGGATTGGAGTAGTCTTTCGATCGAGCGCAGGGGAGAGGGAGTTGGATTTCCTGAAAAATCCGGTCTATAGAAAAGTTTCTGTTTCTTCCTTGAAAATAAAACTCTTTGCTTAGGGAGCATCTAATGAAGAAAACCTTATTGCGCGGCCTGGCCGTGAACGCATGTGTCCTTGCCGCTGTTGCTGCATATACCCCAAGCGTCGCCGTCGCGGCTGGTCAGGCGCCGACATGTTCCACCGCTAAGTTGATCGTGCCATGGAAAGCCGGTGGCGGCACCCAAGTGATCTTTGCTATCTTCGAAAAAGTTGTTCAGAAGATGAATGTTGAATCGAAGATCAAACTGGTTATGATTCCCGGCCAGGGCGGCAACAAGGGCGCCAAGGAAGCGGCCAAGTCCAAGCCTGATGGCTGCACTCTGTTCGCCATTCACCAAAGCGCCGTTACCAGTTATCTCAATGGTCGGATTCCATTCCACTACAACAACTTCGAAACCATTGCGTTGTTGACCTCGACGCCTGATATTGTCGGCGCCAGCAAGGACGTTCCTTGGAACAACTTCGCCGAGTTCAAAGAAGCGACCTTGGCTGCACCTGGCACCGTTAAAGTCGGCGCCACTTTTGGCTCCACTAGTCAGTTCTATTGGCTGGTCCTGGAATCCAAGACCGGTATGAAATTCAAGTTTGTTCCCTATGACGGCACCCGTGAGCGGATGACGGCTATTCTTTCCGGCGCCATTGATATGGGCGGGCTGAATGTTGCTTCCGGTCGCAAGTATCTAGAAAATGGCGACCTTAAAGGGTTTGCCATTGCGGCGGCGGAACGTTCCAAGCATTTGCCGGACATGCCGACCCTGAAGGAGTTGGGCGTTGACATGATTTATGCTCTTCAACGCGGCATCGTCGCGCCGAAGGGTACGCCGCGGGACATCATCGATTATTGGGCCGATGTCTTTAAGACGGCCGCGGCAGATTCTGAATTTTTAGAACAGATGGATGCCAAGGGTACCGGCGTCGATTACGTCGGCCCCGATGGGTATCGCGAGTGGGCAGATAAAATGTTCAAGGAGCATGAAGATATCGCCATTCAGATCGGTTTGTGGAAGAAGGATTAAGAATACCGTTTCAGTTTTGTTGAATTCGGCCCGGGCTGCAATTATGGGTCCGGGCCGTTTTCAATTTTAGGGGGGTCTTCGTGAAACGTCTTAATCGTGACTCTATTATTGCCATCGCGTTGCTGGTATTTTGCGGCGTTTTTTTCTGGGCCAGCTTCGATATCCGTACACCTAATTATGGCGTTCTGAAGCCGTCCGCATGGCCGAGAGTGATTATCGGCATCATGTCGTTTTTGTCCCTGATTTACCTGATCCAGTCGCTTAAGGGCAATCCGAATATCGCCACGGCTGGCAAGTCTGATCGCGAACCGGGATTTCGGGGGTGGGTCGATTACTGGCGTAACCCGCTTTGGTGTTTCGCACTGTTTTTTGTTTACTTGGCGTTATTGCCGATCTTAGGCATGCTGATTGACGGAATACTCTTTGTTTATGTGCTGATGGGCGTCCTCGGGGGCTGGGACGGTAAAAAACCTCTGACTCACGCCTACATCGCCGTGCTGACCATTGGTTTCATGTGGAGTTTGTTCACCTTCGGCCTTGGCGTGATGCTGCCTTCGGGTATCTTCATGGATCCGATTTAGGGGGCAGGTCGTGGTTGTCGACAATATTCTTGCCGCCATCGATGTGCTGGCCAATGGCCACGCCTTATTATTAATGGCAGTGGGTGTTGCCGCCGGATTGATCGCCGGCGCGATTCCCGGTTTTACCATCGCCATGGCGGTAGTGCTGACTTTGCCGTTCACTTTTGGGATGTCGGCACACTTGGGGCTAGCGACCATGGTCAGCGTTCTTGTTGGCGGTCTGTCGGGCGGCCTGATGGCGGGAATATTGACCGGCATACCCGGTACGCCATCGTCGGTGGCGACCACCTTCGACGGCTTTCCCATGGCCAGAAATGGTGAACCGGGCTTGGCACTCGGTATTGGCGTGTGGTCGTCTTTTTGTGGCGGCATTATCAGTGCCGTTCTGCTAATGACCCTGGCGCCGCAGCTTGCCAAGATTGGGCTGGAATTCAATCCATGGGGCTATTTTATGCTGGTGATGTTCGCGCTCACCATCACCGCTAGCCTGGCTGGCAAGAATATGATCAAAGGTCTGATCGCTGGCGCATTGGGGCTATTGCTCAGAACTGTAGGCGAAGACGAAGCTGCCGGTATGGCGCGCTTTGATTTTGGTTCTGATGCTTTGCTGGGGGGTTTTGACTTCATCGCCGTTCTGATCGGGCTTTTTGCTTTCAGCCAGTTGTTGAATGATGTCCGCGATCCCGAAAAGGCGAAAAAATCGCTCACCCAACGGAGCTCGATTCAGATCAAGATCGAACATCGCCGCGCCATCGCCGAAATTCTAAAACGCTGGACCATCGTCGTCCGATCTTCGCTGATCGGCGTGTTTACCGGTATTCTGCCCGGCGCCGGGGGCTCCATCGCCAACATTCTTGCCTATGACCAAGCCAAGAAGGCATCCAAGTACCCGGAAAAATTTGGCACCGGAATCGCTGACGGTATCATCGCGCCGGAAAGCTCCAACAACGCGGTCGAAGGCGGGGCGCTGATCATCCTGATGGCCTTGGGTATTCCCGGTGACGTGACCGCGGCGATCATGCTCGGCGCGTTGCTGATGAACGACGTTGTGCCCAGTCCGTCATTCATCTCCGATGAACCGGTACTGGCTTATTCCATCTTCATCTCGTTTTTCATCGCCACCTTCATGATGCTGGGGCTGCAATCGGTGATGTTGAGAATCTTCGTTCGGGTCACCAAGATTCCGATGTACGTACTGGCAAGCATCATCTTAGGATTCTGCGGCATCGGCGTCTTCGCACTGCATAATGTCGGTTTTGACCTTTGGACCTTGTTATGGTTCGGGATTCTTGGTTTCACCATGCGGCATTTCGGGTTCCCCCTGGTGCCGATGATCTTAGGGGTCGTGCTGGGTAACATAGCCGAATTGAACTTGGCCCGGGCGTTGGCGATCACGCCTGACCTGACGCCCTTCTTCACCAGGCCGTGGTCGCTGTTCTTCATGATTATCACCATATTTTCTGCCCTGTTTCCGATGTTCCAGGGGCATCGGATCAAAGAAAAGACCTGGACCCTGTTCTATTTGCCAACGGCGTGTTTTGCCGTCTCTTTGCCGTTGTTCATGATGGGTGGGGTCACCCGGCCGGCGCTGGCGGCGTTCTTGTTTTGCTTTGGCACCTATCTGTTGTGGCAACGGAAACAAAATGGCTGGCGGTATAAGGCATAGCTACGGGCTACGTCTGGACCTACACCCAAACCCGGCCGGCGCAATAGAAATTGCAAAAGAGATGGAACCCGGTCAGAAAGTAGTTACGTTAGCTTGTGATAGTGGGTTGGAGAATCTCGGAGGCAATATCTACACTTAATGTATAAGCAGTGAGTTTTCGTGACCCATTGTAGGAGTTTTCCGATGAATCTAAGCTATAACGTATTGCCGCAATCGTTTCAGAATATGCGACCGGTCGCGCTCGCGAGTGAACGCGCGGGTTTGCACTCTATCGCTATCGCGGATTCCCCATTGATATCGCGTGAGTTGTTTCTGTCATGTGCCGAGTGCCTACACGAAACAAAATCGTTGAATGTGATGACCGCAGTAACGAATCCGTTGACAAGGCATCCATCCGTTGCCGCATCGGCGATAGCAACTCTGTGTGAAATGGCGCCCGGGCGCCTCCTGGTCGGTATCGCAACGGGTGATAGTGCGGCTTGGGGAGCGGGCCTCCGTCCGGCTAAGGTCAGTGTATTGAGTGATTACATCGTTGCGCTCAAGCAGTTGCTTCGTGGAGAGGTTGCGACCTGGCATGGACACGAGTTTAGGTTGCACTGGGATGGTTATGACCCATCATCGGCACCGCCAATTTACGTCGCCTGCTCTGGTCCGCGCGTGTTGCGAATGGCTGTGGAGGTTGCCGATGGCATCATTCCTGCAATGGGCTATGCACCTCAGAATATTGCACATGTTAAGCAACTAGTCGCGGACGCCTGTGTTGAGTTTGAACGCGACATTCATGAGTTCGCGATTTCGTGGTATGCGGAGTTCACGTTCGGTGAAAGTGCCGAGGAAGTGCTGAAGTCTCACTTGGGTGCGGATTCCCAATGGCTGGTCATGGGCAGCACGGAGGGTAAGCTCATACCACCGGAGTACATACCGTTGCTCAAAGAAATGCACGCTGACGGTCATAACCTCGAAGTTGCCTACAAAGACCGTGAGCGGGGGGAAAAGCTGGTTCAACGAGCCAAATCACTAGGACTCTATGATTGGTTGTACGCACGTGCATCACGATTGTGCGGTACACCCGCAGAGATTGGGGCTCGACTACAGTCGTTTCAGAAGCAGGGCCTTGATCATTGGTGTCTTTGGCAGGACGGTGGGGAAGGTGACTACAACGATATACCGGTTAAGCTTGGTGAAGTACTTAGATTGGTAGACTAGTCTCAGAGTTTCAGCACAGTAAGAAAACGTGAGAGAAAGTAGTTGGCCAAAATGGCCTAAAAGCAGTGCAAAATGGTGGGCGGGGTTGGATTTAAACCAGCGACCCCTGCCGTGTGAAGTAAGGGGCCGAGTCTATTATTGTAGGTTTAATCTACTATTGTAGAGTTTCTATATAACCAATCATCACTAATCATCGTAAATCACAATCGTTCTGTCCCCCTAACCTGTCCCCCTAAATTGACACAAACTCGGGACCACGCGGATGCGCTATACGCATTTAAGAGCAGAGGATTTGGTGAAGCGATTAGGATAAGGCTGTCGTGCCGCACCACAAAATAGTTTCAAGCCGATGTGCGTGAGTGCTTTGTTAGGCAGTAATGGTAAGCCATAAGAACGTGAGGCTTACCCTGAAAGGAACCATCTGACGGCACGAACTCTGAAACCAATTGGAATCCCGCCTTCTCATAAACATGGATGGCTCGAGAATTGTTGGCTTCTGGATCGATGAGAACGGTTCGTAGGGCACGGTTCTGGTATTGAATGTGAGATAGAAAAGATTCCAACATTTGTGTGGCGATACCACGGCCAACATATTCTGGAGGCCCGATCAGAACATCAAGAGTCCAAGCCTCGCCTGTTTCTGGAAGGAACGGCGCCAGATGTTCTGGCGTGTCTCTAGTCGCATCCGTCGTTATCAGCAGGCAAAATGGGATGGTATCGTCTTGGCCAATCCAGTAATTGAAAAGAGCGCAAACACCGGTCATAGCTCTCCGAAAATCACGAATATTTTTGGATGCTTCACCCCAATATTCACTTACATGGGGCGAATGGAACCAACGACTAATCAGTCGATCATCGTTTAGCTCAGCTCGTCGAAAGGAAACGATTTCCGTCAATTGTTATTCATCAAACGTGGAGCAAGCAGGTAATCATGAAAACACAGTATCCATGATACACATTTAAGAGCAGAGGATTTAGTAGGGAGATTGGGTTACTCCCGGGCAAGGCGAAAGGCATGCAACAATCTGCCCCCCTA
>NTKC01000003.1 GCA_002456995.1 Candidatus Thioglobus sp. MED-G25 | reverse complement strand
GAGCGGCAATAGCCTGGCGAGCACGGTCGAAGCACAGTGTCGGCAGGGCGTTGACAATGGGATCTATTTTCGCAATGCGCGCTTCCAGTACATCGAGCAACTCAGCGCTGCTGACCGCCTTGCTTTTGAGCAGTGCCCGAATTTCCCGAGCACTGGATTTGATCAGATCATCGCTCATGAGTTATGTGACCTCTATCTCGAGGGTGCCGAAAGATCCGTAGTTTGCGACAAGTAGTTGACCTGACGTGGCGTTGTAGATATTCGTCAGAACGCCCGTGGTGACGATGTCACCGGCACGCAGAACCGCACCTTGTGCGTTCAGGTGATTGGCCAGCCAGGCCAGGACTCCAAAAGGGCCGTCGTCAACGTTCATGGCATGCCCCTGATCGACACGTTGATCGTTGACTGAAAGGGTAACCTGAGCGTTGTTGACGCTTTCCAGTGACCAGTCAGAAACCGGATCACCAAGAATCAATTCGCGGTGTACGCCGTTATCAGCTACCGCTGAAAACGCCCCCATTTTTGGCCAGGTCGCGAAGCGACTTTCAACAAGCTCGATCGATGGCATCACTTCTATAGTCAGGTCGGCGACGCGTCTGGCAGTCCAGGGGTCTGCCGGTGCGAGGTCCTGGCCGACCCGTAGTGCTATTTCCGGTTCAATCCCGACCATGTGATAGTCACTGCGGTTAATTCTTGTTGGGGCGTGTTTGATGTCATTTTCAAAACAACGTCCCGAGAAACAACTATCGATGCCCAGCAGGCTACGCGCTTTGGCATTGGTGCAGCCGACTTTGTAGCCCTGGACCGGGCCCTGGGTCGGCATCAATAGCTCGCACAGTGCGAATTGAACAGCATAAGCCTGGTCGAGATTGGCCGGCAAGATAGTGTCTGGCAGGCCTGTCAGGCTTTGCCCAGGCACACGTGCATCATAGAGTAGTCTTGCAGCGGGAAAGGGGTCATACACTGGTAAGTTCTCCTCAGGTGGACAGCACGGTATACGACTTGATTGCATGCTGCAAGGCCCAGGTACAGGTTTCCGAGTGAGTAATTATCAATCGGATGAAGCAGAACATATCGTCATAGAGTTGGTGTAGATTGCAAGTCTTGGGTATTAAATTACCGGGCCAGTCGGTGACTGTGCGGGAGATCAGCAGATGGGAAACACAGTTGTCAGTTCGTGGAATGATTTCGATCCATTAAAACACGCTATCGTGGGGCGTGCAGATTTTACCTGTATCCCTCCGACCGAACCGGCGACGGAAGCAAAAATTCCTGAAGACAGTGACATGCGGGGGATGTGGGGACCGCGGCCTCTGGAGACCGTGGAACGTGCGAATTACCAGCTGGATACCCTCGCTGGTCTGCTGGAATCTCGAGGTGTGCGGGTCGATCGTCCGGAACCGCTTCAATGGAACCAGGCTGTGATGACGCCGGATTTTTCCACAGGATCCTCCTTTGGGTGTATGCCGCCACGTGATGTGTTGCTGACAGTTGGGAAGGAGATTCTTTCGGCACCCATGTCATTTCGCTGCCGATTTTGGGAATACCTGGCCTACCACAGCCTGATGCAGAAGTATTTCGACGAAGACCCGGAATTTCGGTGGGAGCAGGCGCCAAGGCCCCGATTGAGTGATGCGGCATACAAAGCAGGGTACTTTGATGAAATTACCATTGAAGAACGGCTCGAGCGCACCGCAGAGCTTGATTTCGTGACCACCGAACATGAGCCGCTGTTTGATGCCGCTGATGTGCTGAGAATGGGCAAAGACCTGTTCTGCCAGCACGGGTTGACGACCAATCGGCGAGGTATGCAGTGGCTGCAGCGGCATTATCCGGCACACCGGGTTCACGCAGTGAATTTTCCTGGCGACCCCTACCCGATCCATATAGACGCGACCTTCGTACCGTTACGGCCAGGTTTGGTGATGAATAATCCCAACAGGAAACTGCCGGAAGGACAGCGAAAAATTTTCGAGACCAACGACTGGGAGATTGTCGATGCAGCGCAACCGGCGCACGAAGCTCCGCCTCCGCTGTGTTATTCCAGTGTGTGGTTATCCATGAATGTCCTGATACTCGATCACAGCACTGTAATTGTTGAGGCCAGCGAAGTGAATCAGATGGAGCAGCTCGATGCCTTGGGATTCAATGTGCTGCCGGTGGAATTTCGCGATGCCTATCCGTTCGGTGGCGGTCTGCACTGCGCGACAGGGGACGTATTTCGAGAGGGCAACTGTGAAGATTATTTCCCTAAGCAGATACCGGGAACACAGATCTAGTTGGTATCGGCGCTGCTGCCTTTGGAAGGTTGCAGTGGGGATATAAGGGCACCTGGCAGATACTTAAGGAAGGCGTGTGGCGCCGAGGTGATGGGTGCGTCGTTCCTGATGCATTATGAGCAGAGCGCGTGCTGCGACTGCGCTGAGTACGATCAATCCTCCGATTAAAGCAATTCGTGTCGGCTGTTCTCCAAACACCAGCCATACCCAGATGGGTCCCAGAGTAAATTCGATCAAAGTGATCAGCATAATTTCGGCGCCTGTGATGTAACGAGAGCCGAGCGTGAAGAAATAATGAACTGTTGTGACGATGACTGCTCCCCACAAAAAGAGGAGCGAGAGATCATGCAGAGATACCCTAAAGTCGAATTCACACCCGACCAGCCCGATCAACCCGCCGATGATCGCACCCATGACACTGGCTGGAAGCATGTTTCTGTCTTTACCGACACGCAGGAAGATCACAAAGGTCGAAAAAAAGAATGCGCACAGTAGAGCCAGCAGATTCCCGAAGATCGAGCCAGACAGAAAACCGTCGCTCACCATGATACTGATCCCAATCATCGCGACGATAATGGCAACCATCGTTGGGCGCGAGATGTGTTCCTTAAGAAATATTCGTGCCAAGACGGCGGTGATCAGTGGCGATGCGCTAATCGTAAATAAGGCGCTGGCGACGGTCGTATGACTGAGCGCCATGATGAAGGTTGGATTCGCAAGTCCGAGTGATATGGCACCGCCAATCCCCGCCCACCCAACCTGAAGGAACATCCCTGGTAGTCTCGAACGATATTGGAGTATCAGGACCAGCAGCAGCCCAGCAATAAAGAAAGCCTGTCGGTAAAAGATGATTTGCCACTCACTGGCGGAGTCAAAGCTCCTGATTACGAGGCCGTTGACAGATATCAGCACACAGCTGCCAGCGATCATCGGTATAGCCCACCGTTCGGCAGCTGGGCGGTGCGGGCGTACTGGCGGCATTAGGGTGTCAGATTTAGGAGAAGGCGACGATTCACGGCTGCTGGAGATTACTGGAAACTCGTTCTGGGTATCGATAGGTAGGTCTAGAATCGTCCAGCATTGTAGTCGGTGATAGCTTGTTCAATTTCATGTGGGGTGTTCATGACGAATGGACCATAGCGTGCGATGGGTTCGTTCAAGGGCCTCGCCGCGACTAGAAGAAACCGCGCACCGGCATCGCCTGCTGTAACACAGACCGCAGTGCCGTCACTCAATGTGCCAAGCTGCTTGGCGCTCAGCCATACCGGCGTATTCTCATCATCTGGCAGGTTGAGCTCACCATCGATTACAAATATGAATGTGGTATGCCCTTCAGGCATTGGTTCTGTCAGGGTGCTGTCAGCGGGCAGGGTCACATCCAGGTAGATCGGGTCGGTCGCCACGCCTCGTACGGGTCCGATTGTCTGAGCACTGGTAGCACCGGTTATGACTTGCAATGTGGCACCGTTGTCGCGCATTTCTGTGGGAATCTGACTGGCGGAGTACTCGTGATAGGCGGGTGGACACATTTTGTCGGTCGCCGGCAAGTTAACCCAGAGCTGGAATCCGGCCAGCTGCCCTTGTTCCTGTTCTGGCATTTCAGAATGGATGATGCCTCGTCCCGCGGTCATCCACTGGATACCGCCACTTTCAATGAGCCCTCCATGGCCTGCGTTATCTTCGTGCCTGACTTTTCCAGCCAAAAGGTAAGTGACTGTTTCAAAACCTCGATGGGGGTGAGACGGAAATCCGGCGATGTAGTCATCGGGATTATCAGACTCAAAAAAGTCCAATAACAAAAAGGGGTCGATATGATCTAATTCAGCGGAACCGATATATCGCCGCAGGCGCACCCCGGCACCGTCGGCTGTCGCTTGTCCAGAAATGATACGACTGATTTGTCTATTGCCCACGCTGATGATCTTAGGCGTTGGTGGTATGGTCTGATTCACGGTGTTGATGGGCTATAGCTATTTGGGCCCTATGAACAGGGACGAAGCAGGAAATGGGTAACCCGTTTTCCAGATAGCCCGTTATGCTGTAGATGTGCGGCATCGGCCAGTAGAGAAAGGGTAATTCAGGCATTTGTTCTAACACTAGATTGCAGGCGTCCGGTATGCTGGCGAATATAATAGTTTACCGTCAGGGTCAACCACCCAGGTGGTATTAAAGGAGAACAACGTGCTGAGCCCCGAAGTAGTGACGTGTCCCGATTATTTGCTGCAACTGGCAAGGAATTGTCCGCCGGTCAAGACAGCGATCGTGGGGACAGGCGCTCAGGTCGTTTTAGAGAGTGTTCGCGCTTCGGTTGATGCCGGGATCATTGACCCTGTACTGATCGGTGAACCGGATCTTCTTGCGCAAATAGGCGATGAAATTGGCTTCGATGTCAGCCACCACGAGATCATCTCCACGCCTGATGAAAAGGCCATGGGAGAGGCTGGTGCGGCATTGGCGCGTGCCAACGAAGTCCATATGGTCATGAAAGGCCATATTCACACGGATAACTTTATGCGACCTCTGATCAGTCGCCGGACCGGTCCGAGGAGTCGACGACGACTCTCTCATGTTTTTCACATGTCCGTGCCGGGCAGCGACCGAGTGCTCATGATCACAGATGGAGCCGTCAACGTTGCGCCTGATATCAAGGCGCGAATCTCGATCATTCAAAATGCAGTCGAACTCAGCCATGCACTGGGAAACAACAGACCTAAGGTGGCCCTTTTAGCGGCGTCAGAAGAGATCAGTCCTGCGATGTCGGTAACTGTGGAGTGCCAGGAAATCACAAAGCGATGTGCCGATCTGAAAATGGCTTCAGACGTTTATGGTCCACTGGCATTTGACAACATTGTGTCTGTAAAGGCGGCGCGTTTCAAAGGTATCTCGCATGTCGTAGCCGGCGCGGCAGATATTGTTGTTGTGCCGACAATCGAAGCAGGAAACGCACTGTTTAAAATGATGGTGTACTTCATGGGTGCTTGCGCGGCAGGCATCGTGCTGGGTGCCGAAGTGCCTATTCTTCTGACTAGCCGGGCGGATCCGCCTGCTGCGCGACTCGCCAGTGCCGCATTGGGGGCAGTGGTCGCCAGCAAATCTTCCTGAACAATAAAGCCAGCTTCAAAACAATGGGTTTTGAGTTTCGGTAGATTCGAAGTAATGACCGGTGGCCGGGGCTTTTTTGATCGACCAGTGTCTGGCAGCGAAAGACCAGAATTCTTCAACATCCACGAATTTATGCTGGGGTATCTTCTGCCCGAGAAACTGCCACGCGGCGACCAGAGAATGCAACGCTTGGTCCTTCTCGACGGGGCGGTCGCGATCGTGCTTGCTGAGTTTTCTACCGCCAGAGTCCACCACCAAGGGCAGATGGGCATAGCGAGGCGTGGTGTACCCGAGAAGATGCTGAAGGTGTATTTGACGAGGTGTTGACGCCAGCAGGTCTGCGCCGCGAACAACGTCGGTGATGCGGTCCAAATGGTCGTCGATCACAACAGCTATCTGGTAAGCCGCATATCCGTCTGCACGCTTGACGACAAAATCACCCACGTCGTGAAACAGGTTCTGCATCAGTTCTCCAGCAATGCGGTCGTTGAACCGGATTGGTGCTGAACCGGTTTTGATCCGAATCGTTCGATAGGAATCGGGGGGTAGTTGATTGTGCCGACAGGTGCCAGGATAAACTGGCCCGGCCGCGCCTCGTATCCCTGCTGCGAGTACATCCTGGCGGGTGCAGCGACATCCAAATGCATGGTCTTCAGCGAGCAGTTTTTCAATGATTTCTAGGTATAGATCCTTCCGTGCGCTTTGCTGCACTGGTATTTGGGTCCATCGGAAACCGAAACATTCGAGTTGCTCAAGTATGGTCTGGGCCATTCCAGGTATGCTGCGGGTCTGGTCGACATCATCGATTCGAACCAGCCAGGTCCCGCCACAGTGGAGCGCGTCGGCAAAACTGCCGACAGCCGCGACCAGAGAACCAAAGTGAAGGGGTCCTGTTGGGGAAGGGGCAAACCGACCGACGTAGTCGATTGTTCGGGTAGATGGCCTGCTGGACACGGGGATCAATATAGCTGCTCGATCCACCAGGACTGTTCTGACAAAGCGCGCCTCAGAGGTGTATCCACCTTGTCCGGGGCCAGGCTGATATACCGCTTTGCTTCTGCAGCAGATTCGCCTTCGAGGCTGTGCAAGTGAGCCGTCGCCGTGGCCACTGAAAATTCCACTCCCAGGACGGACTCGAAATTGGGTGCCCCGTCAGTCCAGACCGCACCCGCATAGTCAGTTTGACCCAGCCAGTTCCTGACGGTGGCCAGCGTAGTCATCGAACGTGACCGGGCTGTCCCAGAATTGCGTTCGATGAAACCAATGTTCTGGTCTGATGTACGTTCTCGCGCAGCGAGATCCTGCACTACCTTTTCAATTGTATGACGGTTGCTGTTGATTATGCAGCTTGGACAGGATTGACCATGTTCGTGGTCGATCACCAGGGCAAGCCCACGGCGTCTCTTGGCCGAAACGAGGGAAAACTCTAATGGTAGCCAGGGTCCGCCATAGAGCGTCCATTGACCCTTAACGTAAGGCGCCAGGTCATCGAGATCCCAGATCAGCGAGCCATAACCAATTACAGCAAAACCGGTCATTGTTCAGTGTCCTCAAGTCAGGTGTTGATGATACAAGACATATGAAATGATTGATTTATGGAGATGCTGTTGCCGGTCTACAAATTTGAGTGTAGCAATGACAGTTACCTGGCTATACAGGATATTCACGTGTTCACGTTACACTCACACCATAAATAGAGATAATTTTGATGACTAACGGATGACCAAATCGTTTGCAATTGATTTCGAGGACCTGCCCCAGGAGCTGTCACTGTTTCCGTTGACTGGCGCACTGCTGCTCCCGAACGGTCAGCTTCCGCTAAATATATTCGAACCCAGGTATCTGAATATGGTGTTAGATGCATTGGCCGGAACGCGTCTGATCGGTATGGTACAGCCCCTACCTGGTGCGGACACAGAAAATCCGGAACTACACCGAACTGGATGTGCCGGCCGGATTATCAGTTTCAGTGAAACGCGCGACGGTCGCCTGCTGATTGTGCTCGGTGGGGTTAGTCGGTTTGATATCGTTAGTGACCTTGATGTCCAGCGCGGATATCGAAGCGCACACGTGTGCTGGGACCGTTTTGTTCATGACACAGAATTTGAGGATATTCAACTCGAAAAAGAGCAGCTCCTGGAGTCGGTAAAGGCTTATCTGGCACATCAGAACTTAAGTGTTGAATGGAAGTCTCTTGAGGCTCTTGATATACCCGAGTTGGTCGATACACTGGCCTGTAGTCTGCCTTTTTCGTCTCGTGAGAAGCAAGGCTTGCTCGAAGCTGCGGTGGTCGAAGATCGATACCACCTGGTGAAGGCACTGTGCGAGTTTGGAGCCGGAGCATCCGGAGATGCAGGTGCTCGGGCACACTGAATTAGCGGGGTCAACTCGATAGTTCTATTAGAATCCGCCCTTGCTCGATCCTGATAGAAAAAGTCTCGAGGTCGATCTCTGCAGGATCATCTATAGCCTTGCCATTAAGTAGACAGAATCTACTGCCGTGCAGTGGGCAACGGACAAACACACCATCGAGTGCGCCACCCGAGAGAGATGCGTCTTCATGAGTACATGTATCGGCAACAGCCACGATTGTCCCCTCTACATTAGCCAGTAGTACAGGCTCACGGCCGATGTCCAGCCTTTTCATGCTGCCAGGCTCGAGATCGGCGTCAGTACCCACATCCAGCCAGACAGTAGTCATGAGCAGAGTGTCGCTTGCCCACTCATCTGGAAAAGCCTGACTTCGCGTGCAGGTTTGTTTCAGTGTCGGTATCGGGGCTACAGTCGTCGGGGTTGTACCAGGCGAGATCTGAGCGCAAGCTGACAACATGGCCTATGATAAGCAAAGTGGGTGGTTTGATATCACCGCTGCTTACTGTTCCAGGCAGGGTGGCCAGTGTGCCTGTAATAACCTTCTGGTTTCTTGTTGTACCTTGTTGAATCAATGCAGCTGGTAGATCTCTATCGGCACCGTGCCTGATCATCTTACTGCACAGTGTTTCAAGACCGGTCAGGCTCATGTAGACAACCACTGTCTGGCCAGGTTGGCAAAGCGCGGACCAGTTAAGGTCGAGTTGACCATCTTTTAGATGACCGGTGACAAAAACGCAGGATTGTGCGTGGTCACGGTGGGTAAGTGGTATCCCGGCATAGGCGGCACAACCCGATGCGGCAGTTATACCGGGTATAACCTGGAAGGGGATATTTTCACGAACCAGGTCCGCAATCTCTTCACCGCCCCGACCAAAGATGAACGGGTCTCCGCCCTTGAGTCGCAGCACCCGTTTTCCTTGGTGTGCCAGTTCAACGAGTAGACGGTTAATGTCTGTCTGTGACACGGCATGTTTCGCACGTGATTTGCCGACAAAAATGCGGTCCGCATCCCGTCGTGCCAGATCGACAATCTCGCGAGCAACGAGTCGGTCATAGAGTACGACATCAGCTTGCTGCATAAGTCTCAAGGCGCGGAAAGTCAGTAGGTCTGGGTCTCCGGGGCCTGCGCCAACCAGGTAGACCTCACCTTGTGCAGTGGGTGAGTAATCCGGCTTTTCAATGAGTCGCTCAAGTGCATCCCGAGCGTCATCATCCCGCCCGGAGAAGACCAGTTCGGCGATGGGCCCTTGTAATACATATTCCCAGAAGTGTTTTCTTTCGGCGATGGAATCGAATTTCGCCTTGACCTGCTGCCGAAATCCACCCGCAAGCCCGGCCAGTCGTCCATAAGCGGCCGGTATCAGAGTCTCAAGTCGGCTTTTGAGCAAGCGGGCGAGTATGGGTGCTGTACCGCCGGTACCGACTGCAATGATGACAGGGGAACGGTCGACAATCGAGGGCACAATGAAATTACTCAGTTCGGGTTGATCTACGACATTGACCGGTATGGCCTGAGCCATCGCGGTCTCCGAGACTTGCTGATTGACGGTCCGATCGTTAGTTGCAGCCACCACCAGGCACATACCCGTGATCATGTCCGGGCTAAATTCGCATTTCAAATGGGTGATTTTCTGTTGCTGAATGAGCTTGAGCATACGATGGTCCTGAGACTTCGAAACCACAGTAACTGATGCGCCGGCACTGAGCAGTAACTCAACTTTGCGCAATGCGATCGCGCCACCACCAACGACGAGGCAGGGCGCGTTGCGGATTCGTAGAAAGACAGGAAGGTAATTCATTGCACCGGCCTTGGTGTACAAAGCGAAAATTCTGAGCTAAAGCACAGAATATGACTATATCCTAGGGGGAATAGGGTAGAACCGTACATTTTAACCCTTCCCGTTGAGTGTTCAGGCGTACACGGTTGTAATTGGCAGTGCAAGGTGGAACCGGTACCTTGAGGTGTGAGAGGATTCAGTTTTCTCAGTCAGGAGCAAACCAGATGGCAAATCGAACAGCTCTGCAGACATTCGGTCGTTCAGGTAATCCGATGTTCAGAGGTAATGCATTCCAGCCGGATGCAACCTTCGGCGAAACCGACAGTACTCAACGAATGACTCTTGCCGGCGCAGTCAATAAGACCGGTATCCTGCTGGTGCTGTGTCTAGTGAGCGCAGGTTATGTCTGGAACCAATTTTTCCAGAGCGGAGGGTCAGGTGCAGTCAAAGGTCTGATGATGCTCGGTCTATTAGGTGGGTTGGCCATGGCAATGGTTACCATTTTCAAGCGTCAATGGGCGGGGCTGACGGCCCCGGCGTATGCACTTTTGCAGGGCCTGGCAATGGGTGGTATTTCTGCAATGTTTGAGATGCAGTATCCGGGGATTGTGATTCAGGCTGTGGGCCTGACTTTTGGAACGCTTGCCATGTTGCTGTTGGCGTATAAAACTGGTTTGATAAAACCGACCGAGAATTTTCGGCTGATGATTGTTGCAGCAACTGGCGGTATCGCATTGCTTTACTTGGTGAGTTTTGTGATGGGGTTTTTTGGTTCTAGCGTTGGTTTCATCCATAGCAACGGTTTGTTCGGAATTGGATTCAGTGTTTTTGTTGTGGCGATTGCAGCCCTTAACCTTGTGCTTGATTTCGACTTTATCGAGGCGGGTGCTGAACAGGGCGCACCGAAGTACATGGAGTGGTATGGCGCGTTCAGCCTCATGGTGACATTGGTCTGGTTGTACCTTGAAATTCTGCGCCTCCTGGCAAAGCTAAGGAGTCGTTAGTCGATGGGTCTAAACGAACTGATCTTCGGCGGTATGGCTGTTTTGGGAATCGTGGTGTTCATGTTTGTGGGTCGGTTTCGTGCCAATCGCAGTCAGCGCGACCGAGCGGATCGACTCAAATGGACTGCTGTTGACAAAGGGCATTCGGCTCAAAAGAAGCCCTGAATAGCGATATGGGTGGTCTGCGGCACTAACTGTGGTCGATCAGTTCCGCGGGGTCGAATCCGGCCTGGACATAGAGCAACCTGGCTTTGGCTGTGTTCTGGGCTACGCCGCGGCCCTGCTGGTACATCTGTGCCAGTGCCAGCATCGAGCCTTCAAATCCAAGATCCACCGCTTTTTCAAAACAGGCCACGGCTTTTTGGTTGTCCTGGTTGGTGCAGTCACCATCCAGATACATGTAGCCCAACGCGTGTAGAGCCGGACCATGGTCCTGGTCTGCAGCGTACTTCATCCATCTGTAGGCTGACGCTTCGTTTCGAACCTGTCCAAGACCGTTCTGGCACATGACAGCCAGACGATGTTGTGCGTCCGAGTTGCCGATTTGTGCGTGTGGTGCTAGAAGTTGCAATGCCTGGCTGAATTGCTTGGACTCAAATGCCGCAATTCCGCTCGCCAGTGTCATTTGCTGCTCGTCCAATGTGAAATCCCTCCAGAAATTCGGTTGGGTGTGTCTACACTACCGAATTGGGTATAGAGAGAGCAAGCGTTGCAACGTAGACTGTAATTGGAAACCACGATAGGACTACGGTCATGAAAATTGCATCGGTCGATCTTGAGATGCGTTCGTACCTACAGCGCATTGCGACCGGCCCCGAACTCAGTAAAGACCTCTCTGAAGAAGAGACTTATCGTGCGATGACTCATATTCTTGCCGGGTCAGCCGATGAAGTACAGTCCGCGATATTTCTAATTGCACTGCGCATGAAGCGGGAAACCGATGCTGAGAATTGTGGCGCACTTCGGGCGCTTCTCGACAGCACAGTACAAGTGCGCTCTGGGGTTGCAGATATTCTGCATATTGCAGACCCTTTCGACGGATTTGTTCGCGGATTACCGGCAGCTCCTTTTCTACCCGCAGTCCTTGCCGCCTGTGGGATCGCCACAGTCAGTTCGGGCGCTCAGCAGGTCGGGCCGAAGTACGGTACTACTCACCGCCAGGTCCTTGAAGCTGCGGGTGCGGTAGTGGAACTGGCCCCGGCTGAGGCAGCAATGCAACTTGATGATCCGACCTGTGGCTGGGCATATGTTGACCAGAGATACGCCTGTCCTGGTCTGCACCAGCTGGTTGACCTTCGGTCACGAATTGTGAAACGACCGCTACTGACGACGTTGGAGGTGTTGCTGGCTCCTGTCCTGGGGCGGCAGTCGACGCACCTGGTTACGGGGTATGTTCACAAACCTTATCCGCCAATTTATGCGATGTTGGCCCGCAAGGCAGGATTTGCATCTGCTGCGATTGTTCGCGGTGTGGAAGGCGGTGTTATCGCATCGCTGAATCAGCCGTCGAAACTGTTGCGGTTTGCAGCTGATCGGGACAATGAAGAAATTCGGCTTGATCCCACGCTTGCCGGCATTAACTCTCAGACTCGTGCAGTACCACTGCCTGATGTATTGTTGCCAGCGTCCGCACAGAGCGAACTGCCGAACGAAGACGAAATGTACCGCAGAGCACTGGCCACAGCTCAGGCCGGACGTTTGGCACTGGCCGGCGCATCGGGTCCGATGTACGACAGCCTGATTTATGGTGCGGCGGTGTGTTTGCTACACATGGGTGTGGAGAATAGTTTGAAAGATGCCTCTGTCACTGTTCGGTCCGTGCTGGATAGTGGCCAGCCAGCGGCTCGCTTCGACGCAGGTTGTTACTGAAATTAGACAAAAACCTCGTTGAAAGCTTAAGAATCAGCGCTAAGCCAGCCTGCCCCTGGGTACAAATTTACATCAGCGTTATTGCGATTTGGTCGTAGTATAAATAAGTTATACTTATTCCGTTGATCGGGATCTGGGTCTCGGTCCTGTGCCCTAAAGGTCCGGTATGCACATTACCATTCGCCAATTGCAGGTCTTCGAAGCGGTCGCCCGCCAGCTGAGTTATACGCGTGCGGCTGAAGAGCTTCACCTCACCCAGCCAGCAGTTTCAATGCAGATTAAACAGCTGGAAAGTTCCGTCGGATTGTCGTTGTTCGAGCAGTTGGGTAAGCGCGTATTCATGACTCAAGCGGGTGAAACCATGTTGCGTCATGCTCAGACTATCATGCGCCACCTGGCCACAGCGCGGGAAGAAATGGATGAACTGAAAGGCGTGGATTCAGGCCGGCTGCGCATCGCTGTTGCTTCTACCGTGAACTATTTCGCCACACGACTGCTCGCCACTTTTACCCGTTTGCACCCAAGTGTTCAAGTTACACTCGATGTGACCAACAGGGAGACCTTGTTGCAAAAACTTGAAGACAATCAACCCGATGTCGTCCTGATGGGTAAACCGCCTAAAGGCCTCGATCTCGATGCCGACGCTTTTATGGACAACCCCCTGATTATGATTGCGCGCCCCGATCATCCATTGTCCAAGCACCGTTCGATAGCCTTGAAAGAGTTAACGGAAGAAACATTTGTGGTGCGCGAGCCAGGGTCGGGAACCCGTATCGCGATGGAACGTTTTTTCGATCAAAAATATTTTACCCCCAGTGCAACCATCGAAATGACAGGTAATGAAACTATCAAACAGAGTGTCGAAGCCGGCCTGGGGCTGGCGATTGTCTCTGTACACACCGTTGAACTGGAACTTACGCTCGAGCGACTGGGCCGTTTGGATATCCGAGGAATGCCGATTATGCGCCGTTGGTATGTCGGACACCGGCGCGGTAAACGACTTTCCCCAACAGCCCAGGCATTCCGCCAGTTTGTGCTGGACGAAGGCACACGGCAGGCGGTCGCTTGATATTAGAAACGCACTTTTGTTATGGCTGACAGAAGACTGCAGGTGTTTTCGACAGTAGCCAGGCTGCTGAGTTTTACCAAGGCTGCCGACGTGTTGCATATGACCCAACCGGCAGTGACATTCCAGATTCGTCAGTTGGAGGAATACTTCAACACCCGCCTTTTTGATCGAACACATAATCGGATTACACTGACCGTAGCGGGTGAACTGGTGAAGTCACATGCCGACCTGATCATCGCGCAGTACGGTGAAATGGACAACGAGGTACGAAAACTCACGGGCGATGTTTTGGGACCTTTGGTTATTGGTGCAAGCACAACGATTGGCCAATATGTGATTCCACGCGTTCTCGGAGACTATCAGGCGAAATTTCCTGAGGTAACGATGCGCCTGTATGTTACTAATACTCTCGGTGTTATCCACATGGTGGAAAACAACGAAATTGATATTGGTATTGTTGAAGGGCCGATCAACAATAAGAATCTGGTTACTGAAGTCTGCTGGCAGGATGAACTGCTACTGGTAACGCCGCCGGATCACGCGTTGGCCGGACCAGAATCTGTCAGGCCTGACCAGATCATGCAGTACCCGTTTATCAGTCGTGAGGAGGGATCTGGCACCCGGCAGGTCATCTCCGAGTATCTGACTGAAAACAAATTATCGTTCTCAGATATGATTCTGGCGATGGAGTTTGGCAGTTCTGAGTCGATCAAAAGTGCAGTCGCAGCAGGACTGGGAATTTCCATTTTGTCGATCGCAACGCTGGATAAGGAACTCAGCCTGGGTCTGCTCGAAAAAACCAGTTTGACTCCTTCGCTCATACGGCCTTTTACGATCGTTTACCAGAAGCAAAAGTTTCGTATTAGGGCAATGGAGGAATTTCTCATTTTTGCGAAAGACCAATGTGACACGGTTGGTCTTGGGGACGGACAAGCTGCCAATAGCGGTTAACGTGGCCTGAACCTCAATCCCAGATCAGCCATCTGCCCGACAATCATGAGCGATGATATCGAACAGGCACTTCTGAAGGCTTTTCGTCAAATGACACCGACGGCCCGATGCACACTTGTCGATTTTGCTGATTTTCTATCACAGCGATATCCTGTTGTGACCACACCAGTCTCCGAGCAACCTCTACAGGTGCCAAGACCAGTGGAAGAGAGTGTGATCGCGGCGATACGACGATTGGCGAGAACCTATCCGATGCTCGACAGTGACAATGTATTTTCTGCAGCCACTACACTCATGACCCGTCATGTTATGGGGCAGCAGGCTGCAGTCGAGGTGATCGATGAACTCGAAGTCATGTTCAAGGCCCGCTACGATGACTTGTACCGCGAGGAATAATCATCTGAAGTAGTCGGGTTTATCTGCTGGTTTGCTCAGTTTGGCCGAGTATCAACACCGTTTTGTCAGCAGCGCAGTTACTACGGTCCGATGCTCCTCATTGAAGACAGCTTGCGGAGAATATGATTACATTGTCTGAAAACGCTGAACATGAAACAATAATCATTTTTGGGCACACACGCTATGCAACTGCCAGACGATCAATGCATTGACAAAGATGGTTATCGACCTAACGTCGGGATCATTTTGTGTAATGGTGGGGGTCAGGTGCTTTGGGCCCGGCGCAGCCGCCATGATGGCTGGCAGTTTCCGCAAGGTGGAGTCGAAAGGGGAGAATCAGTACTGGATGCCGTGTACCGCGAGCTCCATGAAGAGGTCGGCTTATTGCCCGAGCATGTCGAGGTAATTGGACATACACAAAAATGGCTGCGCTATGATGTGCCCCGGACCCACATTCGCTCTCAAGGAATGCTGTTTCGAGGTCAGAAGCAAATGTGGTACCTGCTGCATATGTTGGCCGATGATAATCAAGTCTGTCTTGATCATGCCGAGCGTCCCGAGTTTGACGAGTGGCGGTGGGTCGATTACTGGCAGCCTCTGAAACAGATCGTATCCTTCAAGCGCCGAGTGTATAGGCGAGCCCTGACCGAACTCGAACCCATGGTGATACGCATCGACCTACCCACGTGAGTGTTACATTTGCTGGCTGTTAGCGACTTGACATTGGTCTTGATGTTCCCCACGAGGATTTTTCCTTGATCGACGTGATGATCGCTGACATCACGACACTCGACGTATCGGTCGTGGTTAATGCCGCCAATGAGACACTGCTGGGTGGTGGGGGTGTTGATGGCGCAATTCACCGGGCAGCAGGTCCTGAGCTTATGGCCTACTGTGCACAACTGGATGGGTGCAGGACCGGGGAGGCGCGGTTAACTCCCGGCTTTGGGCTGGTCTCAGCCTGGATTGTTCACACCGTTGGTCCAGTCTGGAAAGGCGGTAGCGCGGGGGAAGCGGCGCTGTTGCAGTGCTGCTATGAGAACTGTTTCGCGTTAGCGATGAATGCGGGACTGGCATCTATCGCTTTTCCGGCCATCAGTACAGGTGTATTCGGATATCCCAAGTTAGACGCTGCAGCAATTGCGGTGTCCGTGATGCGCCAGCATCAGGTTCAGTTCGAGCGGATCGTTGCGTGTTGCTTCAGTGATTCTGATGCGCAGGACTACCGCGTGCTACTGGCAGACTCTTGCGCCTGACCCAGAGAGGGGATCTCAGCTTTTTGTGGTGCGTATCTTCTTAAGCAGTTCACTGGTTGAACAGGGATAGCGGATAGGGATGGTGTGGACCGTACCGCCACTAACCTGGACCAGATCGGCACCGATAATCTCAGAAACAGGCCAGTCACCGCCTTTGACCAGCCGATCCGGTTGGCACAAGCGGATCAGTTCCAGGGGGGTCTCGTCCCCGAATCCGATCGCCAGGTCGACGAAGCCCAGTGCGGCCAGTACTGCCAGCCGGTCTGCCAGCGAATTGATTGGCCGGTCTTCACCCTTACCTAGCGCTCGGATTGACTCGTCACTGTTTACTGCTACGAGTAATGTAGCGCCCAGCTGTGCTGCCTGCTCCAAATAATCAACGTGCCCCCGGTGCAGGATGTCGAAGCAGCCGTTGGTGAAGACAAGCGGCCGCCTGACCTTGTCCAGCTGTGTCCGGAGTTGGTCTTGGCTCTGAAAGATCTTATGCTCAGAATTCAACGGCCTGCCAGGCGTCTTTACGCCTTGAGCTTACTACATTAGAAGTACTCAAAAACCTTGATAACGCGCACCACGCCGGGAACGCTGCGCACGATCATCACAGCCTCGGTTGCTTCAGCCGAGGTGACCAGGCCCATGAGATAGACATTTGCCCTTTCGGTAACAACTTTGAAGCGTGTCGGGTCCACTGTGCCTGATACCACCAGCGCAGTTTTTACACGGCCAGTTAGCCAGCTGTCGTTAATACGGCTGGCCATATTGGTCCGGCCGGCCAACTCGATGCGATTTACCACCTGGCGGGTGTAATCGTGAGATTTTGCGATATCCAGAATACGGTCGATGGTTTGCTGGTCGGGTACTTCGCCAGTCAGCAGTACCACGGCATTCCAGATCGTGACGCTGACATTGGTGTCTGAAATCGTCTTGTTCCGGTAGATCGAAAACCGCATGTCCATTTCGGCCTTATTGTCTTGCCAGTAAGCGCGCGGCTCTCGCTCGTCGCGTACGACATCAATAGCCAGCAAGCTTACAGGTACGCAGCCGCCGGCCAGGATTGATCCGGCCAAGAGCAACAGGCCCAGGCAAACGTTTTTTAGGGATGTGCAGCGTGAAGACGTCATAGCTTCGTCTCTCCTGTCATATGAAGGTCAACCAGATTACATATGCAGTGAATGATTATAGCGTGGGCTTCCTGGATACGGGCTGTTGAGTCTGAAGGAACCCGTAATTCCAGGTCACTTGTATCAAGCAGACTCGCCAGGGGGCCACCGTCCCGTCCGGTCAGTGCGATGACACTGAGTCCGGCAGTTGTGGCGGCTCTGGTAGCCTCAAGAATGTTCGGACTCTGGCCGGATGTCGTGAAAACGATCAATACGTCGTTTGGTTTGCCCAGACCGGTAATCTGGCGGGCAAAAATCTGACTAAAATCGTAGTCGTTGCCCGCAGCGGTGAGTGTGGCTGTATCAGCTGGTAGGGCGATCGCGGCCAGCGGCTGGCGCTCCTTTTCATAACGGCACAGTAATTCTGCTGAAAAGTGCAGCGCGTCACTTGCTGAGCCCCCGTTACCGCAGAGCAGGACCTTACCGCCGTTGTCATAGACAGTAGCGATCCGGCGCGCCGCATCGGCCACCTGCAGACCGATTGCGGCCTGGGTCTTGAGTGCGGTAGCGGCGCTGGTCTCGAAATGCTGTCTGATTCTTTGTTCAGGATTCATGGGGTCTGTGTTTCTAGTGAGGTGTTGGTCTGGTCCACGAAAAGATTGGGAACGAACTGTTCTACAAGACCGAACTGTAACAGGCCTTAGCTGCGTCTCACAGTCACCGGCACGTTAGCGTGTTTCAATGGGATGTACGTTTCTTCGTACGGTTTAATGGAAAGCGTTCTGAATCCAGCGGCAAACCGGTGCATGTGGACTGCCCGTGATCGCAACCACATCAAAACGACAGGCCCAGGATTGCAATCTATCGTTGCGCTGTAAATAGCTGGCTGCGGTGCGCCTGAGTTTCGCCTGTTTAGCAATGTCGACAGATTCTTCGGGTCGGCCAAACTGGCTGTCACGACGTTGCTTGACTTCAACAAAAACCAGCGTTTGGTCATCGCTCATGATCAGATCGATTTCACCCGTTCGATTGCGATAGTTTGTCACCAGCAGTACAAGGCCCTGTCGTTGCAGGAATTCGGCAGCAATATCCTCAGACCAGTGATGACTTCCAGGGGGTCTGCGCTTGTACCGGCTATTGCACAATCGCTTATCCACCTGCCGGGTCAGGAATCCGCCGTGGGTGTTGTCCAGATGGTGCCGGTACAGTTCCAGTGCCTTGTCAATAAGTCCAGATCGCGACATCGGATCAGTATACCGGATACACTTTAATAACCCGACTCACAGTCATTCAGTTTGCCTAGAATGTTATTCAGCTCAGTCGACTGCAGTCAGTGTCTTGCGCTGGTATGAGCGTTTCCGGATCCGGTACGCTGTATGTGGTCGCGACGCCGATCGGCAATCTGGGCGATTTGACTGCCCGGGCAGCGGAGGTTTTGGCATCGGTGGATCGGATAGCAGCTGAAGATACGCGGCACACACGAATTCTGCTTCAACATATTGGAGTGTCGAAACGACTGTTCTCGCTACACCAGCACAATGAACGCGCGCGAAGTCGCCAGATCATAGACTCTTTGCTGCGTGGTGAAGATATTGCACTGGTCAGTGATGCTGGAACACCGTTGATCAGCGATCCGGGTTACCTGCTCGTCCGAGATTGTTTGGCCACAGGACTACCAGTCCTGACGGTCCCCGGCCCCAGCGCTGTGACAGCAGCCCTGGCTGTGTCTGGTCTACCGACAGATCGTTTCGCTTTTGAAGGATTTCTGCCGGCTCGATCGTCTGCAAGGCGTAGGATGCTTCAGGATCTGGCAAAAGAATCCCGTACCTTGGTTTTTTTCGAATCACCGAGGCGTTTAAAGGCGACACTGGCCGACATGGTTCGGGCTATGGGTGGTGTGCGGCGTGTCTCGGTTTTACGGGAGTTGACAAAGCGTTTCGAAGAGACTGTGCTGGCGACACTGGATGAAATGGCGGAGCGCTTCGAAAATGATGATCATCCAGTCAGAGGGGAACTCGTGATCATTGTCGAGGGCTGCCCAGACCCAGTTACTCAACGCTTAATTAGCCCTGACGACGTTTTGCCGATACTCGCCGAACATTTGCAACCCGGTGTAGCGAGTCAGGTAGCCATTAAGTTGTTCGGCGGTCGTCGCAACGATTATTACGACCGAATCTTGGCATTGGCTAAGCCAGATGCCTCAGATAGCTGACGCCCGGACTTGCTATAAAGCGTCACCAGTAATATGTTGTCATGGGGAGTCGGCCGGGCGATCGCGGCTTCGTTCCTGCAGACACCAGAATTTGGTGTTTAGCGGTGCGTGGCGGAGGAAAGTCCGGGCTCCACAGGGCAGGGTGCCAGATAACGTCTGGACGGCGCGAGTCGATGGACAGTGCCACAGAAAATATACCGCCAGTTCGGCAGGTGAACACCTGTTGAGCGGTAAGGGTGAAATGGTGCGGTAAGAGCGCACCGCGTTCGTGGTAACACGAACGGCAGGGTAAACCCCACCTGGAGCAAGACCAAATAGGAATCCAATGGTGCGGCCCGCATCGGATTCGGGTAGGTCGCGAGAGTCACACGGTGACGTGTGACCAAGATGAATGGTCGCCTTCGACAGAACCCGGCTTACAGGCCGGCTCCCCACCTCCACTCATAGAGCCTATAGGCCTTTTTTTTAAGGCCCAACTGGTCATTTGACGTAGTTATACAACGCTGACGGACTGACAGCTGGCGTCAGCTCCGTTTCCGATAGATGGCCGATATTGAGTTCGCAGTCATCGACAGTGTCCATTCAGCGATAAACCCATGATTTTTTTGAATTACAGGCTTGACAGGTCGTGATATTGATGCCAGAGTGTCGATTAGTGGGTAATTGTGGTGAAAAAGGTATAAATTGGTAAAGAATCGTGAGTTATTCAGCAGAATATTCGAGCTACGGGTCGACAGGCCCCAGTACCCTGACTACCCCTACCGGTTTGCCGTGGATGGCGGCATATCCATCCATCCTCATCCTCCTTTGGTGATTGCCCGACCCCTTTTTTGGGGTCGGGCGTTCTTTTTGGACGGTGGGCACCAATTGACTAATAGATCAGCGGACCAGACCAGCGGCTTTGGTTTGAGGTAAAGACTTAAGGCAGAAGATGACATGTTTCGTGGTGCAAGTTCCCTCAACATGGATCAAAAAGGACGGTTTGCCGTCCCTGCGAAGTACCGTCAGATTCTCACTGAGCGTTGTGATGGCCAGTTCGTGCTGACTGTTAACAACACAGGCGAACGGTGTCTCTGGTTGTATCCACAGGATGAATGGGAGCAGGTCGAAAGAAAGGTCGTCGAGTTACCCAGTTTCGATCCGTCAGCACAGGCGTTGAAGCGACTCTTGATCGGCTATGCCACGGATTGTGATCTTTCAAGCGGGGGCCGGATACGCGTCTCTGCGCCATTACGGGAATTTGCAAGTTTAGAAAAACACATTGTATTGATCGGACAGGGAAATAAGTTTGAGATTTGGGATGAAGGCCTTTGGAAAGTGAAGTGCGATGAATGGCTGTTGAAGCAGTCCGAGGATCGGCAACTTCCCATTGAGCTTGAGTCGCTCTCGCTTTAGACAACTCACCGGCCATGTCAGTTAATGGACACGAGCCGGTTATGACGAGAGAGGTCGTGCAGGCGCTTAACGTCCAAGCCGATGGTACCTATGTCGATGCTACATTTGGCCGTGGAGGTCATACGCGGGCCATTCTGAGTTGCCTGGGACCTGTCGGACGAGTTCTTGCCATCGATCGAGATCCGGAAGCGCACCGCTGTGCAAAGCAGATGTCTGAGATGGAAAACCGGCTGACGTTTGTACAGGCATCATTTTCTGAGCTGTTCGAAATGGTTAATTCCCACGGGCTCGTTCATCGGGTGACAGGACTTGTACTCGATCTTGGTGTTTCGTCTCCACAGCTCGATAGTCATGAACGTGGTTTCAGTTTTAAAGGTGACGGTCCGCTCGATATGCGTATGAATCCGGATATGGGCCAGTCTGCTGCACAGTGGTTGAATACAGTCACTGAAGAACGGCTTCGTAACTGTCTGCGCGAGCTTGGCGAGGAGCGCTATTCAAGAAGAATCGCCCGATCCGTTGTTGCTGCGCGGACCAGTCGACCGCTGTCGCGTACGCTAGAACTCGCTGACATCGTAGCGCACGCGGTACCGACCCGAGAACCGGGCAAGCACCCAGCAACCCGAACTTTTCAGGCGATCCGGATGCAGGTCAATCAGGAACTCGGTGAGTTGAAGTCGGTGTTGCCACAAGCTCTGAGTGTTCTTGAACCGGGTGGCCGTCTGGTCGTGATCAGTTTTCATTCACTCGAGCACCGCGCAGTCAAGCAGTTCCTGCGCCAGTCTGCCAGCGGTGATCGTTATCCGCCGGATCTGCCAGTTACCCATGATCAAATTCGACCTGCTGTGAAAATACTGAGCAAGCCACTGAGGCCCGGCCAGCAGGAGGTTGAGACCAATCCTCGTGCCCGCAGTGCCGTGCTCAGGGCGGCTGAAAAAACGGCGCACGCAGACGCATGAAGATACTGATCGGTCTTGTTATTGCGGTGGTCGGTAGTGCATTGAGCACGGTGCTTATTCGATATGAAAATCGACAAGTGTTTCTTGAGGTCAGAGACGCAGAAATTCTGCGCGATCGACTTAACGACGAATGGGGAAAACTTCAACTAGAGCAGGCGACTTGGTCGCTACACAGCTTAATTGCATTCGAGGCCCGGCAAAAACTGGGCATGGTGCCCCCAGATCGCCAGGACACCGTCGTTTTGAGACTTGAGAGTTCAAGATGAGCCAGTTGCTCCAAAATCGGCAGAAATTCTACCCGCGGCGACACTGGTTCTGCTTTGCGGTGATGTTGCTGGGGTTCATGGGGTTGTTCGCCAGAGCATTTCAGGTTCAGGTGCTTGAGAGCAGTCAACTGCGAAGTGAGGGAGAAATCAGGCAAATCAGAACGCTTCCGGTTAAGCCGGTACGGGGTGTCATCACCGACAGACAGGGTGAGATCTTGGCCGTCAGTACACCACTGGACGCGATCACAGCAGATCCCCGAGAACTCAGAAAAGCCGGACCTGACCTGGAACGACTCGCCGCTGCGTTGAAAATCCCTCTCAACCAGATCAACAGCAAGATAGATCTGCCGGCCAACAAGAAATTCGTCTATTTGCGTCGGCACCTCCCACCAGACAAAGCGCAGCAGATTCAACAATTGGGTATCCGCGGTGTCACTACCCAGAGGGAATATGGGCGTTACTACCCGGCGGGCACGCTAGTTGGACACATTGTTGGATTTACGGACATCGATGACCACGGTCAGGAAGGCGTAGAGCGGTCTTTTGACAATCACTTGTCCGGCGTAGAAGGTCAGAAACGAGTTCTGATTGATGCCCGCCATCGTGTTGTTGAAGATATTGAGAGTGTTCGGTCCGTGCATCATGGTCGGAAGCTGAATTTGAGTCTCGATCTTAGGATTCAGGCTGCAATGCGCAGACATATTCGCAAGGCTGTCCTACAGAACCAGGCAGCTGGTGGTTCTGCCGTAATGCTCAATTGCCGCACCGGTGAGGTGCTGGCTATGGTCAACTTTCCGGATTTCAATCCGAATGACCGAGCAGACATCACAGCTGGGAACTTTAAAAACCGCGCAGTCACGGATGTATTTGAACCGGGTTCAACAATAAAACCATTTACCTTGTCTTTAGCCCTCGCAAAGGGAGTATTTACTCCTGACAGTAGGATCATGACCGGTCCTGGTGTGCACTATGTTGGCGGTCGTCGTATACAGGACGTCCGAGATTATGGAGATCTCAGTTTCTCGGAAGTGTTGATCAAGTCAAGCAATATCGGTGCGGCAAAGGTGGCATTGGAAATGGCACCTAAGGAACTGTACGACACTTTGAGCGCGGTAGGATTTGGTCACACTACGGGAATTGAACTGCCGGGTGAACAGTCGGGGTTGTTAGTGAATAGGGAACGCCCGGTAGATCATGCTTGGCTGTCTTTTGGATACGGCCTATCAGCAACATTGGTGCAGTTGGCCCGTGCCTATGGAGTTTTTGCGACAGAAGGGATGCTGGTGCCGGTAACCATACGCCGGGAAACCAAAACTCAAGCCGGCATAAGGGTGCTTCCTGCCGATGTCGCTCGGCAAATCACGTTGATGCTTGAACGGGTTGTCTCCGAGGGTACAGCCACTCGGGCAGTGGTACCACATTATCGGGTCGCGGGTAAGACTGGTACGGTACATAAAATCAAGCCTGGTGGTGGTTATGAAAAGGATCGTTATCGGTCTTTAATTGCCGGTTTTGCACCAGTGTCTGATCCGCGCTTTGTTTTAGTCGTGATGATTGATGATCCCAAAGGCGGAAAACATTTCGGAGGTGAAGTCGCAGCACCAGCCTTTGGGAATATTATGGCCGATGCTTTACGATTACATCGTGTTGCACCTGACGCGCCTGAGTCGACACTCGAAATCGCAGCCCGTAGAGGCGGCTTGGCAACGGACGCGTGACAACTTCGGCATCACAGAAGCTCTGTTCACTGGGAACACTGCTCGATGGCGTAACAAATATTCCGATTAAGGATGACATCGAGATTTCAGGTTTTTCGCTGGACTCTCGTCATGTGCAGGTCGGGCAGGTCTTTGTTGGCCTGCCGGGTAACGATACCGATGGGCGCGGTTACATCGATCAGGCAGTCAGTGCAGGCGCGGCCGCGGTTCTATACGAATCGGAGGGATGGAATCGACAAGACTGTGTAGTGCCCGCTTTTCCGATAGACAATCTCCGCCAGAAAATTGGTCAGATTGCGAGCCGATTCTATGGTTTTCCATCCAGGGCACTCTGTGTCATCGGGCTAACGGGTACTAATGGGAAAACCACCTGTGCAGGTCTATTGGCGCAAGCGCTTACCTGTCTTGGTCATCGAACAGGATTCATCGGCACCGTTGGATCCGGTCTCGTCGGGGAACTTCAGCCACAAAGCCTGACCACACCGGATGCGGTTACTCTGCAGGCCCAACTGGCGGATCTTTTGCAAAAAGGTGCCAACAGCGTCTGTATCGAAGTATCGTCGCATGCACTTGATCAGGATCGAGTTAAGGGTGTCGAGTTTGATGCGGCCGTATTCACCAATCTCAGTCGAGATCATCTCGATTATCACCAGAACATGGAAGCGTACGCAGCGGCAAAACTGCTCTTGTTTCGGACTGGTGGTCTGCGAACAGCGATTATTAATGCGGATGACCCATGGGGTGCTGAATTCGCTGTTGCTGGTCTATCGGCCAAGGTTTGGACCTATGGAATGAACAATAACGCCGACGTGTATCCACTTGGGATGCACGTGGCGCCGGATGGATACGACTTGATACTGAGTTCTCCTGTCGGTGAGATAGTTTTTCACAGCTCACTTCTGGGTGAGTTCAATGTCATGAACACGGTTGCGGTCGTGAGCACATTGCTTGCTCTGGAGTTCACGCCCAGCGGCATATCAGAGATCATGCCACGTCTAAAGTCGGTATCTGGTCGGATGGAGCTGGTCGATCACAATCGTCAAGGGCCACAAGTCATCGTTGACTATGCTCATACGCCATCAGCTCTGGAACAGGCTCTGAAGGCGGCGCGAGTTAATGCTGCTGGGCAGGTTTGGTGTGTATTCGGTTGCGGTGGCGAGCGGGATCCAGGGAAAAGACCCCTCATGGGTGCTATTGCTGAGTCTTGTGCTGACCATGTTGTGCTCACGAGCGACAATTCGAGGGGAGAGGATCCTGTATCGATACTAGAAGACATCCTGTCGGGCATGACCCGTGAGCCTAGTGCAGTACAACCAGACCGCAAGAAGGCCATACAGATCGCACTGAAATGTGCCGACAAAAAGGATGTAGTGCTCATTGCAGGTAAAGGACATGAGTTGGAACAGATTGTGGGTTCGGATGTGAAAAATTTCAGTGATCAGGACACCGTTAGGCAACTGCTGGAGGAAAATAAGTGATGAATCTGCTAACAGCTGCATCAGCTGTCGAGGGAAGACTTGTCGGTAATGATGTTGATTTCGAGCGAGTCGTGACAGACAGTCGCGAACTGAGTGGTGGCGAGTTGTTTGTTGCACTCAAGGGTGAAAAATTCGATGGCCATGAGTTTGTTGCGCAAGCTAAGAGCTCGGGTGCAGTAGCTGCCCTGGCCAGCCAAGAGCTGGAAATCGACCTACCCACTCTGGTAGTCGAGGACACCACGCTATCTCTTGGACGTCTTGCTGCTTACTGGCGTTGTCAGTTCAACCTGCCCGTCGTAGCTGTAACCGGCACCAATGGGAAGACAACTGTCCGCGAGATGATTACTTCGATACTGAGTGAAGGTGGCCCGGTGCTCTCCCCCCGTGACAACTTCAACAATAACATCGGGATGCCCATCACCTTGCTGGGGTTACGCGAAGAGCATCATCATGCGGTTCTTGAGCTTGGCATGAACCAGCCAGGTGAGATCGACTATCTCTCGCGAATTGCCAGGCCATCGGTAGCAGTGATCACTAACGCGGGCTCGGCGCACCTGGAAGGTTTGCGCGATGTTACTGGTGTTGCCCGGGCAAAGGCAGAAATCTTAAATGGACTCGACCGAAGTGGTGCTGTGGTAATCAATGCCGATGATCGATTTGCAGCTTATTGGTTAGCCCGTGCTCGTCATTTCAGGAGTGTCACTTTTGGACTGGAGAGTGAAGCTGATATCCGGGGAGACGCCACTACAGTAGGTGACAAACTCCTGATAGAAGTCAGTCTTCCCGATGGTCGGTTGGAGTTTCAATTGAGTCTGCTCGGTCGACACAATGCACGCAACGCGTTGGCGGCGGTGGCCGCAGCATGGTCTGTTGGCTGCAGCACTGAACAAATCTGTAATGGTATGGAAAAAGTACGACCTGTTCGGCGTCGACTTGAACAAAAACAAGCACAGGCCGGCGCACAGTTGATAGACGACACGTACAACGCGAATCCGGCATCTCTCGAAGCGGCAATCCAGGTACTTGCTGCGCGTCCAGGAAGAAGGATTTTGGTGCTTGGAGATATGGCTGAACTCGGGGAACAGGCGGAGGGTCTGCACCAGGCTGCTGGTCGGGTTGCCAGGGAGGCGGGGATCGATGACCTATTGACGACCGGCGGTCTCGCACGTTGTGCGGCAGAGGAATTTGGTATGCATGCCCGCCATTTTGAAAAACAAGAGAGTCTGATTGCTGCCGTTCACGAACTGCTCACTCCCGAACTCACCGTGTTGGTGAAGGGCTCTCTCTCTTCTCACATGGAGAATATTGTGAATGCATTGATTCAGACAGGGCCAAGCGAGTACGCCTGATGCTCAAAAGTCTGTTCGAAATTTTAGCGACCGAGTACAGCGGGCTGAATGTTTTCCGCTACCTCACATTTCGAGCTATCTGCAGCATCCTAACGGCTTTGGTGATGAGCTTCGTCATTGGTCCGTTACTTATCCGCAAGCTGAATGATCTAAAAATCGGAGAGACAATTCGGGAGGATGGCCCAGCGTCTCATCAGCACAAGTCGGGCACTCCAACTATGGGTGGTGCGCTGATACTGGTGTCGACGGTCATCGCAACTCTGCTGTGGTCCGATCTAGGCAACCGTTTTATCTGGATTACGTTGTTTACATGTGTTGGGTTTGGGTTGATCGGTTGGATCGATGATCGCGGCAAACTCAGAGGAGATGAAGGAAGAGGGCTGTCCAAGAGGCAGAAGTTTTTCTGGCAAAGTATCGTAGCTGCCTGTGCTGCCTACACGCTTTTTGCAACAGCACAAAGTCCGGTTGAAACGCAGCTCATCGTTCCGTTGTTTAAGTCAGTGGCAGTCAATCTGGGGTTGGTTTACGTGCTGCTTGCATGGTTTGTGATCGTTGGCAGCAGTAATGCGGTGAATCTAACTGATGGTTTGGACGGCTTGGCTATCTTGCCCAGCGTGCTTGTGGCTGGCGGCATGGGTATTTTTGCCTACCTCACGGGTCACGCAATTTTCTCTGGCTATCTAGGTATTCCACATATATCGGGTGCTGGTGAGGTCCTCGTATTCTGCTCAGCTTTGATGGGTGCAGGTCTTGGGTTTCTTTGGTTTAACACCTATCCGGCACAGGTGTTTATGGGTGATGTGGGTGCACTGGCTATCGGCGCTGCACTTGGAACTGTTGCGGTTATTGTCCGCCAGGAGATCGTGTTGGCAATCATGGGGGGCATTTTCGTCATCGAGACCTTGTCAGTTATCCTGCAGGTGATTTCTTTTAGGCTTACCGGTCGTCGACTATTTCGGATGGCACCGCTGCACCACCACTACGAACTGAAGGGCTGGGCAGAACCAAAAATTATCGTTCGTTTCTGGATTGTCAGTCTGATTCTGGTTCTGATCGGACTGGCAACGTTGAAGATCAGGTAGTCACTGTGATGAATCAGGCTGCTAACACCATCTCAACACAGAAAAATCCAGGTCGGGCTGTCATCGTTGGTTTGGGTGTTACTGGACTTTCTTGCGTTCGCTACCTGGATAGCTTGGGCGTGTCATTGACGGTGATGGATTCTCGTGCAGAGCCTCCTTATCTGGATACGCTGTCCCGGTTGTACCCCCATGTTGATTTGCACGCGGGGTCGTTCGACACGGCAGTTGCAAAAGATACCGATCTGTTGGTGATGAGTCCTGGGGTTGCACTGACTGAGCCAGTTGTGCTCGAAGCCATGAATGCAGGCGTTGAAGTGGTTGGTGATATCGAACTTTTTGCGCGGGATTGTACGGCACCGGTGATTGCCATAACGGGGTCAAACGGGAAAAGCACTGTTACGACATTGATCGGTCGCCTGGCTGAGGCTGCCGATCGGAATGTTCTGGTTGGTGGAAATATTGGCCGTCCTGCACTGGAGTTGCTGGCTGAACCAGAGCCCGACTGTTATGTACTGGAGTTGTCTAGCTTCCAACTCGAGACTACTTCGACCTTGAATCCACACTGTGCCGTCATACTCAACATCGCCGAAGATCATATGGATCGGTATCAGAGCGTAAAAGACTACGCTAGGGCGAAAGCTCGAATCAGCCAAGGGGCAGCGGTTGTCATCACTCGACGTCATGATGCGATTCACGAACTCCTCACTCTGGAAAGCGATACCCAGCACATCACTTTTGGACTCGACAGGCCAACCGGTCTGAAAGATTATGGCCTGGCTACTGATGAGGATGGCTCTTGGCTTGTACGTGGTAGCGATCATCTGCTCAGCGTTGCTGAGCTTGAACTGTCTGGAACACATAACGTGGCAAATGCACTTGCAGCGTTGGCATCAACTGAGGTTTTGTTCGGCGACACTTCAGCTTTGGGACTGGATGCATTGCGTCGGTTCCAGGGCTTGCCTCACCGCTGCGAAGTTATAGATGATCGGGACGATATTATCTGGGTAAATGATTCCAAGGGTACAAATCCTGCTGCCACGGTCGCTGCGCTGGAAGGTGTGAACCGCCCGGTCGTGTTGATTGCCGGAGGACAGTCTAAAGGTGCCGACCTTTCAATTCTTGCCGATGCAGTGAGACGTTATGCACGTCAGGTTGTCCTTTTTGGGGAAGACCGCAACAAGGTTGCAGCAGCCATTGGTCGCTGTGTGCCGCTTACGATTGCAGACGATCTAGCGCATGCCGTTTCGTTGGCTGCATCCTGGGCACAACCAGGTGATGCTGTCGTTCTGTCTCCAGCCTGTGCCAGCTTCGATATGTTTGAAGACTACCAGCAGCGGGGAGAGGTATTTCGGCAATTGGTCAAGGAGCAACTGCGGTGAGCATTACCCTTACCGTCGATCAGAAAAGTCCACGATCTCAGATCGTTATGGATAGGACCTTGGTCTTGTCAGTGTTGAGTCTGCTCGGATTCAGCGC
Organism: Candidatus Thioglobus sp. MED-G25; assembly: GCA_002456995.1. GTDB lineage: Bacteria > Pseudomonadota > Gammaproteobacteria > Arenicellales > UBA868 > REDSEA-S09-B13. Next base: position 74,691 of record NTKC01000003.1, on the reverse strand, counting down.
AGTAATGGTATTTTCCGCGACGCTCGGTACGCACGGTTCTGGTTCCAGTGTCATGCCGTTACTTAAACACGTATTCAGTATTACGCTCGGTATCGTAATCGCCTATCTGGTGTCCCAGATTGATATGCACATTTGGCAGCGATCCAGTCGTGTGCTCATGGTTGTCGGGGTAGTCATGCTGGTATTGCTGCTGGTGCCTGGACTGGGTCGGGAAGTCAACGGCAGTACCCGCTGGTTTCCAATAGGCCCCCTTCAGTTTCAACCTTCGGAGATCGTTAAAGTGTTGATTGTGCTGTACCTGGCAGACCACTGCGCAACAAGGTTGCCTCAGCTGAGCACTTTCAGTGTCAACATGATTGAACCCGCGCTTGTTTTCAGTGGAATCGCAGTGTTGCTTCTGCTCGAGCCGGACTATGGCTGCACTGCAGTTATCCTTGTCACTGTGCTGGGCATGCTGTTCCTTTCCGGCATTCGTCTGATCTATTTTTGTGGTGCATTTATTGCCGTTCTGGTGGCGATGAGCGTCCTAATCTTCTTTAACCCCAACAGGCTACAAAGAGTTTTGTGCTTTCTCGATCCATTTGCTGAACCTTACGGGTGCGGATACCAGTTGGTTCAGGCACTGATTGCACTGGGGAGTGGTGAGTGGTTTGGTGTTGGCCTGGGTGCAAGTGTACAGAAGCTGTTTTATCTGCCTGAAGCCAGCAATGATTTTCTGGTGGCGGTAATTGGCGAGGAGTTGGGCCTCATCGGAATCGCAGTGCTTATCGTTCTCTATGCAAGTTTGTGCTGGCGAGCTTTCCGAATTGCAGATCGGGCAGGTCGGCTAGGGCAGATATTTCAAGCTCGAGTTGCACAAGGGGTTGGTCTGTTGCTGACGCTTCAGGTAATAGTGAATCTGGCTGTGAATCTGGGTGTCATACCCACCAAAGGATTGACGCTGCCGTTGATGAGTTATGGTGGCAGCAGCATGATCAGTTGCTGTTTTGCAATTGGACTTCTGCTCGCCGTCGATCGAAGTAACCAACGGGCCCTTGGTACAAAACGATGAAAACAATCCTGATCATGGCGGGTGGAACTGGCGGACATGTCTATCCGGCGCTCAGTGTTGCTAAATCACTGATGAACCATGGGATTGGAGTTGTGTGGCTGGGCACCCGCTCGGGACTGGAGTCTTCAGTGGTACCGGGTGAAGGTATCGACATGGAATGGATCGATGTTCAAGGTATACGGCGCAGTGGCTGGCGCCGAAAAATCGGATCACCAGTAATGCTGATCAGGGCGATGCTGCAGGTTTACGCCGTAATCAGCCGCCGCAAACCGGTTGCTGTCCTGGGGATGGGTGGATTTGTAGCCGGTCCGGGAGGACTGGTGGCTTGGTTGATGCGCCTGCCGCTACTGATTCATGAAGCAAATACACGTGCTGGTATTACGAATCGTCTGCTGGCGCCAGTTGCAAGACGCGTGATGTGTGGCTTTCCCGATACGCCTGGCCTTGGCCGGCGGGTCGAATGGACCGGTAATCCGGTACGAGAGCCTATCCTTTCCTTACCGATTCCAGAAGAGCGATACGGCAACCGACAGGATCGCGTTCTGCACCTATTGGTGGTGGGAGGCAGCCAGGGCGCACGGGTGCTCAATCAGATCGTGCCGGAAGCGATGGCTGAGTTGACGCCGGATCAGCGCCCCAAAGTGCTACATCAGTGTGGGCGTGACCGAGCCCAGGAACTGTTTGCGCGGTATCGGGAGCTTGACATCGAGGTGGATGTACGGGAATTCATAGAGGACATGGCTGCAGCGTACTACCAGGCCGATCTTGTTGTTTGCCGGGCTGGAGCGATGACAGTGGCCGAAATCTGTGCAGCAGGACTAGCGGCCGTACTGGTTCCCTATCCTTACGCTGCGGGAAATCATCAATATATTAATGCCCAGTACCTGGTGTCGCAAGGTGCTGCCATTGCACTTGAAGAAAGCGATCTTTCTGCCAATCTGTTGGCGCTAACAGTGAAGAAGTTTCAGAACGACCGAGCTCAACTTCTTTCGATCGCGCAGAAAGCGCGTGCGCTCGGCTGCCCGGACGCGATTGAGCGTGTGACTGGACAGTGTTTGGAGGTAGCCAGTGCGTGAGTTCGTTCAGCAGATACATTTTGTCGGAATTGGTGGAGCTGGTATGAGCGGAATAGCATCAGTCATGCTCGATCAGGGTTACCGGGTGACAGGATCTGACATGGTCGAATCGGATGTGACAGTGCGGCTTCGGGAGACTGGTGTAAAAGTGACTATTGGCCACAGTGCAGACAGTGTTGCGCAAGCAGATGTTGTTGTGACATCTACGGCTGTCCGCACAAACAACATCGAAGTACAAGCAGCGGTAGACGCAGGCATCCCAGTTATTCCACGTGCAGAAATGTTGGGGGAGTTGATGCGCTTCCGGCAGGGCATTGCGGTGGCTGGCACACACGGCAAAACCACAACGACCAGCCTGATAGCCGCTGTGCTAGCGGCTGCCAATCTGGATCCGACATTCCTTGTGGGCGGACTGGTAAAAAGTGTCAGCGGTAATGCACGGCTGGGTAGTGGTCCTTGGCTTATCGCCGAGGCTGACGAAAGCGATGCATCTTTTCTGCATTTACAGCCTTATCTCGCCGTGGTCACCAACATTGACAGCGATCACATGGATTTTTATGGTGGAAACTTCGACAGGCTCGTCTCAACCTTTGCTGATTTTCTTTCCCATCTCCCCTTTTATGGTCTGGCAATCCTGTGTGCTGATGATCCTGTTGTTGTCGGCCTGCGGATCAGGTTGAAAAAGCCAGTCGTGACGTATGGCAGTAAGCCAGGGGCAGATTATTACGCCAGTGATATCAGACCGCAGGGTTCTCACATGATGTTCCATGCCCATCTGCCCGATGGTACCGAATTGCCGATAGATCTAGCATTGGCCGGGCGACACAATGTTCTGAACGCGCTTGCCGCTATTGCCGTCGCGGATAAGGTGGGCGCAAGCCATGAGTCGATTGTCGATGGACTAAAGAATTTTCAAGGTATAGATCGACGCTTTGAGATTCTCGGTGAACTGATTGTTGCAGGTGGTTCCGCAGTTGTAGTTGACGATTACGCACACCACCCAAGTGAAATCGCGGCCACTCTTGAGGCGGTTTCTGGGTGCTGGCCAGTTCGACGTCGAGTCGTGGTTTTTCAGCCCCACCGTTATACCCGTACACGCGACCTGCTTGATGAGTTTGCCGCTTTACTAGCTACTGAATCGCATCTTGTTGTGACAGATGTTTACCCAGCTGGTGAAGCGGTGATTGCTTCTGCCAGCGGCGCTGTCTTGTGTGAACGGATTCGTGCGCTTGGCGGAGTTGACCCGGTTTATCTGGAGGATGTTTTCTTGCTGCCGGACAAGTTGCTAGAACTCGCTCAGCCGGGAGATGTTGTGTTGACGTTGGGTGCAGGCAATATCGGTCGCGTCGCGCGGGGACTGGTCGGAGAACAGAGTCAAGGTACGGAGGGTGGCATCGAGTGACGCCAGCAGCAGCTATGAATTCAAAGCGCTATTTTCCAACTGTTCGGGGAGAAGTTCGATGCCATGAGTTGATGGCACAGCATACCAGTTGGCGAGTTGGTGGACAGGCAGATTATTATTTTCGCCCCTTCGACAGAAATGACCTCTCTCAATTTCTCCAAGTACTTCCTTCTGAGACCCCTTTGTTGTGGGTTGGACTGGGTTCGAATCTGCTTGTGCGGGATGCCGGATTCCGCGGTGCGGTGATTTGTTGTCATGGAGGTTTGACTCAGTTGACACATCTGGAAGATCGCGGTGTGATTGCTGAGGCTGGTGTGGCATGTGCCAAGGTGGCTCGATTTTGCGCAAAGGCGGGTTTTTCCGGTGCGGAGTTTCTTGCCGGTATACCTGGCACTGTCGGTGGTGCTTTGGCGATGAATGCGGGTGCCTTCGGGAGTGAAATCTGGGATATCGTTGACCGAGTAGAACTTATCAACCGCGATGGCAGGATTCAGCAGCATCCCACCAGTGCATTCAAAACGGGCTATCGCTGGGTTGAGTTATTGCCGGACCACTGGTTTGTGGGTGCGACGCTGAAACTTCTTCGCGGTTCTGAAGACGAGGGCCGGCAGCGCATTCGGTCATTACTGGTGGAACGCTCTGAAAAACAGCCAATTCAGGCATCCAGTGCGGGCTCCGTGTTTCGCAACCCTGCCGGGGATCACGCCGCGCGGCTGATTGATCAGGCTGGACTGAAGGGCCTCAAGGTCGGCGGTGCAATGGTCTCCAACCAGCATGCCAATTTCATCGTTAATACCGGAAATGCGTGCGCTTGGGACATCGAGAAACTCATTGCGTGCATACAAACGCGGGTTAAAGCTAAGTTCGGGGTTTTCCTTGAAACTGAAGTCAGGATCGTCGGAGACCGACTATGAGCCCGGATCGTACCGTCAACGTTCAGGATGGTGAATTGACTGACGCCATGATTGGGCAGCGAAAAAAGATCCTGCACAAACCGAGTTTGTGGGTCACGATCACCGTCGTGCTATTGATGACAGGCGTTGTCCTGGCGGATCAACTATTTCGGCCAGGTCGTTTCACGATAGAAAGAATACATATTCACGGCAATTCGGCCCGAGTGGATGCACAAACGGTCGAGCGGACTGCTTGGTTAGCACTGATTGGTAACTATTTTACTGCCGACCTTGAGGAAATTGAGAATGCCCTTGTTCATTTACCAGGTGTCTACCAGGCGGCGGTGAGAAGACACTGGCCAGATACACTGGAAATCTCGATTACGGAGGCCGGTGCGATTGCGCTGTGGTATGCGACTGACGGCAGCGCCCTTGAGAGTCGGGATTATGTGAATCTGCCGCCGGATTCCAATATTACTCTGCAACCAGTTTTGCGTAGCCCAACAGCTGACCGACATACCGTGATTGATGCCTTTCTCGACCTAGTATCGAGTCTTGCCCTACTTGACTTAGAGGTCAAGAAGTTGTCTATCGATGAGGCTGGAAACTGGGTGGTGGTGTTGCAATCGGCATCCCTGCAGATACCAGTCGAGCTAGAGATCGTTGTGGGCAGAGGTAATCCGGTACGCAAGGTCGATCAGTTTGTTGCGGTGTTCGATTCGGTTTTGCAAGACCGGTTACCGGACATTGAACGTGTAGACATGCGTTATGACAGCGGTTTTGCTGTCCAGTGGCGAGCCGGCGGCAGCGGTGTGGTTCAACTGGCAGCCCACGGACAGTAGGGTAACTGAGAGTGTCAGCGATGATCAAAAACCGCGAACACAACATCATTGCCGGCTTGGATATTGGCACATCCAAGGTTGTAGCGATTGTCGGTCAGGTCCAGCCTGACTCAGGTCTGGAGATAATCGGTATGGGACAGCATATCTCCAAAGGCCTCCGCAAGGGTGTCGTGGCGAATATCGAATCGACAGTCAATTCCATTCAGAGCGCGGTGGAAGAGGCGGAACTCACGGCAGACTGCCGGATTAATTCAGTATTCGCCGGCATAGCAGGTGCCCACATCAGCAGCCTGAATTCTCAGGGAGTTGTCGCAATTCGTGATGAGGAGGTTGATGCTGCCGATATCGAACGTGTTATCGAAGCCGCCCGTGCCCAAGCTATACCAAATGATCAACGGGTATTACACATTTTGCCACAAGATTTCATCATTGACGGGCAGGAAGGCGTACGCGAACCAATAGGGATGAGCGGAGTGCGCCTGGAAGCCAAGGTTCACATTATTACGGGAGCCTTGAGTGCGGCACAAAACATCGATAAGTGTATTCGACGCTGTGGTTTGGAGGTTGATGACCTGATATTGGAACAGCTGGCATCGAGCTATGCGGTACTCGACGACGATGAGAAAGAGCTGGGTGTTTGTCTGGTGGATATTGGTGGCGGTACGTCTGATATAGCAGTATTCACAGAGGGCGCAGTCAGACATACAGTTGTATTGCCGATAGCGGGCGATCAGATCACAAATGATGTAGCTGTAGCCCTTCGGACGCCAACCCAGGCCGCCGAAGAGATCAAGAAAAAGTTTGCTTATGCAATGGCACGGCTGGCACCGGAGGGAGAGTTGATCGATACACCCAGTGTCGGCGACCGCGCACCGCGTAAGCTTGCTCTATCCCAGTTGGTAGACGTCGTAGAACCACGTGCTGAAGAGCTTTTCCTGCTGGTGCAAGAAGAGTTGCGTCGAAGTGGATACGAAGACCTATTGGGGGCAGGGATTGTGTTGACTGGGGGCAGTTCAAAAATGGAAGGTATGGTTGAGTTGGCGGAAGAAGTCTTCCAGTTACCCGTTCGGCTTGGTGTCCCTCACTATACAGGTACGCTAAGTGAAGTGATGAGAAGTCCGATCTATGCCACTGGTATCGGGTTGCTTCTGTTTGGCCATCAATACCAGAGCAGACCTGAGACGCGTAGAAAGGGTTTTGGATGGGCAGATCAACCGATACAGCGTATGAAAAGTTGGTTCACTAAGCATTTAACGGAAGAGTAAACCATGCGTATAGGTTTTTACGATGACTTGGAAATAGGAGTTCGAAAAATTTTGGGCTGTTGCATTATTTACTTAAGTAATAACGTTTAACCCTGGCAAAAGGAGCTTAATCATGTTTGAACTGATGGAAACTGCAGGCCAGCAGGCTGTTATTAAGGTGCTGGGAATTGGGGGTGGCGGCGGTAATGCAGTTGATCACATGTTGTCGGCAAACCTCGAAGGTGTAGAGTTTATCAACGCCAACACTGATGCTCAGGCCCTCAGGCGCTCGGGGGTATCAAAAGTTCTTCAGCTTGGTGAGAACCTGACCAAGGGGCTGGGTGCCGGAACAGACCCGGATGTTGGCAAGCAGGCGGCGACTGAAGATCGGGACAAGATTGCCGAGGTGCTCGACAACACGGATATGGTTTTCCTGACAGCGGGTATGGGGGGTGGCACGGGTACCGGTGCTGCACCTGTGATTGCTCAGTTGGCACGAGAGAAGGGTATTCTGACGGTTGCAATTGTCACGCGGCCGTTCAAATTCGAGGGACGAAAGCGCATAGAGGCGGCGGATCGGGGTATCAGTGAACTGAGTGAGTTGGTCGATTCACTGATCATTATTCCCAACGAGAGAATTCTCGAAGTCATGGGCGGGCAGGTGACTTTGCTGGACGCCTTTGGTAAAGCCAACGAAGTTCTATTCAATGCTGTGCAGGGTATTTCAGAGTTAATAACGCGTCCGGGATTGATTAATGTTGATTTTGCAGACGTCAAGACAGTGATGCTGGAGATGGGTATGGCGATGATGGGTTCAGCTACTGCAACAGGGCCGGATCGTGCCATCGATGCCGTTCATGGTGCAGTATCAAGTCCGCTGCTTGAAGATGTCGATATCTATGGTGCACGAGGACTATTGGTTAATGTTTCCGCAGGTCCAGACATGACACTTGATGAGTATGCACACATAGGGGAGGTCGTGAGTAACTATGCATCGGAAGATGCCACGGTGGTGATCGGAACCACACTAGACTCGGACATGGAAGGGGATCTCCGGGTTACTATGGTTGCGACAGGTATCCGCAGGGGTACGGCAAGACCTGACGTTCATCTGGTGAGAGACGATGCGAGCGATAGTGCGCCAGCAGAAGAACCTGTTCTGGATCTGGATACCCCCACGGTCATTCGGCGCCGTTCTCAGGCACCGGGTCTGGCCGAGGGTAATGCCGCTGTCGACATGGATTATCTGGACATACCCGCATTTTTGAGACGTCAGGCCGAGTAAAACCCAATGAAATTAGCGATCCAGGAGGAAATCTGCAAAAATGCAAAAAAAGTGGTAAAAATATTGTAAAACCGGTACACAATTAGGGAATACTAATGTACTATTAGTGGCGTGTCCGAAAACTGCCTTTTTGACACTGAATTCGACCCTATAACAAAACAGGAACAGGTCGCATGGTCAGGCAAAGAACCCTAAAAAATGTCATTCGGGCGACCGGCGTAGGCCTGCATACCGGTGAGAAGGTCTATCTGACACTACGCCCCGCCCCCGCGGGCACTGGTATCGTGTTTCGACGTATCGACCTTGACCCGGTAGTTGAGATCAATGCGTCGCCGGATCTTGTTTCCGATACCCGACTGTCTACAACACTTGAATCATGCGGCACCCGCGTGTCGACAGTCGAGCACCTGATGTCTGCCTTTGCGGGTCTTGCCGTCGATAATGCATGGGTCGACCTGACTGCAGCAGAAGTTCCGATCATGGATGGCAGTGCCGCTCCTTTTGTCTTTCTCATTCAGTCAGCAGGACTTCAGGAGCAAAACACCCCTAAGCAATTTATCCGAATCAAACAAGCGATTGAGGTGCACGACGGTGACAAATGGGCCCGTTTTGAACCTTTTGAAGGATTTAAGGTGACTTTCAGTATTGATTTTGATCATCCAATCCTGAAGTCATCTAGCCAGAGTGCGAGCATTGATTTTTCGACCGCCTCTTTCATGAAAGAGATCAGTCGTGCCCGTACTTTTGGGTTTCTGCAGGATGTCGAGGCACTTCAGGAAGCAGGATTAGCCAGAGGCGGTAGCTTCGATAATGCAATTGTGATGGATGCGTATCACATCCTGAACGATGAAGGACTGCGATATGGTGACGAATTTGTGCGACATAAAATCCTCGATGCAATCGGGGACCTGTATCTCCTAGGTTACCCATTGGTGGGATCGTTCACTGCACACAAGTCTGGACACTGTCTCAACAACAGACTGCTTCAGGAGCTTGCGGCACAGCCTGAGGCGTGGGAACTGGTCTCGTTTGAAGATGAGCAGAGTGCACCTATCAGTTTTACCCGACCTGCAGTTTCTCACTAGTTCTCCCGTCAGGCCCTAAATCTGTAGCGACAGGGGTCAAATTAACAGCCTGTAGTTTGTGTCGTATCAGGCATTCGATGCAGGCCCTCGCAGACAGGCAGGTGTGGGCCTGTTCAACCTTAGATGCGCGATGCGTTGACTTACGCTAGCATCAGCGCGGTTGCCAGAGCGCGGACTGTCAGAATCATTTTGTGAGGATCAAAATTGCCTGTTACTGCTCTAATACAACGGGAGTGACAACGAATGGAATTTACCGTTACCGACGAACAGAAAATGCTGATCGAAAGCGCCCGCCGCTTCGTTGAGCAGGAGCTGTACCCACACGAGGATGAAGTTGAAAAAGCCGATCAGGTATCTTTGGAGTTACGCCAAGAGATTGTTCGTAAGGCCATCGAACTAGGGTTCTATGCTGCAAATATGCCGGTAGAGCTCGGCGGTGGCGGACTTGATACCGTGTCGCTGACTTTGTTTGAACGAGAGCTTGGTCGGGCTAATTTTGCACTGCAGTATCTTGTTGGTCGGCCCAGTAATATCCTGCAGGCTTGCACTAACGAGCAGAGAGAGCGGTATCTTCTACCCTGTATAAAGGGCGAAAAAATAGATTGTCTCGCGATGACCGAGCCAGGCGCCGGATCGGACCTTCGTTCAATGACCTGTAGAGCAGACCGGAAAGGGGGTGACTATGTCATCACTGGCACTAAACATTTTATCAGCCATGCTGATATCGCCGATTTCGTTATTTTGTTTGCAGCAACGGGAGAAGAGAGCTCCAGTCGAGGACCTAGGAAGTTGATTAGTACCTTTCTGGTCGACAAGGGAACCAAAGGATTCGATGTGCGTCCGGGTTATCACAGCGTGTCTCACCGGGGTTACCACAACTGTATTCTTGAATTCGATCAATGCCGGATTCCGGCATCGCAGATGCTGGGCCATGAACATCAAGGATTTTCGGTTGCCAATGATTGGCTTGGCGCGACCCGGCTTCAGGTGGCAGCAATGTGCCTGGGCCGTGCCCATCGTGCATTGGAACTCGCTCTAGACTGGGCTGCGCAAAGAAAGCAGTTTGGACAGCCGATCGGTCGTTTCCAGGGTGTCGGATTCAAGATTGCAGAGATGCGAATGCGTCTTGAAGCTGCCGAACTTCTGACCTTGAAGAGTGCGTGGAAAACTGATCAGGGCAGCGCAACCGACTCAGACTATGCGATGGCCAAACTCTATACAACCGAGATGTTGGCTTATGTGGCTGATGAAGCGATCCAGATTCATGGCGGCATGGGGCTGATGGCTGACCTGCCGCTCGAGCGTATATGGCGTGACGCCCGCGTTGAGCGAATCTGGGAAGGTACCAGCGAAATTCAAAGGCATATCATCTCGAGAGATATTCTAAGACCTCGCTGGGATTAGACGACTTGCACGCTGAGCAGAGCGCTTTGGATCTCGAACGCCTATTTAGACCTAAGACTGTCGCCGTATTTGGTGGTCGAGAAGCCGCAGAGGTGGTACGGCAGTGCATACGTCTGGGTTTCCCTGGGGAGATATGGCCGGTACATCCTCGACACAATAAAGTTGCAGGCCGTCGTTGCTATCGGGATATCAGTGAACTACCTGGTGCACCCGACGTCAGTTTTATTGGTGTCAACCGCTGGCAAACCATCGAGATCGTTGCTGAACTTCGGAGGATCGATGGTGGCGGTGCGGTCTGCTACGCCTCAGGATTCAGTGAAAGTGAGGACGGTAAACAGCTTCAGGCAGAACTGGTTCAGGCCGCTGGCAATATGCCGATCCTTGGGCCGAATTGTTATGGCCTGATCAATTACTTAGATGGTGCGTTGCTGTGGCCCGACCAGCACGGCGGTCAGCGGGTGAAGCGAGGCGTGGCGTTGTTTACCCAGAGCAGTAACATCCTGCTAAACCTAACCATGCAGACCCGCGGTTTGCCAATAGCCTATGTTCTGGCGCTGGGAAACCAGGCCCAGACAGATGTCGCGCATGCTATAGAGGCAGTAGTTGCCGATGACCGTGTGACCGCAGTGGGTCTACACGTCGAAGGATTTAGCGATGTGCAGACTCTCGAGCGTGCAAGCAGACTTGCACGGGACAGGCACCTGCCTATGGTGGCCATCAAGGCTGGTTCGAGCGTACGCGGTGCCGGGCTTGCTTTGTCACATACTGCCTCACTGGCAGGTTCCGACCAGGTCGCCGATGCGCTTTTGGACAGACTGGGGATCGCCAGGGTCCGCTCATTGGACAGTCTCATTGAAACCTTGAAACTGCTTCATGTACACGGCCCGCTGTCCGGTAGCCGCATAGGATCTATGAGTTGTTCAGGCGGTGAGGCGATGCTGATGGCAGACGCGGCAGAAGGTCGAGATGTCAGCTTCCCCGAGTTTTCCTCTGATCAGTACCAGCAGGTCAGAGAAACCCTCTCAGAGTTGGTCACCGTATCGAACCCGCTCGACTACCACACATTTAACTGGAATGATGAGGAAAAACTCTACAAGACGTATCGTGCGATGCTCAGTTGCGGGTTTGACTTATCGCTATTGTTGTTGGACTTCCCTCGACAGGACAACTGTCAATGGGATACATGGCATCCGGCCATGAACGCAATCGAAAGAGCAGCACAGGACACAGGGCAGCACACAGCGATATTGGCCAGTTTGCCGGAAAATTTGCCCGAAAGTACAGCTAGCGACTTCATCAATTGTGGTATCGCACCGCTATGCGGGATCGAACAGGCACTGGATGCGGTCGAAGCTGCAGCTAAGATTGGATATCTATGGCGTCAGGCACCACCTTTGATGCTACCGGGTGTGATTACCGAAATAAGACAAGGGTCGTTTATCGTTGATGAGTGGGAAGGCAAGGCTTGGTTGTCGGAGTTGGGCCTGGCTGTACCACGGGGGCGACTGGTGCGAAGTATCGAAGAGTCGGTTGAGGCAGCTGGCGACATTGGATTTCCTGTTTGTGTGAAAGCCTGTGACGTCAGCTTAACGCATAAAAGCGATCAGTTAGCTGTGACATTGAACGTATCGAATGAACAACATCTCAGAGATTCAGCGGAGCGGTTGCTTGCACACTATGACAGGCTGATCGTAGAAGAGATGATCACTGATGCGGTGGTCGAACTGATTATTGGCGTTGAACACGACCCACAGGTTGGTCCTTGCATGATGCTGGGAACCGGCGGTATTCTGGTCGAATTACTCCAGGATGTTCAAATCGTTCTCTTGCCCGCCAGGCGATCAGAATTTGAATCAGCCCTGGCAAAACTCAGAATGATGCCTTTGCTTAAGGGATTTCGTGGCACAAGCCAAGGTGATACGGTTGCATTGCTTGATTGTCTCGAGACCCTGTCCAGCCATATCCTATCGGCAACTAGCTCAGTTTCAGAACTGGATATCAATCCGATGCTGGTGCGACCTTTGGGGAAAGGCGTGGTGGCCGCCGATGTCTTGTTAAGTCAGTTTCACAAGCCGTTGTCGGGCCGGCGAGATTCTGTCTAATTTAAGTCAGACCGGTTGCAATAGGTTCCTGTTTTGCAACCAGCATCAACATAAGGAGATGAATCAAGCATGGATACACCCATTCACGTTGAGAAGCATTCGTCTGTACTGGAAGTTACCCTCAATCGACCTAAAGCCAACGCCATCGACGTCGCGACCAGTCGGCAGATGGGGGAAGTCTTCGCAGCGTTTCGGGATGATCCCGAGCTGCGGGTTGCCGTAATTACCGGTGCTGGCGAAAAGTTTTTCTGTCCAGGCTGGGACCTTAAAGCAGCCGCAGACGGTGAGGCGGTCGATAGTGATTATGGTGTTGGAGGATTCGGTGGCCTGCAGGAGTTGCCGCACCTGAATAAGCCGGTTGTAGCTGCAATTAACGGTATTTGTTGTGGCGGTGGGCTGGAGCTCGCGTTGTCAGCAGACATTATCCTCGCTGCGGATCACGCGACTTTTGCACTGCCCGAAATCAACTCGGGGACAATCGCTGATGCCGCGGCGCTCAAGCTACCTAAGCGGATTCCCTACCACATCGCCATGGAATTACTATTTACTGGTCGCTGGCTTGACAGCGCCGAAGCACACCGTTGGGGGTTGGTAAATCATATTGTGCCAGCTGCAGAGTTGATGCCGCGGGCCCGGGAACTTGCCGAGACTTTAGCGCAGGGTCCACCACTGGTTTATGCGGCTATTAAGGAAGTCACACGAGCAGCTGAGAATATGCGGTTTCAGGACGCACTGGACGGAATCACAGGTCGAACATTCCCGACCGTTGATCGGCTCTATAGCAGTGAAGATCAGATTGAAGGTGCCCGTGCTTTTGCCGAGAAACGAAAACCAGTCTGGCGTGGCCGATGATTCACTCGATGAGCTCAAGCAGGGTTGTTTCCTGGGCAATATTCAGAATAATGCTCAGTTATCGGTTTTTCGATGCTGACTGAGTCGTTGCAGCACCCTGCGCAGGCCGGGTGTTGTTACGGTGTGCGCACTTTGCTCAAGTGCGTTCGCTGAAGATGATTCAATCGGATCAGGGTCTCTTGATGTTATCGTGGGCACCCGCTCTGCCTCTCGAGGCTTGACTTTGACGGTGATTTCTTCACAACCGACACCATGAGATTTGAGTTTGGCTATGATCGTGTTTTTTTGCAGGGTGACAGCGTGTCCCCATACCGATGAATCCGCAAACACGAGGAGTACGCTATCCTCTAGCGCAACCCGCGTGTGTGCAGCGATGTCGACGCTGACGGTAAGCTGCCAGAATCGGGTTACTTTATCTGTATCGTCACCGGGATCTGCAGCAGCAGATGCGGACACAGACTTCACCAGAGCCCCTACTGGTCTGAAAGTTGAATCGCTCATGATAAAATTCGTCCAATAGTATCAGTTTCGCCAGGATAGAGATGCCTTCAGGTCGATCGTGGATAAAACGGGTTGCTGGTTGGCCGTTTGAATTCGCCGGGATCATTACTCTGATCTGATACCTAAATACACGGGAGATATCTTACTGATGTTCGGTAAATTTGCTACAAAGATTTTCGGCAGTCGCAACCAGAGAAATCTAAAGCGAATGAGCCGTATGGTTGATCAGATTAATTCTCTGGAAGAGCAGATCGCCGGGCTTGATGATAGTGGTCTGGCAGCCAAGACCGATGAGTTTCGCCGACGCGCGGGCGAAGGTGAGAGCCCGGAAGATCTGATGTCGGAAGTATTTGCGGTTGTGCGTGAGACGGCACGGCGCACTCTGGACATGCGGCACTTTGATGTGCAGCTGATCGGTGGCATGGTGCTGTACGAGGGCAAGATCGCAGAAATGCGTACGGGTGAGGGCAAGACTCTGGTTGCAACCCTGCCGGCATATCTGACTGCTGTCTGCGGCGGGACTGTCCATGTGGTCACGGTGAACGACTATCTTGCGGCCCGTGATGCCGACTGGATGGGGAAGATCTACCAGTTCTTGGGTCTGACAGTGGGCGTGATCGTATCCGGGCAAGACCCTGAGTCTAAACGAAGCGCTTACGCGTGCGATATCGTTTACGGCACCAACAACGAGTATGGTTTTGACTATCTGCGCGACAACATGGCATTCGGCATCGAAGACCGTGTTCAGCGTTCACGCAATTTTGCCATTGTAGACGAAGTGGACTCCATCCTGGTCGATGAAGCTAGAACACCATTGATCATATCGGGTTCGGCCGACGACAGTACTGATCTGTATGTGAAGATCAATCACATCATCCCAAAACTGGTGCGACAACATGAAGAAGAGGGCCCAGGTGATTTCTCTGTCGATGAGAAGAACAAGCAGGTCTTTCTGACTGAAGACGGCCACGAAAGCGCCGAAGCGATGCTGCTCGAATCAGGATTGTTGAACGAGGGATCGAGTCTCTATGATGTTGGCAACATCAGTCTGGTGCACCATCTGTATGCAGCACTGCGTGCCCACTCCTTGTTTCAGCGTGATGTTGATTACATCGTTCGCGATCGTCAGATCGTGATTATCGATGAGTTCACCGGGCGTATGATGACAGGGAGGCGTTGGGGGGAAGGCCTTCACCAGGCTGTAGAAGCCAAAGAAGGAGTTCCAATCCAGCAGGAGAATCAGACCCTCGCAGCGATCACCTTCCAGAACTTGTTCAGGTTGTACGATAAGTTGTCCGGTATGACGGGTACTGCAGACACTGAAGCTGTGGAATTTCAACAGATTTATGGACTTGAGGTGATGGTCATACCGACCAACATGGCGATGATTCGCGATGATCAGCCAGACCTGGTTTACCGTACTCAAAGTGAAAAGTTTAGTGCTATTCTCAGCGGTATAGAGCACTGTCGTGACAAGCGGCAGCCTGTTCTGGTGGGAACGGCCTCCATCGAAACTTCTGAGTATCTTTCGGGAATTCTTCGTCAATCTGGCATCGATCATGAGGTACTGAACGCGAAACACCATGAGCGGGAGGCCGGTATCATCGCGCAGGCAGGTCGACCAGGTGCTATCACTATCGCAACGAATATGGCCGGTCGTGGAACGGACATCGTTCTAGGCGGCAACCTGGATATGGAACTTGCTGACTTAGGGGAGGGTCAGAAAGCCGAACAGGCATCGATTCGCGAACAATGGCAGCAACGCCACAAAGAAGTGGTCGACGCGGGCGGACTGCATGTCCTAGGAACCGAACGTAATGAATCCCGCCGTGTAGACAATCAGCTTCGAGGTCGTTGCGGGCGCCAGGGTGATCCCGGGTCGAGCCGGTACTATCTTTCCATGGAAGATAATCTGATGCGTATTTTTGGCTCCGAGCGTGTAGCCGGTTTGATGGAGAAGCTGGGTATGGAAGAGGGTGAGGCGATCGAGCACAGTTGGGTAACCCGTGCAATAGAAAATTCTCAGAAAAAGGTGGAAGGCCGAAACTTTGATACCCGAAAACAGCTGCTGGAATATGACGACGTCGCGAATGAACAGCGAAAGGTGATCTACGAGCAGCGTAATCGACTGATGGAGATGGATGATATCTCCGACACCGTTGGCGTGGCACGTACCGAAGTTGTCAATGAATTGATTGATGTTCACCTACCGCCCGAGAGTCTGGAAGAGCAATGGGATGTCCCGAGCCTTGAGACAGACGTCGAAGCTCGATTCGGACTGACAATGCCCATTAGTCAATGGTTGGCGGAAGACGACGCGCTTCACGAGGAGACGCTCCGTCAACGAATTGAATCAGAAGTAATCGGTGCCTATGAACAAAAAGCCGCCGGTGTGGGTGAAGAGGTCATCCGGCACCTCGAGAAGGCGGTTATGTTGCGGGTTCTGGATGAACAATGGAAGGATCACCTTGCCCAGATGGATCACCTTCGTCAGGGGATAGGACTCCGGGGATATGCGCAGAAGAATCCAAAACAGGAGTACAAACGCGAAGCATTCGAGATGTTTACTGACGTGCTAGAGCGGGTTAAGAACGAGACCATCGGAATTTTGTCGAAGATCCAGATACAGACATCGGCTGAAGTTGAGGAACTTGAGGTGCAGCGTCGGCGTCAGAGTGCTGGTGGGCTTGAATTCCTGCATCCCGACGCCACAACTGAACCTCTACCCGCACTGGAATCTGGAGACCAACCGAATGTTCTGGCACCAGAATCCACTGCGGCGACTACGCAGCCCTTTGTCCGTGGTGGACCCAAGGTTGGCCGTAACGCACTGTGTCCTTGCGGATCCGGCAAAAAATACAAACATTGCCATGGCAAGTTGTGACAAGTACAAGAATTCTGAGCAGGTTGAACAATTGTCTGAAGTTTCCAAGTCTCCGCTTGCGCCTCGGCGCTTCCCCCACATACCAGAGGTGGCGGGTGTTCGACTAGCGGTCGCGGCTGCTGGAATCAAACACCGGCGTCGTAACGATCTGCTGCTGGCTACTTTGTCACAGGGCACAACCGCTGCAGGGGTCTTCACTCGATCCAGTACAGCATCGGCGCCCGTGATGTGGTGTCGTGACAACATCGCTTCAGGTCGGGCCCGTGCGTTGCTGGTGAACAGTGGTAATGCCAATGCATTTACGGGTGACCAGGGTATGCACGATGTCAGGTGGTCTGCCGGGCGTATTGCCAAAGCACTGGCTTGTCGCCCTACTGGTGTGCTGGTCGCCTCAACTGGGGTGATTGGTGAGCCGTTGCCGGTGGATCGGATAGATGCTGTGTTTCCCAGACTTATCGGGAGTTTAGGTAATGCATCCTGGAATCAGGCTGCCCGGGCGATTACCACAACGGATACGTTTCCCAAAGGTGCCTATCGCCGGTGCTTGATCGGCGATACCGAAATCACGATTGCGGGTATTGCAAAAGGCTCCGGTATGATCGCCCCCAATATGGCGACGATGCTGGCTTTTGTATTTACGGATGCACGCATTCCAGCTGCTGTACTGAGATCTGTACACAGTGCAACGGTTGACCGCTCTTTTAATTGCATTACTGTCGATAGCGATACTTCGACCAGTGACACATCGATACTGGTAGCAACGGGTCAGGCACGCAACGCAGAGCCTGAAAGCATGTCGGAGCGAGCGTTGAAAAACTTCAAACAGGCGCTGCTGGAGGTTTATGTGGACCTGGCAACGCAGGTTGTGAAAGATGGAGAAGGCGCGAGTAAGTTCATCACCATCGACGTTGAGGGCGCCACCTCGAACACTGCTGCCCGTAAAGTTGGGCTCGCCATTGCTGAGTCGCCGCTGGTTAAGACGGCCATTGCAGGGGAAGATGCCAACTGGGGCCGCATCGTCATGGCCGTTGGCAAGTCCCAGGCACAGGTTGACCAGCAACTTCTGAGTGTCTCGATGGGTGGCGTGCTGATCGCTCACCGGGGACAGTGTGTTGCCGGCTATACCGAGTCAGTCGTGGATCAGCATCTGAAAGGAAGTGAAATTGAGATCAGTGTGAATCTGGGATTGGGGCGTGGTCGTGCGCGAGTCTGGACCTGTGACCTGACCCACGAGTACATTCGGATAAACGCAGAATACCGGACCTGATGTCCTGGGCGTTGTGCGGTACTGGCTCAGTTTTGGTTGACCACGAACTAACCGTTTGACTGTTCTTGCCCCCTGGAGAGCGCCAGGTAAGTTTGGTGTAGGCGGTCGATACGGGCATGAAGATCATCGATCCCGCCGTCATTAATCAGCAGATCATCTGCTGCACGCCGCCGTTGTTCGTCTGAAACCTGCGCTGACAATATAGCGGTAATCTCGCTTTGTGTTAGGTCGCTTCGTGCCTGTATCCAGGATCTGCGCCGGTCCTCGGATGCTTCGACCACCAGTATCCGGTCGTAACGCGTGTGTTGACTGGTTTCAATAAGAAGCGGAATCGAAAACAGGCAGTAGGGTGATTGGGTGCGACTTGCTGCTTCATTCATTCGTTGCCGGATCTCGGGATGGAGGATCGATTCCAGTTGCTTTCGGGATTCGGGATCAGCAAAAACTATGTTTCTCAAGGCGGCCCGGTCGAGATTGCCATCGCAATCAAGCACTGAGTCACCGAATACGTCCACGATTTTCTGAACAACCGGTTCTCCGGCCTGTGTGATCTCATGTGAAGTCTCGTCAGCATCAATCACCGGTACGCCCAGTTCTCGAAAGTAATCACTCACTGTTGTCTTACCCGAACCGATGCCACCTGTTAATGCAATCTTCAGCATCGAAAATTCATCCAAGACCAGTAAACTGAAGATAACCATTGACCAGTTGTTGGCCAAAGAGCATCGCTATTAAGCCAGCCCCTGCAAGGTAAGGTCCAAAAGGCAGCGGCTGGCGGCTGTTCAGCCGACCGGCGGTGATCATGCCGATGCCCACTGCAGCACCAACTACCGATGCCAGCAGGATGATCAAAGGCAGCATCTGCCAGCCGAGCCAGGCCCCAAGAGCCGCCAGCAGCTTGAAGTCACCATGACCGAAACCGGCACGCCCCGTGATGACCCGGTATAGGTGATAGACGATCCACAGAGTCAGATAACCCGCCACTGCACCGATGACCGCCGCATGAATGTCGCAGAATCCGCCTGCAAGATTGACCAGGAGCCCGAGCCAGAGCAGCGGCAGGGTCATGACATCGGGTAACAGAAAATGGTCGAGATCGATAAACGTCAGTGCGATCAGCGTCCAGCTAAATACCAGTGCCGGAACAAGCACTGAACTGATACCGAAGCGCCATAGGATGACCAGTGTCACTGCTGCAGTGAATGCCTCGATTACCGGATAGCGGATCGAAATCTGGGTCTGACAGCTCGAGCATCGCCCATGTAGGACCAAGAAACCCAGTAACGGGATGTTTTCCCACCAGCGAATGACATGATTGCACTTCGGACAATGAGAGCGACCCAGCACAATGCCCGGGGGTGGTTCCTCGGCGGCCTCGGACGAGTCTGAGAGGGTCTGACTATGTTGCCATTGATAGGCAAGGCGCGGTGGCAGGCGAATGATCACCACGTTGAGAAAACTGCCGACCACAAGGCCCAGTAACAGCCCCAGTAAGCCGGTGACTGTGGGCATCGCGGTCAGAAGATCTAGGTAGTCCACAGGTCCAGCACCCTCCGTTTTCCAAAGCCAGGCATCTAGACCACGGACGCCATCTTAAAGATGGGCAGGTACATCCCGATAACCAGCGTACCAACGATACCCCCCAGGACCACCATAAGCAGCGGTTCAATCAGTTTACTCATGTTGTCTACTGCTTCGCGGACTTCGCGCTCGTAAAAATCAGCCACCTTGTTGAGCATGTCTTCTATGGCGCCGGATTCTTCACCGGTGGAGGTCATCTGGATGACCATCGCCGGAAACAGGCCTGTATCCGCCATTGACGCTGATAGCGATCGGCCGGTGCTGACGGCTTCGCGGATGTTGCTGCAGGCGTCGCTGTACAGGCTGTTACCCGTTGCGCCAGCCACGGAATCAAGAGATTCAACCAGGGGTACGCCAGAACCGAACATAGTGGCGAGGGTACGGGCATATCTGGAGACGGCCGCTTTGCGAAGGATCTCACCGAAGATAGGCATGCGCAGACTCAGGCGGTCAACACCGCGCTGCATCTTTTCTGAACGACGGTAGGAGATTACTATGAAGACGATACTGCCAATGATCCCGCCAAATATCAACAGAAAATGATCTCTTAACCCGCGTGACATGGCGATAAGGGCACCGGTCAAGGCGGGCAGGCTTGCATCGAAACTGCTGAAAAGATCCTCGAACTGCGGTATCACGAATAACATTAGCAGTGTAGTGACGATAAATGCGACCGCGATCACTGCCGCCGGATAGAACATTGCACCCTTGATCTTGGCTTTGATTTCTTCATGGTTCTCCATGTAGTTGGCGATTTTCTCCATCAGGTTATCCAAATTACCGGACCGCTCACCCACCGCGACAAGGTTGGTGTAAAGGTCATCGAACAGTCGTGGATACCGCTTCAAGGCCAGGCTGAGATTGGTGCCTGCTTCGACTTCGGTTTGAATTTCTTTGAAGACTTTCTGAATTGTTTCGTGGTCGGACCCCTTGGCGATCGCGGCATAAGAACTTGCGATGGGGATGCCGGCACTCAGCATGGTCGCCAGCTGGCGGGTTGCGATGGAGATATCTTTCGGCTTGATGCGCTTGGGAATCAGCGGTGTGGGTTTCTTGCGCAGGCGCTTAACGCGTACGCCCTGTTGGCGCAGTGCAGCCCGTGCCCGTTGCACATTGGTCGCTTCCAGTTCACCCTGGGCCGGTTGGCCCTGGGTGTTTACGCCGATCCACAGAAATACGCTTGTTTTATTTTTTTGTTGTTTTGCCACAGCTGGAAAGGGTCGACATTCCGCAGGTTTTCAATCGGGATATTATTCAGGGTTCGAAAATCTGAAAATCACGAGTAAGTATAGCGCTATCTGTTACAGCCGGTTGTCACCCGCAAGCAGAACGTGCTGGAACATCCGACAACTTTTCGATCTATTATCATATATTTAGCTGGTGTAAGTTGATGCGGGGCTGTTATTTATTGGGCCCTAGGGCATAATATGGTTATAGCCCTTCTGTGGTGGCCATAGTGATTGGGTGAAGGAAATCTCTACAATTAATCGACCTTGGAGCCGATCTCAATGAAAAAGATTCAAAGCGGTTTTACCTTAATCGAACTGATGATCGTTGTTGCGATCATCGGCATCCTCGCGGCGATTGCGATCCCGCAGTATCAGAACTATGTAGCCAGAGCGCAGGCGAGTGAGGCGCTATCACTTGCATCTGGAGCTAAGGTGGCCGTAGCGGAGTTTGCTAATACCAATGGAGCATACGCTACCACCTGTGCCAGTACGCCGGACTGTAACGCAGAATATGGCTTAGCAGCCGCAAACACTATTATTGGTAAGTATGTGTCCGAGGTCTCGGTTCAGGACACGACTGGGGCGATTAAAGTAACCTTTGGTACCGGTGCGCACGCGAAACTTGCTGGCGGCATAATGAACCTGACACCATCAGCAGCTGATGGTGGGGCAATTAGTTGGACTTGTGCTGATGGCGGGGGCACTGTAACTGTAACTACGTTATTGCCATCAAGCTGCCAGTAAGATGCCTTAATTCGTAATTAAATAAGGAACGTAAAAAAAGGCCGGGGGTCTAACCCCGGCCTTTTTGTTGGTTAATACCTAAGCCGGCGTCCGCGCACAAGCCCACACGTTCACCTCGCTTGCTTGGGCTGCTTTGAGTACCCCAGCCAGCTCAGCAACCGTACTGCAGCTGGTGACCACATCGTCAACGATTGCAATCCGTGTTCCGGCCACGGGTCTGGTAAGGGCAAAGGCACCGACAATGTTCTGCTGCCGCTGGCTGCGTGAGAGCGTGGACTGGCGGTGGGTTTCGCGGGTTTTATGGACCACATCGAAGCCCACTTTGATTTTCAGTTGCCGACCCACCAGGCGGGCAATGTAGGCTGACTGATTGAAGCCGCGCTGGCGGATGGCCTTGCGCGTCATCGGCACCGGCAGTAACAGATGAGGTAATTCCAGATCCTGCTGCAGCACGCAGTCTACAACCAGGCCAGCGGCGGTGCGTGCCCACTGCAGTCGGCCGGCATACTTCAGGCTGCACAGCATCTGATCAATGGGATGTCGATACACTGTCGGCGCAATGATTCGATCATAGGTCATCGCAGTGGCCTGACAGGCCCCGCACAGGCCTTTGCTGGCCAGTGGTAGCGCGCAGATCCGACAGCACAAAAGATTGTGGGGCAGGTGCTGCCAGCAGTGTTTACACAGACCATGGCGCCACTCACCGTTCTCTTCGCATAGAAAACACACGGGTTCCAGCAGCCAGTTTAATGTGATGCCTAATTTGTGCCGGGCTTCGGTTATAGCTTTATGATTAGCGTGCATGGGATCATCTGTATCGGTTAGGCTGTGCGCCGGCCTGCAGTATTTGACGACATGCGCTATTAGCTGTGCTGTGACATGCGTCACAGGTTGGGTTGGAGTGAACTGGTCAGAACAGGGAAGGGTCTATGTCAGCGATCGAGTTGTCTACCGTGCACCGCCACTTCGATCGTGCAGCTGCTGGTTTTCATACCGCTTCCGTACTGCACAAGCGGGTCGGCAAGGAATTGGTTGAGCGCCTGTCTCTGGTAGACCTGTCTCCCCGCCATATTCTCGACCTGGGCTGTGGCACCGGTTGGTGCGCGGCGCTCCTGAGTCACCGGTTCGGTCAGTCAGCTGTCGTCGGCCTTGATCTATCTGAAGCGATGCTCAGGGCCGGCGAGAAAACAACCGGCAGTGGATTCATCAATGGCGATGCTCACCGTTTACCACTGGCGGATCAGTGTGTTGATCTGATCTTCTCGAACCTGTTGCTGCCCTGGTGCGATACGCAGATCGTTTTTTCTGAAGCGTGTCGGGTGCTGCGTCCTGGCGGGCTGTTTACTTTTTCAAGTTGTGGGCCAGATTCACTCAGAGAACTGGCGGCCGCATGGGCGATGGTCGATGACGGGCCGCATGTGCATGCGTTTTCAGACATGCACGATCTCGGTGATTCTTTGGTGCAGTCGGGGTTCAGTGAGCCGGTTATGGATGTAGAAATGCTGACCTTCACCTATCGGACGCTGGAGGCGCTGGTTACGGATCTGCGTGCCACGGGCGCTCGAAATGCATTGTCATCCCGCCAGCGCGGTTTACGTGGCAGCGGTCAGGGGCAGAGATTGAAGAAGGCCTACGAGTCGTTACGCGGTGAAGACGGGACCTTGCCGTTGTCTTGGGAAGTGATCTACGGTGTTGCGTGGCGCCCGGCTCAGCGGGTGCCTGATCACCTTTCCCCCGACGGTATTCCGGTACGGGTCAGTCGCTGACTTCAGCAGGTGACGCGGTATCGCGTCTAGAACACGGGCAGGAAAAACAGCCGGTCAGCGAGCAGTGCAACGAACAGGGCAAACAAATACTGGATGGAAAAAAAGAACAGTCCACGGGCTGGATTGGATTTGGAAACATTTACGATGACGTCGTCTGCGGCAAGCCACAGGCGGCGGCTGTGGAAGGCGAATCCAAGCGCGCAGGTCAGCGCGACTACGGCGTAAACCATGCCGGATATCCCGATCGCAACGGGAATAAGTGTCGCCGGCAGAAGCAGCACAGTGTAGAACGTCATCTGCCTTTTTGTGGCCTGTACCCCAGCGACCACCGGCAGCATAGGCACGCCGGCTGCTTCGTAATCTCCGCGCCGATACAGCGCCAGCGCCCAAGAATGGGGGGGTGTCCAGAGAAGGATGATGAGAAACAGTGAAAGCGCCCCGGCGTCGATACCACCCGTAACGGATGCCCAACCGACGACCGGCGGCAGCGCGCCGGAGACCCCGCCAATGACGACGTTCTGGGGTGTCAGGCGTTTCAGCCAGACGGTGTAAACAAAAACATAGTAAAGAATCGTGACCAGCAAAAGCGCGGCAGATATCAGGTTCACGTAGTAGGCCATGGATGAAACCGCTGCCAGGGCCATGATAATACCGAAGGCCAGAGCCGGGCCCGGCTGCATGCGTCCAGCAGGTAACGGACGGTTCATTGTCCGGCTCATCTGTAGATCAATATCTCGGTCGTACCACATATTGATCGCGCCAGCCGCGCCGGCGCCGAGGGCGATAAATACGATTGCGGCTGTTGCTGTCCATGGGTCAATGCTGCCGGGTGCCAGCAACAATCCGACCAGCGCCGTAAACACCACCAGCGACATCACACGCGGTTTCATCAGGACCGCATAGTCGGCCAGGTTAAAGCGGGGTTCCGTGTGTTCGCCGGACTTCAGCTCTGCTGCAAATCGGGTGCTTGGGGGGTTTTTAGTCAGCATCGGTGCAGTGATCTGATAGTTTGAGGTCTGTGGTTACCATAGGATGAAGACTGTCAGACGGAGTAATAGTTTATTCAGGGCAGGATTCTAACGTTTTCGGCTGACTATCTGAACCTGGATAGCCAAAACAATTCTGATAGGTCCAGTCGCGTAGGGCATGAGGGCAGGTCAGGAGTTTTAGGGACTCAGGTGTTATCGGCCGAGTAGTTCGGTCAGCGAACCTGCCTGGGCGATAGAGATCCGTTGATCGAGGTCGGTCAGAATATCATCCAGCAGTCTGGGCCCACGATAGATAAGCCCGGTATACAGTTGTATCAGGCTCGCGCCGGCGGTGAACTTTTCCCAGGCGTCGGTGGCGTTCATGATTCCGCCGACACCAATGATCGGCAGTGTACTGCCCAGTGCGCTGGCCAGTCTTGCGATTACGCGGCTGGACATTTCGTTCAGCGGCTCACCACTTAAGCCCCCTTGTTCTATTGATTGGGCAGCCTGGACAGATACCCCGGGTCGGCTGACTGTTGTATTCGTGGCGATTACCGCGTCTAACTCGTAGCGAGCGAGTGATTCGGCGATCCGGTCGATATCTATCTGATCTATGTCTGGAGAGATTTTGACGGCCAAAGGCGTGTAGTACCCGTGGTTGTCTGACAGTCTGGATTGTTCGTCCTTGAGTTTGCCCAGAAGATTCTCGAGCGCGTGTTCGCCTTGTAAGTCACGCAGACCCGGGGTATTGGGTGATGAGATGTTTATTGCGATGTAGTCGGCGACGCCATACACCGCACGCAGCGCGGTCAAATAGTCGTGTTCAGCATGTTCTAGCGGTGTGGCGGCATTTTTGCCGATATTAATCCCGAGTCGAACGGTGTGACGACTGCGGGCCAGATTTGATAGGAACTGGTTGAGCCCGACACTGTTGAAGCCATTGCGGTTGATCACGCCATTGATCGTACTCAGACGAAACAACCGGGGTCTGGGGTTGCCGGGTTGAGCGAGCGGCGTCACAGTGCCCAACTCGACAAAACCGAAACCCAGAGCGCTCAGGCCATCAACAGCGCTGGCATGTTTGTCTAGCCCAGCGGCGACGCCCACCGGGTTGGGAAACGGGATACCCATCACCGTGATCGGGTGCTGGGGTAATCGTCCACGGACCGCATCAGCGAGAAACTGGTCAAGCGGATGAATTCGCCCCGCCAAACTCAGGGCGTTCAGTGTGAGTCGGTGGCTGGTCTCCGGCGGCAACCGGAACAGCAGGGGGCGCAGTAAGCGATAGCTGTCCACAGCTCAGAACACCTCGCCGGAATCAAGGTAGCGCCATCTGCCGCGGGATAAATCTCCAAGACCAACCCGACCTATGCGCACACGAACCAAAGAATGAACCCGAAGTCCGACAAGGTCGCACATTCGCCGTATCTGTCTTTTGCGTCCTTCCTGAAGTACTAAATGCAGGGTCCGATCGTCTGTCTGTGTGATCAGGGCCGGCTTCAGAAGACGTCCGTCCAGTGTCAGTTCTCCGCGCATCCGGGCGAGCGCGGCAGTGGGTACCCGTTCGGTCAAGCGGACGACATATTCTTTTTCGATGACTGAATTTGGACTGATGAGTTGCCGTGCAACTTGGCCATCCTGAGTTAGGACGAGCAGACCACTGGAATCAATGTCAAGTCGCCCAGCAACGTGCAGGGTTTTTACGGAAGGAGGTTCTCGGGGCGTCTGGCCCGCTAGACGCTGAAGATTTCCTCGGGTAATCAGCGAAGCGGCTTCCGGGTAGCCCTTTTCCGGCTGGTTCGAAACCACGCCGGGCGGTTTGTTGAGCAGTACGGTCACAAGACGTAGACGTTCTCTCTGAATTTCTGGTGTTAAAGCAATGCAGACGGTTGGATCGAATCGAGAGCCCAGGCGGTCGACGACTTGGCCATTAACAAGAACCTGGCCCTTTTCGATCAGGCGGTCGGCCTCCCGGCGTGAACACAGTCCACGTTCGGCCATCAGTTTCGACAATCGGATACCGCTCATGTTCAGTGCGGTGTATCAGCTGCAGCCATCAATTGCCGGTAACGTTACTTAAGAACTGTTCGGCAGTTTGTTGTGCATTACCAGTATAACGGGCAGGAGTCAGTTGATTTAACTCATCTTTGACGGCTGCAGGTAGAGACAGACCATCAATGAACGCTCTGAGTGACTCAGCGGTGATCTTTTTACGACCGCGGGTCAGTACTTTGAGTTGCTCATAGGGTTGGGCGATGCCATGTCGGCGCATGACTGTCTGTACAGCTTCGGCGAGCACCTCCCAGGCATTGTCCAGATCGTCCCGCAGTTGATCGGGATTCACCTGAAGTTTCTTGAGGCCCCGTTCTGAGGAATCGAGTGCGAGTACCGAGTAACCCAGTGCACTGCCAAGATTACGGAGCACGGTTGAATCACTTAAGTCTCGCTGCCAGCGGCTGACAGGCAGTTTTTCTGCGAGATGTCCCAGCATTGCATTTGCAAGACCAATGTTGCCTTCGGAGTTCTCGAAATCTATTGGGTTAACTTTATGTGGCATGGTGCTGGAGCCAACTTCACCATCCTTCAGGCGCTGACTAAAATAGCCGAGCGAGATATAGCCCCACAGATCACGATCGAGATCCAGCACGATCAGGTTGAGGCGCATCAGTGCATGGCACAGTTCTGCGATACAGTCATGGGGTTCAATCTGTGTGGTCAACGGTTGATTCTGGATACCGAACGATTCCACTACATTGCGTGATAATGCTGGCCAGTCGACATCAGGGTACGCTGCAAGGTGCGCATTGTAGTTACCGACAGCCCCATTCATTTTCCCATACAGCGGCACGTCCGCTAGTTTTTGTTGTGCTGTCAGCAAACGAGCCGTTACGTTAGCCAATTCCTTGCCGAGCGTAGTCGGGCTCGCTGCCTGGCCGTGGGTTCTGGAAAGCATAGGCTGACCCGCAGTTGATCTAGCCAGCTCAGACAGGTCCTGGATCATTTGATCGATCAGCGGTAGCAAGATGTTGTTTCTGCCTTTATCCAGCATAACAGCATAAGCCAGGTTATTGATGTCCTCGGATGTGCAGGCAAAATGGATGAACTCAGAGACTTCTTGAAGCTCCGGCTTACCGCTAACGGCTTCCTTGAGAAAATATTCCACGGCCTTGACGTCATGATTGGTTCTGGATTCGATTGCCTTGACCTGTTCTGCGTCGGTTACAGAGAAGTCAGCAACAATATGATCGAGGAATGCGCAGGCATCATCAGTAAGCGGAGGTACCTCCTGGATTTGCGGTGTACGGGCAAGCTGTTCAAGCCAGCGCACTTCAATTTCAACACGCTGTTTGATCAATCCGAATTCGCTGAACAGATCGTTGAGGGGAGCCAGACGGCTGGCGTAGCGGCCATCAAGGGGCGACAGGGCCTTCAGGGCCGTGATCGTCTGTGGTGAAGATTCTGAGACAGTCATTGAGCCGATCGAGTCAGCATCAGGCGCGGGAATACTAACACAACGGCGGGCTTTATCAGTTGGACAAACCTCCGCAGACGACAGATTCCTGACTCGTTCACTGCCTTGGCAGGGTTCCGCTACTCAGCAGTATCGCAATCCAGCGGCTCCTGGGATCGCTCTCCAGTGCGATTTTTACCAGCATGGTCAAAGGTGCTGATAAGAACATGCCGACCGGGCCGAAGACCCACCCCCAAAAGAGCAGTGACAAGAACACAACCAGTGTAGAGAGGCCCAGGCCTCGCCCCATGAAGCGGGGTTCTATCAGGTTACCCACCACAAGGTTGATCGCAAGGAAACCGGCGGCCACCAGCAGTGCGTCTTGTACGCCTGCATCGAGAAAGGCCAGGAACACCACCGGGACCGCAGCGATGATTGAGCCAACAAAAGGTACGAAATTCATAAAAAAGGCAATCGAGCCCCAGAGCACAGCAAAATCGACACCTAGGAAAAAGAGCCACGCGGTGACGACCACCCCTGTAATCAGGCTGGTCAGGGATTTGATCACCAGGTATTGCTTCACAGCGTTCAGGAACTCAGACAGCCTTTCCAGGGTGGTATCGGGGTCGGAGAGGATTGCGCGGATCTTGTTGGGTATCGTGGATGCTTCGACCAAAAGAAACATGACGGTGAAAAAAATCAGCAAGCTGTCACCCACGATTCTGCCGAGGCTGCCGACCAATCCACCGATAATCTGGGCAGCTGCCTTGGGATCAACAACCGTGAACTCGCCACCGGTGAATCCCGTTAGGCTATGGCCGGCGGCCCAGTCACTCAGCAGCGTTATGGTCGTACGCAGCTTGCTTTCATAGGCGGGGAGTAGAGCGCTGAACTGGTCTACGGACGAACTGATTAGTGAACCGACAGTCAGGATGAAACCTGCGAGCACGAGTAGAATGAGACCCAGCGCAGCCCATTTGGGCACGCCTTTGCCAGTCAGCCATAGCATGAACGGTGTTGTAATGATGGCGATGAACAGGGCCATTAGCAGCGGAACAATAATGGTACTGGCGGCTTTAAGACCCGCAATCACGATCACAACCGAAGCCAGAACGAGTAGTACGCGAGTGCCTGTGCTGGACATGATTAGTATTTTGGCTGTGATTGTTTTAGCCACACTGGCCTGTCGGCTGCAACGAATCAGTAATTCTGATCAGGTTGGGGCCTACAGACCGTAACACCGGCAGGTTCGTTGTTATGGTTGGTCCAGGTGAGTCATGGACTTTCGACACTGTTTTTCGATGCCGTCCAGTTCCTTAAGTGTAACTTCGATATCGTTCCGCTGCTGCTTAAGCGTCTTTCGTCGTACACTGATTTTTTCGATGAAATACTGTAACTGCCCCACTTCACCAGGTTCTGAGTCGTACATATCGATGATGTCGCCGATCTCACTGAGCGAGAAGCCCAATCGCTTCCCGCGCAGAATCAGTTTGAGGCGTACACGGTCCCTGCTGGAGTAGACACGCTGCCGCCCTTGACGGTGTGGCTCGAGTAATCCTTCGTCTTCATAAAATCGGATGGCACGTGTGGTGACATCGAATTCCTGGGAAAGTTCGGATATTGAGAATTGCTCTTGGGCAGGGTCGCCCTGTCGCGCATTTTCGCTCACTAAAAGCATAGTTAGAGTATAGCTTTAATTGACGTTTACGTAAACGGAAATTAAAATAATCAGCCTTCTCACACTCGTCCATCCCAATGCTCATGAGCCAGGCTGCTGTTACTTCGGAACGACCACTGGCGCCGTTGCTTGAACCGGATTACCGCGTCCGATTCATCACCGCAGCAAGCCTGTTTGATGGCCATGACGCGTCGATCAACGTCATGCGGCGGATCCTTCAGTCCTCCGGCGTGGAAGTCATTCACCTGGGGCACAACCGGTCGGTGCAGGAAATTGTTGATGCCGCTGTAGAAGAAGATGCACAGGGCATCGCTGTCAGTTCCTACCAGGGTGGCCACACCGAGTTTTTTAAGTACATGATTGACATGCTGACACAGCGGGGGCGTGCAGACATTCGGGTATTCGGCGGTGGCGGTGGGGTGATTGTTCCTGTTGAGATTCAGGAACTTCAGGATTACGGCGTGTGTCGGATTTATTCGCCTCAGGACGGACACGCATTGGGCCTACAGGGCATGATCGATGACATGATCGAACGGGCCCATTTCTACCCCGCGACACAGACAATTCAAGACGTCGATCAGCTGGACGGCGTATCGGTTGAAGATCTTGCAAGAGTGATTACGGCACTTGAAAACGAGACTGCACCCGCATCGTTTATTGACGGATTGCGTACTGCTGCTAGTGAGAAAAAAATTTCTGTCCCGGTACTTGGAATTACCGGAACTGGTGGGTCTGGTAAATCGTCACTGACAGATGAGCTTATCCTGAGATTACGGTTTGAATTTGGTGATTCACTCAGAATTGCAGTACTGGCGATAGATCCATCTCGCCGAAAAACTGGTGGGGCCCTTCTGGGAGATCGGATCCGGATGAATGCCATCGAAGGTGCTTCGGTTTTCATGCGTTCTCTGGCAACGCGTACTTCGGGGCTGGAACTTCCACCGCAACTGCCTGAGATTATTGAAACAACCAAGCGCGCAGGCTTCGGACTGGTGATAGTTGAAACACCCGGGATCGGCCAAGGTGATTCCGGGATCGTACCGCTGGTTGACTGCTCGCTCTACGTGATGACACCAGAATTTGGTGCTGCAACTCAGCTTGAGAAGATTGACATGTTGGACTATGCCGATTTTGTTGCGATCAACAAGTTCGATCGTAAGGGTGCCGAAGACGCTTTGCGGGATGTACGTAAACAGACACAGCGTAACCGGCAAGCGTTTGACCAATCTCTCGATGAGATGCCCGTCTATGGCACGATGGCGTCCAACTTTAACGATCAGGGCGTGACGTCGCTTTATCACGAGTTGTTTGCAGTGCTCGAACCTTTAGGTTTGCCTGCGCGCCGCCCGGACCGGGAACCTGTGGTATCCACTGGGTCTAATCAACGCGGTATTGTGCCTCCATCCCGTCAGCGTTACCTTTCTGAAATTGCAGAAGCGGTCCGGTCTTACCGGGATACGGCTGCGCGACAGGCCCAGGTTGCTCGCGAACATCAGCAGTTGCAGGCCGGCATCCGGATGTTGCGGGAACAAGGCAAGCATACTGATGAACTGCAGCATCTTGTGGCTGAGCGGGACAAGGCGCTGAGTGAGGATTCTCAACTACAGTTACAGGCATTCCCAAAGCTGATCGAGGATTACTCGGGGTCATCTCTGGTTTATTCAGTTCGAGGCCGGGATATCAGTCAGCCACTGACGCACACCTCTTTGTCTGGTACGAAAGTTCCCCGTGTGAGTCTGCCACGCTATCAGGACCATGGCGACATTCTCCGCTGGTTAATGTTGGAAAACGTACCGGGCCGATTTCCGTTTACCGCGGGTGTTTTTCCGTTCAAGCGGGAAAACGAAGACCCTACCCGCATGTTTTCCGGTGAAGGGGATGCATTCAGAACGAATCGCCGATTTCACTACCTGTCCAAGGATACGGTGGCGAAGCGACTTTCTACGGCGTTTGATTCTGTGACTTTATATGGCGCTGATCCTGCGCAAAGGCCAGATATCTACGGCAAGGTCGGTACTTCCGGAGTGTCCATTGCGACGCTTGATGACATGCGGGCTTTGTATGATGGTTTCGACCTGTGTAACCCGGAGACTTCCGTCTCCATGACTATCAACGGACCTGCACCAACGGTGCTCGCTTTTTTCCTGAATACCGCGATTGACCAGCAGGTCGACCGGTTTCGCTCGGACAATAGCCGAGAGCCGGACGAATCGGAGTACCGGCACCTTTTCTCCTGGTCCCTTGAGAATGTTCGCGGCACCGTGCAGGCAGACATTCTCAAGGAAGATCAAGGTCAAAATACGTGTCTTTTTTCAACCGATTTCAGTTTAAGAATGATGGGAGATATACAGCAGTATTTTATCGATAACTCTATAGGTAATTTTTACTCGGTATCGATATCGGGTTATCACATCGCGGAAGCTGGTGCGAACCCGCTTACTCAGCTCGCGCTGACACTGGCCAACGGATTTACTTATGTAGAGGCGTATCTTGCCCGGGGAATGAGTGTTGATCAGTTTGTACCGAATTTCTCTTTTTTCTTCTCCAATGGTATGGATCCGGAATACACGGTTATGGGACGTGTCGCGAGGCGGATCTGGGCGATTGGGATGCGCGATCGCTATGGGGCGAATGAGCGCAGTCAAAGACTTAAATACCATATCCAGACGTCAGGACGCTCTCTTCATGCACAGGAGATGAGCTTCAACGACATTCGTACAACGTTGCAGGCGCTGATTGCAGTTTACGATAACTGCAACAGTCTGCACACCAATGCCAATGACGAGGCAGTGACCACGCCCAGCGAAGACTCAGTTCGTCGGGCACTGGCGATTCAGATGGTTATCAACAAGGAATGGGGCCTGGCAAAAAATGAAAATCCAAGTCAGGGCAGTTTTGTGATCGAGGAACTGACTGACCTGGTAGAGGAGGCCGTGCTCGCAGAGTTCGACCGAATTACTGATCGAGGTGGTGTGCTCGGTGCCATGGAGACGGGTTATCAGCGAGGCAAGATTCAGGAAGAGTCACTGTACTATGAGCACCGTAAACATGATGGTAGTCATCCGATTGTTGGTGTGAATATGTTCTTGGGTCCGGAAACCGACAATAGTGAAACAACGGAACTGGCGCGGGGTACAGAGTCAGAAAAGCAAAGTCAACTTAGGCGGCTTGCTGAATTCCATGCACGACATGCAGGATCTTCGGTTAAGGCACTTGAAGCCGTACAACGTGCTGTACTAGAAGATCAAAACGTATTTGCTGAACTAATGCACGCTGCCCGGGTCTGTTCGCTTGGTCAGATCACCGACGCCTTGTTTGAAGTTGGTGGCAAGTATCGTCGTAACATGTAGAATTCCCGGTCGCAGTCTTGACTCAGTTTTCTTTTGCTCTGCTCCGGCCGTTGTGCCGGCTTTAAGAATTAATTTAATTTCTGCTCATACAATTAAGGGGTTGTTGCGTGAATCAATCGACAAATCGGATGCGTTCAAATGTGCTGATTCTTGCCTGCTGTCAGGCTCTGACTATGTCTGGAAGTTCGTTGATCATTCTGACAGCATCACTCGTAGGTGCTATTTTGGCACCTCACCCCCAGTGGGCAACATTGCCGGTAGCCTGTATGTTTACGGGCACTCTGATTGCAACTTTCCCTGCGTCGATGCTAATGAAACGAATTGGCCGTCGGGCTGGATTTTATGTCGGCCTGATGATTGGGGTGATCGGTGCGATCATTGTCACCACCGGGATCACGACCGGGGTCATTGATGGGGGATTTTTCTATTTTTGTATTGGTTCGTTGCTGATTGGAGTCGTCAATGCGTTCGGCCAATACTACCGGTTTGCGGCTGCAGATGTTGCGACACCTGAATATCGTAGTCGGGCAATTTCTTGGGTCTTGGCCGGGGGTATCGTGGCCGCATTTATCGGTCCTGGAATCGCAATCTGGACTTGGGACATGGTGGCAACTGTGCCTTACGCCGGGAGCTATTCCATGCTCGTCGGGCTCTATGCCATCTCAATGTTATTTTTATTCTTCGCCCGACTCCCTATGCCCACCATTGAGGAACGTTCGGGAGCTACCCGTCCACTGTCACAAATCATCAGACAACCGGAGTTTTTTGTTGCAGTTATCGGAGCCACCGTTGCTTACGGTTCGATGAATCTGATCATGGTTTCAACGCCGGTAGAAATGAAAGGCTGTGGTTATCTTTTGCCTGACTCGGCGTCGGTAATTATGTGGCATATACTGGCAATGTTTGCACCGTCCTTTGTTACGGGGCACCTGATACGGCACTTTGGAGTCACTCGCATTATGGTGACAGGAACTTTGCTATTAGCGGTATGCGTCACGATCAATCTCAATGGGTCGAGCTTGATTCACTTCACGTCAGCTTTGATTATTTTGGGGCTTGGATGGAACTTTCTGTTTGTCGGGGGTACGACACTGCTTGCCGATGCCTATAGGCCAGCCGAAAAAGCAAAGACACAAGGCTTTAATGACTTGATCATATTTAGTACCGTCGCAATGACCGCGGTGACGTCCGGATTGTTGCACCACCACTTTGGCTGGGAGACTATTAACCTTGCGGTGATACCGGCGATTGTGGTTGCTTTTGCCGCAACGCTATGGCTCGACCGCAGGCGTCGTCGACTGATGCAACATCGTACCGTGTAACATAGACCCTACTATTTTATTTATGAGAATTGGTTCAGCGTGCTATTGCGTTCGCACTGTGACGACAGGACGTAGATCGAATTCTCTGTGATTTTGGCTGAATTATTTACTCGGAAAAAAGACTGGCGGTTTCCAGTAGGGTGTCGCAATTGATCACTGCATGGTAAGTCGGGGGCATGTCGGCTTTTCTTGTGGCTTTTTTGATGATGGCTGCCAGATTGGGTTTCTTGTCGGCGGGCGTATCACCTTTGCCAATACCCCCACCGAACTCAACAAAAGTATTAAGGCCACTGCCCAGTGCGGTGATAAGGTTTTCGTGCCAGCGAACAGGATTAGTCAACTGCCAGAACAGGCGTGATTTGATGATGAGTGGATCGTCATCATGAAACCCGCCTGTGTAGTTTGAGAGCACACGAATCTGAGGTGATATCAGTGGAGCCTTGTCGAGGATGAGTCGGAATCGACGTGCTGCTTCAACCATATAGTAGGTGTGAAATGCGCCTTCCGTCTTGAGTCGGGAACTGCGTTTGTTGGGGAATTGTTCAGTCAGTTCATCGACTAGATTATCCAGATCTTCGGAAAGGCCACCCACAACAGTTTGGTCCGGTAGATTACAGGCAGCAATGCTGCACAAGTGTTTTTCTGCCAGCAACTCAGCTTCTTTGAGTCCAAGCGAAAGTGCCTCCATTTCTCCAGCGCCATGGTCTCCCATCAGCGTGCCGCGGTGGTGGACAAGGTTAAGCGCGGTTTTGAATTCCAGCGCCCCGGCAGCAACCAGTGCGGTGTATTCACCCAAACTGTGTCCGGCGGACGCTTCAGCCAACATCGGTCTGGCCAGGAGTTCCTGGAATACTCGCAGGCAGGCAACAGAGTGAGTCAGGAGTGCCGGTTGCGTATAGCGGGTGAGGTGGATGTGTTCTTGTGGATCTTCGAAGGATAACGCCGCCATGTCATAGCCGAGGATCTCTGAAGCTTCCTGATAGGTTTGACGGACACAGTCGTATGCCTGATAAAGGTCCTGGCCCATTCCAAGGTACTGGGAACCCTGGCCGGGAAATAGAAACAGAATTCGTTGATTTGGATGATTCATGATGAGAGCTTGAGTTGATAACCGAAAATACAGGTACTGATGTCTCGTTGAATTTCAGGGGTATCATTTTAATGGCTAACGTGGCCGTCTGCTTGGTGCCTGATCAGAAGGCATGGCCTGATAGTGCTGGGTGGTCGGTACACAAAAAAAACCCATCACGGAGGGCGCGACGGGCCAATAAACAAGGTCAACATCAAGGGTATCTGAATCGATTAATTCTCTTTGAGAGGGTAGCTTTAGAAAGAAATATTGTCAATCAACACGAGCTAACAAATCGATCACACATCCCATGATCTGGATGGTGGTCTGTCGGACAATCGTCATTGGTTAGGGAATTCAGACCGGTAGAGTTGTGTTGCTGGCGCCTGTTGTTTGCTGTTCAAGCGTTACTGTTTACGTGAGCCCGTGTAATACCTTATGCTGAACCGATGCCAATCTATATTGCCAGGCACGGTCAGACCGATTGGAATCTCCTTGAGAAGTGGCAATCGACAACGGACGTGCCGCTGAACAAAACTGGATATCAACAGGCTGAAAATCTCAGGGATAAGCTTGCAGAGCAGGGTGTTCGCTTTAACGCCGCAATGACATCGCCACTGGTTCGTGCTGTCGAGACGGCGAACGTACTGCTTCAAGGAAGTCATGTGATCGCGCAGGACAATTTAGCTCTGATCGAACTCGACATGGGGGATTACGAAGGACGCAAGGAAAAAGATGTTCGGGATTTGTTGGGAAATGAAAAATATAATCAATGGCGATCAACCATGATGCGTGTTCCCGCGCCCGGTGGGGAAAGTATCACTGATGTTGCCTACCGTTTGCAGTCCGTTGTCACTTGGTTGGGCCAGCAGATCGGCAACGTACTGATCGTAGGTCATCAGTACGTCAATATGGCGCTCAAAGCGCAACTCTGCAATCGATTTGACAGTAGTGATCTTCTGGAATTCAAACAGGCCAACGATGAAATTGATATCTGGGATCATCAGTCCCGTCGGTCAATCGGCCTGATCAAATTAGATAATTTTGATGGCGACCACTTACGAGTTTGACCCGCAGGCTGCGGTCGCGCATCTGCGCCATGTTGACCGGGGCATGGACCGCCTGATTCAGCAGGTTGGGACGTTAGAGTTGCCGGTTAAGCGAAGTCGTTCCGTTTTCGAGTATCTGATCCGGAGTATTGTCTATCAGCAGTTGAGTGGTAAGGCGGCGGCAACGATTCACACGCGTTTATTAGCGTTGTTTCCAAATCGACGCATCGATCCCGAGCGGTTGCTGAAAATGTCGGATCATAGACTTCGGAGTGCGGGGTTGTCGCGTTCCAAATGTCTGGCGTTAAGAGATCTGGCCGCTAGAGCTCACTTGCGGGAGCTACCCACAACTCGTCAACTGCAACGACTATCTGACCAGGAGATCATTGATCGTCTGACGCAGATCCGAGGAATTGGGCCGTGGACAGTACAGATGCTGCTGATTTTTTATCTGGGCCGACCTGATGTGTTGCCGGTCGGGGATCTGGGTGTGCGCAAGGGTTACCAGCAGCTCAGAGGATTTAAGATTCTTCCGGATCCGGACAAGCTGGAACGAGCAGGTCGACGATGGCGCCCCTATCGGTCGGTTGCAACTTGGTATCTTTGGCGCGCTGTTGATATGGTGCTACCGACAGACTGACTAGGACTCAGCCGTTTGCCGTACCTTTATTGGCCATCAGCATGTGATACCGAGCCAGGAGGAGTTCCTTACTTTCAGTACGTTCTGGATCGACAATAATACACTCAACGGGACAGACCTCGACGCACTGTGGAACCTCGAAGTGTCCAACACATTCGGTACAGTGATACGGTTCGATTTCGTAAATTTCTTCTCCCTGGTAGATGGCATCATTTGGGCACTCAGGCTCGCAAACATCGCAATTGATGCATTCATCTGTGATTATCAGTGCCATAACAGGTGTCTCAATACAAAACGTACACAATTCACCGATTGAGTATTGGTCAGGTGGGCTCTTTCGCTGCTAATTTGCGGGTTAGTGCTTCGTTGACGGCAGGATCGAGGAACTGACTCACGTCACCGCCCATTGAGGCGATCTCCTTCACCAGGGATGCCGATACAAAAGTGTATTGCTCCGAAGGCGTCAGAAAGACGGTTTCGACGTTGCGGTCGAGTCTTCGGTTCATCGCTGCAAGTTGAAATTCGTATTCAAAATCTGAGACTGCGCGCAGTCCTCGCAACACCACCGATGTCTTGTGTTCATTTGCACAATTAACCAACAATCCTGAGAAGCTAGACACGCTCACGTTATCAATATGTGAAAGGACGTTTTGAGTCAGTTGGAGGCGTTCCTCGATAGTAAACAAGGGGCCTTTTGCTGTGCTGGCAGCGATCGCGACAACCACATGCTCGAACATCCGACTGGCGCGTTCAGCAAGGTCGATATGCCCGTTGGTTATGGGATCGAAGGTGCCTGGATAAAGTGCTCTGGCGGTCATAGATTCTGGTTTTCTGATGCCGATTAGGGTAAGTTCGTAATTATAAATCTAATCTTCGCGCTAGCGAACACTTGAGAGAGATCATGGAGACGGTTAATTTTACCAGTATGGCGCAGGGTACGCGTGCGGAATACGAATTGTTGGACCGGTATGAGACAGAATTTACCGACTCTCTGGCGCACAGGATACTCGAACAGCTTGAGCGATTAGATGATTCGGTTTCTGGTTACAAGGTCAGCCGACTCGAGCACTGCCTACAGTCAGCGACTCGTGCACATCGCGCAGGAGAGCCGGAAGAAGTTGTGGTTGCGGCCCTGGTTCATGATATTGGTGACATGGTTGCGCCGTTTTCCCACAGCGAATTGGCGGCGGCAGTACTGCGTCCTTTCGTGTCGGAGAAGATTTACTGGATTGTTAAGCATCACGGTCTATTCCAGATGTATTACTTTGCACACCATCTGGGTGGTGATCGGAATGCCCGCGATCGCTACCGCGATCATCAGTGGTACGATGATGCTATTCGATTCTGTGAGTTCTATGACCAGAATTGTTTTGATCCTGACTATGACTCCGAACCACTTGCGTTTTTTGCACCCATGGTGGAACGGCTATTTAGGCGAGAGAATATCCGCGATTTTGAGACTGATGTACGCTATGGTGATCGTGCCGTCGCTTGATGTTCCAGCACTCACTGTCATGAGGTTTAGTAAACAGCGCCCAGTTCACCGGTATCGTCAGATCAAACGATCGGATTGATCGCTAAACGTGATCTGAAATAGGCGACAGCTGACTTGACCGGCATGACCACTGCGCAGTTCTTCCCAATGTTCGGGATAGGTCAGTTTCAGGTGGCGCTCGGTCTCGACATACACCATCGTACCTGGCGCCAGTTGGTAAGACTGCAGGCGCGCGATTGAACGACGAGCCAGGTCGCTGTTGTAGGGCGGGTCCAGAAAGACAATATCGAATGTCTGGTTATTGCTTCCCAGCCATTCCAGCGCGTCTTCACAAAACACTCTAATCTGCTGCGCACCCAGGCGCACACGGTTTTTGTTGATTTCCTCGTAGCATTGCCGATTATTGTCGACCAATACGACCTGTGCTGCGCCCCTGGAGGCGGCTTCGAACCCCAGCGCACCACTGCCACAGAATAAATCCAAACAACACGCACCTTCTATGACCGGGGCAAGCCAGTTGAAAAGTTTTTCGCGAATAGCATCTGGGGTTGGACGAAGATCCGCGCCGCCCTTGAAGTACAACGTATGCCGCTTCCATTGGCCACCGATGATCCGCAAGCGTCCGCGGTTACGTTGGAGAGGGGCGTTCTTAGTCCGAGGCATGGTGAGTTCGAGTCAGCGACAGTGCTCAATGATACGATATAGAGCAGTGGTTGATGATCAATGTTGTGTATTGTGGAGTATTGATGCCTGAGTCAGATGAAACTAGAGGGCTTTTTGCCCGTCTCAAAAAGACACGGGAATCGCTTGCTGCGAATCTCTCGGGGTTGTTTGGACCTGGATCAGCAGTGCTCGATGATGCAGCTTTTGAAGACCTGGGGGATCAGCTCATCCTGGCGGATCTAGGTGTTGAGGTCAGTACTCAGATCGTAGCGACCCTACGACGCCAGGCTGTTTCCACTCGAGTCGAGACGAAAGAACAATTGAATTCGGTGCTTAGAATGAAATTGCTGGAGATCTTGCAACCCTCGGTTCGGCCACTTGATTTTCCTGCAGCCTCAGCCAAACCGTGGGTCGTGGTTATGGTCGGGGTCAACGGAGTCGGTAAGACAACAACTGCGGCCAAACTCGCACACTGGTTCACCCAGCAAGACCTCAAAGTTATGTTGGGTGCCTGTGATACTTATCGAGCTGC
Organism: Candidatus Thioglobus sp. MED-G25; assembly: GCA_002456995.1. Classification (GTDB taxonomy): domain Bacteria; phylum Pseudomonadota; class Gammaproteobacteria; order Arenicellales; family UBA868; genus REDSEA-S09-B13. Next base: position 35,263 of record NTKC01000003.1, on the reverse strand, counting down.
AGCTATAGAACAGTTGCAGGTCTGGGGTCAGAGGCTTGCTGTACCAGTTATCGCTCAACAGCGTGGCGCCGATGCAGCGGCTGTTGCCCACGACGCCTTGAATTCCGCGCAGGCTCGTTCTGTCGATGTTCTAATCATTGATTCTGCAGGTCGGCAGCACGTTAATACTGAACTGATGGAACAGTTGCGAAAAATGAATCGGGTGATCCAACGTCTGGATGGCAGTGCCCCACACGAAACTCTGCTGGTCGTAGATGCCGCAACCGGTCAGAACGCACTGGCACAGGTTGGCGCTTTTGCAGCGTCGGTCGGAGTCACTGGATTGTGTGTGACTAAGCTCGATGGCACTGCCCGGGGCGGGGTCCTGGTGGCACTGGCGCAGAAATTCCAGCTACCGATTTACTTTGTCGGTGTCGGTGAGTCGGTTAATGATTTGCGCCCGTTTGACGCTGAAGCGTTTGTGACTGCACTGATCGGTGAAGGCGGATAGACTCAGGCATCTCAGCTAGGTAACAGATTATCTGTGTAAGTGGCTGTATCTAGTTGAAAAAATAGTAAAATAGAAAATAAGATTGAAAAATATTATGTTAGCACTCTGCATAGAAGAGTGCTAAAATAGCCACATCCTATGAACTTGGAGTCGCTATGACCCAGACACTACCCATTGCATTGGATGTTGGACCTGCCCAGGGATTGTCACGCTACCTGCAGGCTATCAACGAAGCCCCCATGCTTTCAGAACAAGAAGAGAAAGATCTAGCTCGACGCTACAGCGAGGGAGAGGATCTTGAAGCAGCGCGCCTGCTGGTGTTTTCGCATCTTCGCTATGTCGCCTCAATTGCCCGAGGATTTACTGGCTATGGTCTACCGCTTGCCGATCTGATTCAGGAAGGTAACGTTGGACTGATGAAGGCTGTGAAACGTTTTGATCCCGGCAGAGACGTGCGACTGGTTTCTTTTGCTGTGCATTGGATCAAGGCTGAAATCTATGAATATGTGGTTCGTAACTGGCGAATGGTTAAAGTTGCGACAACTAAAGCGCAGCGAAAACTGTTCTTTAACCTGCGGAAAAATCGAAACAGACTGGGTTGGATGAAGCAGGATGAAATCGATGTCATGGCCGAGGATCTCAATGTCGATACCTTAACAGTGCGAGAAATGGAAGGCCGGATGACCGGTGCTGATATCGCCTTTGATGTGGATGCAACCGACGACGACGACGAAAAGACATTCTGGGCACCTTCTGAAACTCTGGGCGACTACAGTGCAGATCCTGGAACATTGACGCTCAAAGCAGACGAGGCACGGGTAAGGCAACAGCAACTTGATACAGCACTTGCTGTCCTCGACGAGCGTAGCCGCGACATCATTCAATCGCGCTGGCTTGCCGAGAGTGGCAAGAAGACCACACTAGGGGTTCTTGCAGAACAGTACGGTGTATCGGCTGAACGTATCCGTCAGATCGAAAAAAGAGCATTAAAGCAGATGTACTCAGCAGTGAGTACCTGATCGGCTCCGTAGCGCCAGCTTGTAAAAAAGCCCCCATCACTGGGGGTTTTTTCTGCCGTATGACAGTGTGTGGGTAGCGCGCTGTTATAATTGGCACATCAGCTGTCGGTTAACCAGTGTTATCCCCCACTGTTTTACTAAGGACCATCAACCGTGACCAGCGACAAGATCAAAAAGGTCGTACTTGCCTATTCTGGTGGGCTTGATACCTCAATTATCCTCAAGTGGCTACAGGATCAGTATGACTGCGAAGTAGTGACATTTACCGCAGATCTTGGGCAGAAGGAAGAAATCGAACCCGCACGTCAGAAAGCAGCAGGACTCGGGGTGAGGGAGATTTATATTGAGGATGTTCGTGAAGAGTTTGCCCGCGACTATATTTTCCCGATGTTCCGTGCCAATGCACTCTATGAAGGCGAATATATGCTCGGTACCTCCATAGCCAGACCACTGATTGCCAAGTGGCTGGTTGAAATCGCGGAATCCACAGGCGCAGATGCGATCTCGCACGGTGCGACAGGCAAAGGTAACGATCAGGTCCGATTTGAGTTGAGTGCCTACGCTTTGAATCCGGAGATAAAAATTATCGCACCGTGGAGAGAATGGGAGCTTGGTTCACGTGACAGCCTGGTCGCCTACGCTCGCCAGCACGGACTGCCAGTGGATGATCGTTTCTCATATTCCATGGATGCAAATCTTCTCCATATCTCCTACGAGGGTGGTGAGCTCGAAGACCCGTGGGTTACGCCTGCTGACACTGTCTGGCGGTGGACTGTTTCGCTCCTGGATGCGCCGAATGAGCCTGAGACTATTGAGGTCGAATTCCAACACGGTGATCCGGTAGCAATCGGTGGCGAGAAGTTGACACCGGCTGCGATGATGGAAAGACTGAATGCGTTTGGTGCCCGTCATGGGATAGGTCGTGCTGATTTGGTTGAGAATCGTTATGTTGGGATGAAATCCCGGGGTTGTTACGAAACTCCAGGCGGCACCATTTTGCTTAAGGCACATCGCGCGATCGAATCGATAACACTGGACCGTGAGGTTGCACATCTTAAAGATGAATTAATGCCGCGCTACGCCAAGCTGGTCTACAACGGCTATTGGTTTGCGCCGGAACGTGAGGTGATGCAGACAATGATTGACCAGTCACAGCAGGTCGTCAATGGCCAGGTCAAACTGAAACTTTACAAAGGAAACGTTACCGTGCTGGGCCGTCGCTCCGAAAATTCCCTGTACGATGAAACGATTGCAACATTTGAGGATGATGGTGGTGCCTACCAGCAGCGTGATGCAGAGGGATTTATAAAACTGAATGCGTTGCGAATGCGCGTTGCGGCCAGTAAGGGGCGCCGGCGGAGCAGCGACTAAACCCATCCAGGCGAGCAGCCATTCGGTGACCCAGCCGCGTTTTGAATTGGCCTTTCTGGCACCTAGATTCTGGGGCCACTGGCTCGTCATGCTCATGATTGCGGTCTGTATCATCCTACCTCGACGTCTGGTGTTGAAGATGGGCAGTGCATTGGGTGATGTGTTTTACCGCAGTAACGAAAAGCGACGAAAGATCGCAGAGATTAATGTCCAGATGTGTTTTCCTGATCTTTCTGTCGATCAACGCCAACGGCTGGTCCGTCAACACTATCGACTCTATGGGCGGGCGCTCATCGATTATGGTGTGTTGTGGTGGGGGTCGACTGCCAGAATAGACAGCCTGTGCACGGTGACTGGAAAGAACATACTCAAAGACCTCGAAAAAGCCGGCCGACCGGTGTTGCTGATTACACCTCATACGGTCGCGATAGATATGGGGGGTGCCCTAATTGCTCGGTTGATCTGCGGCGTTTCTATGATGAAAAGAGCGCATGATCCGCTGCTGACATGGCGGTTGTGGCGAGGTCGTTGCCGATTCGATGCGATAATTTTGATGCGGGATCAAGGACTTCGTCGACTGGTCAAAGCCATAAAAGGCGGCAGGATCGCTTATTTGATTCCCGATGAAGATCTGGGCGATACCAACGCCCTGTTTAGCCCTTTTTTTGGTATCCCAACGGCGACAGTACCGGTTGTCGGCTGGCTGGCAAAGTTGACCGATGCCGCGGTGGTGCCCGTGTTCACTCGTATGCTCGACAATGGTCGCTACGTGTTCGACATCAAGCCGCCACTATCCGGATTTCCGCTTGGCGATAAGCAGGCAGACACAGCAACGGTAAATTCGGTGTTCGAAGCGGAGATCCGATCGGCGCCCGAACAGGCGCTTTGGACGTTTAAGTGGTTCAAGACACGTCCTGATAACAACGTGTCACCCTACGACTGAATTCAGCTTCGAAGTATGAAATGAGCTATTTTTAATTGGAATCACGTTGAAAATTCTGGTCATCAAACAGACCTCCCTGGGCGATGTGCTGCATGCTACAGCTGCCCTGAGTGCAATTCGTGAAGCCTATCCATCTGTCCATCTGACTGTATTGACGTCCACAGCCGCTCAAGAACTCTTGACGCATAACCCGAATATCGATGAACTCATTATTTTTGACCGCTACGGCGTCAAACGTGACTGGTGGAGGCGGCCGGGTTGGACCTTTCAACAGTTTATGCAGACTCTCAGGGCCGTACGCCTGAACGAGTACGATCTGGTGCTGGATCTTCAAGGCAGTTGGAAGACGGTGATTTTCCTTTGGGGAGCACGAGCCAGAAGACGGTTGGTTAAAGGTCGCTGGTGGTTCGCGGAGCGTTTTAGCCAGCCCGCGGTGCATGCCATAACAGAGATGGCAGGCGTGCTTGAGCTGGCTAATATCCCGCCGGGTGCAGGCAAGATGGAAGTCGAGGTCGCGCCACAGGTGCAGACCGCGGTCGACCGCATATTGGATGATCTTCCAGGGCCTCGTTCAAAACTTGCGGTGTTCAGTCCCGTGACCCGCTGGCCAACTAAGAACTGGCCTATCGAAAATTTTCTGTCATTGGCCGAACTTCTGTCAGACGACTGGTTCATTTTGTTCACGGGCAGTGTTGAGGATCGTACATCCCTGGAAATGTCTACAGGCACGCTATCACCTGAAAAGGGTAACTGTCTGGCAGGTCAACTGAGTCTGCCCGAATTTATTGAAATCATTAGTCGGGCGGATCTTGTGTTAACCGGCGACAGCCTCGCAATGCATCTGGCAGTGGCTAAGGCGCGTCCGCTCATCGCATTGTTCGGACCGACAGATGAGATTCGGGTAGGCCCACTCGCTTCAGGACAGGTGATTCGTGCAAATGTTGCCTGCGAGCGTTGTTATCTCAGGCACCGATGTCATAGACGATGTATAGAAAAGATCACGGTACGGCAGGTCCTTGATGTGATTGAACACGGTACAAAGGAATGGTCTGCCGGGGAAGCAGTTGTATAAACACGTTACTCAGCAGTCAGTGTATTCCTTCAGCGGGTCGAATCAGGCTCGCCAGAAGGTGGGCGTCAGCAGTACCAACAGGGTGAAAATCTCCAGCCGACCCAGCAGCATGCTGACACACAGAATCCATTTCCCTGAGGCGCTGATTCCGGCGTAGTTTTCGGCGACGGCACCAAGCCCCGGACCGAGATTATTCAAACAGGCTGTAACCGCAGAAAAAGCCGTAACTAGGTCGACTCCGGTGGCGGTCATCGCCAGTGCAAGTATCACATAGCTCAGTGTGTACAGTGCAAAAAACCCCCAAACAGCATCGATAACCGATTCGGGAACCGGTTTTCCCCCAAGTTTTATGGGAATCAAAGCGTTGGGATGAATCAGTTGGTCAATCTCGCGACGGCCCTGTTTGTAGATGAGGATGGCTCGTATGATTTTCATACCGCCAGCAGTCGAGCCTGCACAACCCCCAACGGCGCTCATCAAAATAAGCATGATCGGGAGAAAAGAGGGCCACCAGTGAAATCCGGTGGTGGTATAACCCGTCGTAGTGGCGATTGAGACGACCTGAAAAATTCCGTGCCAGAAGGTTTCTGCAGGGTCGTTGTAGGTATGGGCCAGTGTCAGGACAATCAGCGCCACCACGGAGATCGAAAATAGTACCCCTAGAAATACCCGGACTTCTGGATCTTTGAGGTACGTCAGAAGCTGCCGCGCGCGCAGTACACTAAAGTGAAGTGCAAAATTGATACCGGCCACTATCATAAAGACTACGGCAATCCCGGCAATGACGGGACTGTCAAAGAACCCAATACTCTGATCATGAGTAGAGAACCCACCGATCGCTACGGTAGAGAAACTGTGCCCGATGGCATCAAAAGCACTCATGCCAGCTAACCAGTAAGCGAGCGCACAGGCAACAGTTAACCCCAGATAGATGTACCAGAGCGCCTTTGCAGTTTCCTTGATTCTGGGGGTAAGTTTTTTATCCTTAACAGGGCCTGGCACCTCGGCTCGGTAGAGTTGCATCCCTCCAATACCCAGCATAGGCATCACTGCTACGGCCAGCACGATGATACCCATACCACCGAGCCATTGAAGCTGTTGTCGGTAATACAAAAGAGAGATCGGTAGATAATCCAGTCCGGTTAGCACAGTTGCTCCGGTCGTTGTCAGCCCGGACATGGACTCGAAAACTGCATCGGGCAGAGTCATAACAGGGTCAACGGAAAGTAGAAAGGGAATGGCACCAAAGCCCGCTAATACTAACCAGAACAGGACCACGATCAAGAATCCATCACGCAGTCTGGGTTCATTTTTCTGTCGACGAACTGGCCACCAAAGCAACAGGCCGGCTGCCAGTGTAATCAGATAAGAGATGACAAAAGGCAGCGTGCTACCGTCTTGGTTTACTATACTGATTGCAAGTGGTGGCAGGAGTGTCGTACTGAAAAGTGTCAGCAGTATCCCTACGATCTTCAAGACAGCCTGATGTTGCACTCGCGTGATCCTGGGGTTTAGACGAAGGTTACTTTCACCTGGAATAGTCTCTCGACATCGCGAATATGCTTTTTGTCGATCACGAATAGGATGACATGATCCTCAGCCTCGATGACGGTGTCATGATGGGGAATGATGACTTCCTGATTCCGCAACAAAGCACCGACCCTAGTACCCGAGGGAAGTGAGATGTCCTCTATACGACGACCGACGACGCTGGAGCTTGTAGCGTCGCCGTGAGCAATGGTTTCTATTGCTTCGGCGGCACCGCGACGAAGCGAATGTACAGCAATCGTGTCACCACGCCGGACGTGAGTCAGCAGCGACCCTACCGTAATAAGACTGGGGGAGATAGCGACATCCAACACACTGCTTTCAATCAGGTCGACGTAGGCGGAACGGTTGATCAGCGCCATAGCACGGTGAGCACCCAGTCGTTTTGCTAGCATAGCCGAAAGGATATTGGCTTCGTCATCATTGGTGAGTGAACAGAAGACGTCCATGCCATCAATATTTTCCTGTAGCATGAGGTCCTCATCGGCAGCATCTCCACGAAGAACGATGGTTGCATCCAACTGTTCTGCAACCTGGCGTGCCCTTTCCGCTCCGTGTTCTACCAGTTTAACCTGGTAGTTGTTCTGCTCCAGGGTTCTGGCCAGCTGTAGACCGATCTTGCCCGCACCCACCAACATGATGTTCTGGCCTGGAGCTTCCACAGCGCAAAATTCACTCATGACAATAGGTATGTGGGGCGCAGCGGCAACTATGAACACTTCGTCATTGGGTTCGATAATTGTGTCCCCTTCGGGGATGATCGGCCTGTCGTGACGGTAGATAGCTGCGACGCGGGCTTCAACAGTGGGCAAGTCTTCACGAATCGTGCGGAGTTCGCGGCCCACCAGAGGGCCCCCATGATAGGCTTTAAGACCCACGAGCTTGATCTTTCCCCCAGCAAAATCGACGACCTGAAGTGCACCGGGATACTCAATGAGATGCAGTACATGTTGTGTGATTAACTGTTCCGGACTGATGATGACGTCTACCGGTATCGAGTCGTCTGAAAATATCTCTCTGTGTGTCAGATACTCAACAGAACGAATTCGGGCGATCTTTTTGGGGGTTCGGAACAGCGTATAGGCAACCTGACAGGCCGCCATGTTGACTTCATCCTGGTCAGTGACGGCGAGAATAAGATCCGCATCTGGGCCTCCAGCCTGTTCCAGAACGCTTGGATGAGATGCTGATCCGACGATCGTTCGGATATCGAGGCGATCCTGCAAGCCTTCCACTTGTGAAGCAACGTTATCGACCAGGGTGATATCGTTGTCTTCTTTAGCGAGGATCTCGGCTGTTGAGATGCCGACCTGACCTGCGCCGAGGATAATGATCTTCATTCGATGCCTAGATGCATTGCTAAGTGGCTTGTTTTAAGCTCGATTCTTGGCTGACTTGGGATTGATACCCAGGCCTTTGAGTTTTCTGTAAAGGTGTGTGCGTTCCATACTGCATCGTTGTGCAAGTGCCGTCATATTACCGTTTGTTTTGAGGAGGTGATAATTGAAGTAGTCGCGCTCAAACTGTTCCCGCGCCTCCCGCAACGGTTGATCGAAGTCCGGAACAACTTGCGCGACTGTGTCGGCGGATACCGGGGTTGCTGCGCTGCCCATGGCCTCTCGGGTTTCGTCTGCGTCAATTTCCTCAGTGCTTGAGGTGATTAGCAGTCGATGAATGAAGTTACGCAGTTCTCTGATATTGCCCGGCCACGGTCTATTACGAAGGTAATTTACGGCAGCTGTTGAGAAGCGATGGAATGAGAGATTTTCTGATTCCAAGATCTGGTTAGTGTAATAGCTTATCAGGTCTGGTATGTCCTCTCGATGATTTCTCAGTGCTGGAACGTCGATTGGAACGGCATTGAGACGATAGAATAGATCTTCTCTGAATGTGCCTTGTCGTATCTTTGATTCAATGTCCTGGTTGGATGTGGAAAAGATTCTGACATCGAACTCAACACGTGTTTTCCCCCCGATCCGATAGAACCGGCGTTCTTCCAGTGTGCTTAACAGTTTTGCCTGAATCTCGAGGTCTAGGTCACCGATTTCGTCCAATACCAGGGTGCCACCATGGGCCTGGTCAAATCGCCCGACCTGTATTGAATCGGCAGCTTCATAGCCGAAAAGCTCTATTGCGATGTTTTCCCCAGGTATCGAAGCGAGGTTGACTTCGACAAATGCCTGCTCCTTACGCCGGCTGGCTCGGTGCAGTGCGCGGACCACAACACCTTTTCCGCTGCCGGGTTCACCCCGGACCAGTACCCAGCTTTCGCCCGGTGCAATTCGATCAATCTGTTGTTTGAGTTCTTGGATATTCGGGCTGTGACCGACAAGCTCTGTTATCGGTTCTAACTGGCGTCTGAGCAGGGTGTTTTCCGCAGACAGTTGCCGGCTTTCAAGCGCACGTTCGACCGTAACCAGCAGCTTGGCAGTAGACAGTGGTTTTTCAAGAAAATCGTATGCCCCGAGTCGCAAGGCATCAACGGCTGTTTCTACCGTTCCATGGCCTGAGATCATGATGACAGGAGGCCGATTACTACTTTGTGCGCACCACTCGGTGAGAAGGGTGATGCCATCAGTATCGGGCATCCAGATATCGAGCAGTACCAGATCAGGACTAAAACTATTGAATTTTTCACGTGCCTCAGATCCGTCACCGGCCGAGTCCACCCTATAACCTTCGTCTTCGAGGATTTCGCTGACGATGCTCCGAATATCGGGCTCATCATCGACGACTAGGACAGTCTGATTATTCACGTTTGCCTTGTCGTTCGTCTATCGAGGTACCCTGAGACGGGGTCACAGGCAGCTGAATTATAACGACAGCACCGCCTTTGGGCAGATTTGCTGCCCGCATGGTGCCACTGTTCTCCTCGATTATCCGACGGCTAATCGGTAACCCCAGTCCACTGCCAGAGGTTTTCGTGGTGACGTAGGGTTCAAAAATACGGTCCAACAACTCCGCCGGAAAACCTGGCCCGTTATCCTGAAGTTCCAGTACCAAAAGATTATCTTTAACGGGGTCTATTCGCGTCCTCAGTTTTAGTTCACCGCCTTTGTCACCCAGCGCATCGGATGCATTGATAATTAGATTATTCAGTACTTGCCGAATCCCGGCAGGGTCAGTCATGACCAGCGGCAGATCATCAGCAAGGTCAAACAGGAACCTGATTCTGGTTAAGTGAGCGATATGGAGTTCTGTGATGTCCCGAATCAGCGTATTGATATCCAGGCGCTTGGGTCGCGAGATCACCGGTTGTGCATAGTCAGAGAACGCATTGACCATTGACTTCATCGATTCAACTTGTTGGGTAATTGTTCTGGTCGCACGATCCAGTATTTCTCGATCGTCTTTCTCGACTTTATCGAGATACCGTCGCCTGATTCGTTCAGCAGAAAGCTGTATAGGAGTCAATGGGTTCTTGATTTCATGAGCAAGGCGGCGGGCGACCTCGCCCCAGGCCGCATCGCGCTGCGCTTTGATCAACGTTGTCGCATCATCAAACACAACGACGCAGCCGGATTCTGTTTCCGCGCCAGAAAGCTTTGTACCGCTGCATACTAGAGTTTGTTGACCCAATGGCGAGTTTATACTGATTTCTTTTTGCCACTCAGAAACGTCATCACTTATGCCTTGGTCTATCATGTTCAGCAATGGTTCAACAGTTGGCAGAGCTTTGATCATCTCGGCGATGGATGATTCGACAAAAGTGCCGAGCAGTGTGTGTAGTATGCGCTCGGCAGCGGCGTTATGCGTACGGAGTTGCCGAGCCCCGTCAAAGGACATGACACCGGCTGACAGGTGAGCGAGTACGGTTTCAAGATAGGCGCTTTGTTTTTCTGCTTCGAATTGACTATTTCGCACCGCGGTCTGGGCGCTGCTGATTTCCTGAGTCATCCGGTTGAATGAGCTGACTAGGACACCGAGTTCATCTCCACTTGTCACTGGCAGTTGTTTGCCATAGTCGCCTTGAGCAACAGCTTGCGTGCCTTCAGCAAGGTCCCGCAGTGGGGCAACAAGCCTTCTTGCGAGATAGATCGCAATCAACAATGCGATGAGTAGTGTCATCAGCGTTACGAGTGAAAGGGTCAGGACAAAACTAAACGTCAACGGGCGGCGCAGATACTGCAGTTTTTCATATTCCGCAGAGGCTGACTCTACACTTTCTGCCAGACGCGAATACCTTAGGGGTAGCGGGTTGAGAATCTGCAAAACACGACCAATTTCCCCAACCTGTCGTCCAGCCATCCGTATGGCTACGCGTAGTTGCAGTCCCCCACCGGCAATTGGTTCTATCTCGGAATAGACCTTACCCTGGCGGAGTTGGCGGATCACTCGCTCGTCGGGTACATCCGGAATTAGTGAAATAGAATCCCTGCTGCTGGAGGCAAGTATCTCTCCCGACATCGAATGAAGACTCATTTCCTCAAAGTCATTCGCCTGACGAAGTTCATCTAGAAGCTGAAAGACTTCAAAATTCGACTCAGCACGCTGAATATTGTCCGCATCATCACGCAGTTGATCAACGACATCCAACTTGATCGATTCGAGTGAACTGCGGCCCAGAAGTAGTGCATCATCGAGTGCCTGTTCGATCTGCACATCGAACCAGCTGTCGATTCCACGGCTGAGAAACTGCACAGCGAAGTAATAAACCACAGCAAGTGGGATCAGCGCCAGCACGGCGAAGGCCCCAACAAATCGAAGGGTAAGCCTGGATCCGAGAACCCTTGCCCGAAACTGTCCGATCAGTCGCCAAATCTGAAAGGCGCTCATCAGCGCTAGCAGACTAATTCCGATGACATTCAGCAGAATAAGAGCAGAATAGAAATCCCCAAACAGTTCGTCATTTCCCGCGGCACGACTCAACAATACCGAAGCAATCAGCAGGAATGCTGACAACAGTAGTGTGAAGCCTGGTCCGAGTAGACGCGAGATCATCGAGTGACTTGCCATTGTTGCCAGCCGCTATCAAGTTGCCAGGAAGGAAAGAAGAGTGCAGCGAGCTTTAATGGGCCCGGGAGTAGGCGCCTGTCAAGCTCAAGTTGTACCTGTATAGATAGCGGATCAGTCTGATTTATCCCGATGGGGATTTGTTCCTGTAACGTCACTAGGCTAATGCTGGACAACATTTCATAGAGACTGGTAAACGCCTGGAACTTTCCCCCGACCGGCTGTAGCAGCGTATACCGATTCCACAGAGCATGGTACTGAATTTGAAAAGGGTACTGCCACTCGGCCGCGTTGATGCGCCAAGGCCATGCCGACTCTTTTACGAGTAACACATTGAGATTGATCGTTAACGGTATACCGTTAACCAAAGCCTTCGCGGGTTCAGGGCCCAGATCCAGTAACAGCGTCGTTTGGGTTTTTACCATATCGGTAGTGGTGTACGAGCGTCCTGAAAGAACACTGAGGTCTGCCGAGACAGATGCGGAGAGCAGCGCGATGATCAGTGCCACACCTAGCCGGTTAGTGAGCCATTGATGCCACTTCGACTTTGTCTGAATCACGGGTGAATAATCATTGCGTGAATCCGAGGTGATGAGTGCACAGTTTTGCGGGATTGTCCCGGATCATCAGCACTTTTGCACAATAGCATAGTACAGTCCATCCCCTTCGGCGCAGGGCAAAAACTGACGGCCGAATCGAGTGCTTTCTCCCAGGGAGTAGTCGCTGGGGACCGAGCGCGCATCTTTGGTATTCTCCAACAGATGCTCGATAACTCCATCATTTTCGGCAGGTAGGATTGAACAAGTGACGTACAGTAGACGGCCGCCACGACAAAGGAGTGACCAAAGTTGTTGGATCATGTTCAGCTGGTTGCATGAGAAACGGGGGATGTCGGTGTGGCGGCGCAGTACCCGGATATCGGGATGCCGACGTATAACACCGGTGCCGCTGCATGGCGCATCAAGGATGATTCGGTCGTAGGGTGTACCGTCCCACCACCGGTCTGGCTCCGTGACATCGCCACCGATGATGTCTACGTGGCCTTTAAGCCTCTGAATGTTCTCGTGGATCAGATGGGTACGGCCAGGAAGATCAATGGCCGTGATCGAGGTCGAATCTGTAGCCAGTTCATACAGTTGCCCAGTCTTACCCCCCGGCGCTGCACAGGCATCCAGGATGCGTAGTCCCTGAAGCGGACCTAGAAAGCAGGGGCTCAGTTGTGCTGCTGCATCCTGTACTGATACAAGCCCGTCAGAAAATCCCGGCACTTTCAAAACAGAACGGGGTTTTGCGAGTGTGATTGCCCACGGACTTAAGTTTGAAACGGTCGAGTCTACACCCGCTTTAACCAGACGCAGCATATAGTCACTTCTGGAGGTGAGCTGAGCGTTTGCCCGCAGTGTCAACGGCGGTTTCGAGTTGTAGGTGTCAACTATGTCGTTCCAGTCGTCTGGCCAGGCTTTGCGCAGACAAGACAGTAGCCACATGGGCGTTGCATATTGTGCTTCTTCTTGTCCTGTTGTTATGGATGCAGGGTTTCTTAGGTGCGCGCGCAGTACGCCGTTGACGAGATTTTTTGCGTGTTCCCGATTGAGTAGACCGGCAGCTTCAACTGCACTCGAGGTGATGGCGTAGTCAGGCGCATCAAGGTGTTCGTACTGATAAAAAGCGCACAACAGAAGGTTCTCGAGAATCGCGTCCTGAGAGCGGATCGGCTTGTGAAGTTTCTGCTGCAGCAGGCCCCGGTAACGATAGGCCCAGCGAACACTGCCCCAGGCAATTTCACGAATTTCTGAATGATTTTCAGCGGGTTGGAGTTTGAGTCTTTTGGCGGTGGTTGAATCAAGGCTGTGTCCGTGGTGCAGAACATCGTTCACAATGTTCGCCGCCATTGCGCAAGCTTCAGGACTTGGCATCGATCTTGGGCTTGTGATTGAAGTTTTGGCCGGGATTGATCGGGTGGCCATTCAGATAAGCACCGACAGACGTCGGTTTCCTGCCCGGGGACTGTACCTCTATCAGATCGAGTGTACCTTGGCCGGTCTGTACTCGAATAAATTCAGGGCCTGCTTCGATGATCGTACCTGGTGGCGCGTCCGAGCTTGCTGGACCCTCAATCGCGTGCCTTATGAGCAAAGTGCCGTTGTCCAGTCGTGTTCTGCACAGTGGACGTGGATTGAATGCTCTGACCTTGCGTTCCAGTACGGTTGCTGAATTGTGCCAGTCCACATAAGTCTCTTCGGTTTGTATTTTTTCGGCATAGCTGGCTTTTTCATGGTCCTGTGCCGTTGCTGTTTCACTGGTGATCGCTGGTAGTAGCCTGATCAGCTCCTGCGCACCCAGATCGGCCAGTCGCTGGTGCAGGGTGCCACTGGTGTCGCTGCTCAGGATCTGGGTTGAAACCTGTGTCAGGATGTCGCCGCTGTCGAGTTGTTCATTGATCCTCATCAGGCTGATACCGGTTTCGTGGTCGCCGGCTTCGATCGCACGTTGGATCGGAGCGGCTCCTCGCCATCGGGGAAGAAGCGAGGCGTGTACATTGATGCAGCCATGGCGGGGTATGTCCAGAACTGCTTGCGGTAGGATCAGGCCATAAGCCACCACGATGAGAAGGTCGGGTTCAAGTGCGGCAAGATAAGGAATCTCTTCGGAAAACAGGGTGGGCTGTCTTACCGTCAAGCCCGCGTCCGCAGCGATTTTCCGGATAGGACTGGGACGAAGCTTGCGCCCCCGTCCGGCCGGCCGGTCCGGCTGGGTGTACACCGCCAGTAAATCTAACGGTGCCCGCAGCAGCGCGTGAAGACTCGGTGCTGCGAAGTCAGGCGTGCCTGCAAATATCGCGCGCAGCGACACTGTTCTAGACGGAGGACATGGATTAGTAAGCTGTTGCTCGATCTTTCAGATTAGGTTGCTCGTTCTCGCGAACTTCCTTCAACAGTCGCTTGCGAATCCGATCCTGTTTCAGGCGAGACAGGTAATCCACGAAAACCTTGCCATTGAGATGGTCTACTTCGTGCTGGATACAGACCGACAGCAGCTCTGAAGCGTCGAGTCGAAATGATTTCCCTTCCCGGTTTAAAGCGCTGACTGTTATTCTCTCGGAACGTAATACTGGTGCGACGATCCCAGGAACGGATAGACAGCCTTCTTCGGTTTCTATTTCACCCTCTAGAGCTTCGATGATTGGATTGATGAATACTATCAACTCGTCTCGATTTTCTGACAGATCCATAACGATGACTCGTTTTGGAACATTGACCTGGGTTGCTGCGAGTCCGATACCCGGTGCCGAGTACATGGTCTGGGCCATGTCGTCCACTAGAGTGGCTACGCTGTGGTCAACCGCTTCGACTGGTTTTGCGACTGTGCGCAGTCGCGAATCCGGGTAGACAAGAATGTTAAGTAGTGCCATGGCTTAGGTGCGAATGTTGTGACGTAGTACGCTTGGAAAATTGGGTTGTTAGACCCTAGACTAGGTAATCAGGTTTTAGGATTTGCATGGTTAAACGTGAATTTTAACGGAATTCCCTATAGGACTCTAACGCCTATGAAGCGTTCTTTAGATTATTCAATATCGAAGTTCGGCCTGAAGGCTCTGGGTCGACTGGGCGCGCGGCGGGTTGTCTGCGTCGGGTTGGCATCTGTAATTTTTCTGCATGGTGCTGTAATTCCGGCCTACAGCGATACCAATCTGTTACCCGGAGCACCGCAACTTTACACTGTTCAGCCCGGGGACAGTCTCTGGAGTATCGCCACTCGATTTTTCCGTGAGCCCTGGAGGTGGGCAGACCTACTGCAGAGAAATCCGCAGATTAGTAATCCCGAGCGGCTCTTCCCAGGCGATTTGCTGGTTCTTGGCCAGCGAGACGCCGGTGTCCAGCTAAAGGTGTTGCGGGTGGAGAAGATGAGTCCGCGGCTGCGCATTGTAGACCAAAACAGGGCGGTACCTAGTATCGCGCCCGATGTAATACAGCCATTTCTGGTGTCAGCTGAAATCCGACAGACGGCAGAGCTGCCGGATTCTGGGTACGTGGTGGCTGGTACAGAGGGTGAGACAATACTTGGTCAGTTCACCTCGTTTTATGCGCGAGATCTGCCGTACTCATCTGCAGGGGATTATTATGTGATGCGTTTTGGCGAGCGTTTCATCGATCCAGACAGCGGTGAGTATCTGGGTCGTTCCGTTACCCGCATTGGTACAGCCAATCTAATCGCAGGTGACGAGATCAGCGTTCTGGAACTGGTTTACAGCCGTCTGGAGGTCGAGGCAGGCGACCGTCTTGTTCCGGTGAAGGAGGATGCAAGGTTGCCTTATTTCTTCCCACGAATACCGGAGGTGAATCTACAAGGTCATATTGTCGGAATAGCAACCGGGGTCCGAGAGGCGGGCCTGTTTTCAGTGGTTACGGTTTCTGTGGGCACAGAGGACGGAGTACAGCCAGGCGATGTGTTGCAGGTTACTCGTTCAGTTGCTGTCAGCGATTCAGCGGCCGCGAGACCGGTTGAGCTGTCCGGGCACAGTTCGGCACACGTGATGGTTTTCAAGGTATTTCATAAAGCCAGCTTTGCGTTAATCATCCGAGCCCGTCGGCCAGTCAATTTGCACGATCATATTTCTATCCCAGGGTAGTCGAGCGATGTTTAGAAACACGCAAACACACAGGACGTCTGTTTGTTCATGGCTGGTAGGTTGTCACGTCTGCCGGGCTGCGCCCTGTAACGGTTTGTGGATACGAAGCCCAAGGACGGTCTTTTGTCTGAGCGAAGCGAAATGTGGATTGAATTTGCGCGGCTAGAACTTCCACAATCGGTCAAGCGGAAACTTCTCTCACATTTCTCAGAGCCAGCTGAGATACTGGCTGCAAAAACGTCCGTTCTGGAATCCATTACCGAGAGTCGGTGGCCACATTGCAAATCTTTACGACAATTGGTGGACTGGAAGGGAGTTCAGGTTGACCGTTTATGGGCCAGTAGACCGACTCGACGAATCATCGGTCTGTCGGATGAGGCTTATCCGCCGCTCTTGCGTGAGATTCCCGATCCGCCAGTCGTGCTTTATGCTCAAGGAGATTGCTCACTGATGCTCAGCCGAGGGCTTGCTATTGTCGGTAGCCGAAATCCGACACCGATTGGCCGAGAAACTGCTATGAATATTGCGAAGGTGCTGGCTGCCGAAGGCCATGTCATTGTCAGTGGCCTAGCCGCGGGTATAGACGCTGCTGCACATATGGGTGCGCTGGAAAGCTACGGATCGACGATAGCGGTATGCGCCAGTGGGCTGGATATCGTTTATCCTCGTCAGCACTTTGGGTTGGCGCGACGAATTAGTGAAACAGGCTTGCTTCT
This sequence comes from Candidatus Thioglobus sp. MED-G25, assembly GCA_002456995.1. GTDB lineage: Bacteria > Pseudomonadota > Gammaproteobacteria > Arenicellales > UBA868 > REDSEA-S09-B13. The sequence goes on along the minus strand of NTKC01000003.1, from coordinate 18,521 downwards.
TTCTGAGTACCCACCGGGGACAGGCGTGCGTCGTCATCACTTTCCTTATCGTAATCGATTGATCAGTGGTATGACTCTGGGTACCCTGGTAGTGGAGGCGACCCGGAAAAGTGGTAGCCTGATTACAGCGCGACATGCAGCCGACCAGGGTAGAGAAGTGTTTGCCGTGCCTGGATCGGTCTATTCGCCACTGTCTAAAGGCCCCCATCAACTCATCAAAGAGGGTGCCTCGCTGGTTGCGAGTATTGCGGATATTCAGGAAGAATTGCCGGTTTTCGGCAGCTTGTCGGTACCCACGCCAACCCAACGGACGACTGACCGCAGTCGTGACACTCTGCTGGACGCCATAGACTACATCCCGACATCTGTCGACCAGATTATCGTCCGTAGCGGTTTGACGGCTGCGAAAGTTTGTTCCATGCTGATAGGGATGGAGATTGCAGGGAAGATCCGTAATTGTGAAGGCCGCTATTTGAGGAACCTAGAGTCATGAGACGATTCGGGCTGATTGTGAACAATGTGATTCAGAACTGTTGAATAAATGGACGAATTCTAGCGCCAGGATTGTGATCAAGAAATGTCGAAGAATCTGATAATTGTCGAATCTCCAGCAAAGGCGCGAACGATGGAGCGCTATTTGGGGCGAGAGTTCAGTGCCATTGCGTCATATGGCCATGTGCGGGATCTCGTGCATTCCGGTGGTCGTGGCGTAGATGTTAACAACGGATTTTCTCCTGAGTGGGAGCAGGATGAACGCGGCGAGCGACAGATGAACGCGATACGCAAGGCCGCTCAGAAAGCCGAAAACATCTACCTGGCAACAGATCCTGATCGAGAAGGGGAGGCGATATCGTGGCACATCCTGGAGCTTCTGGCTGAGCACAATATTCTGCACAACAAACCAGTTCACCGAGTGGTCTTTTATGAAGTTACAAAACGGGCGATTCGTGAATCACTCGACAAGCCAAGAGAGGTGTCACATGCGCTGGTTGAGGCATACCTTGCCCGGCGGATTCTTGACTATCTGCTGGGGTATACCCTTTCTCCGGAGCTATGGAAAAAAATAAAGCGTGGCCTATCGGCAGGTCGTGTACAGAGCCCTGCACTGAGACTGGTATGTGACCGGGAAAAGGAAATCGCAGAATTTGTACCCCGTGAATACTGGAGTATTGAAGCCGACCTTAAGGGTGGAGATCCATTAAGCGAATTTACAGCGAAGCTGGTGTGGCTCGAAGGCCAGAAGGTTAGCCAATTTACGGTCACAGCTGAGACTGTGGCCTCCACAATACGTGATCGTCTGGAACGTGAGGCAGCGGGTTCATTGAAGGTGAATTCGGTTGAAGAAAAACCCCGGCGCCGTAATCCTTCAGCGCCGTTCACAACCTCTACCTTGCAACAGGAAGCATCGCGTAAGCTTGGATTTGGTGCGCGCCGAACCATGCGAGTGGCTCAGCAACTGTATGAGGGAGTCGACTTCGAAGACTCCCGAGTCGGCCTGATTACCTACATGCGGACCGATTCGGTCAATATCGCCGCCGAGGCGGTGTCTGAGATTCGAGAATTAATATCCCAACGATATGGTGTTAACAATCTGCCTAAGTCGACCAATCTCTACAAGAGTAAAGCCCGAAATGCTCAAGAAGCACATGAAGCGATCAGGCCAACGTCCGCGCTGCGTATTCCAACCCAGGTCAAGCAAGCGCTGAATGCCGATCAATACCGCCTTTATGAACTGGTGTGGCAACGTGCTGTTGCAAGCCAGATGATCCCCGCAACCCTGCGTCAGGTTACGGTACAGTTTTCAATCCAATCCAGTGATCAGGATGTCTTCAGAGCAACAGGGTCGCGTGTGGTAGACCCTGGTTTTATGAACGTGTACCAGGAAGGGCGGGAGGAAGAGGACAATGAAGAAAATACGGTTCTACCTTCACTGATCGAAGGGGAGAAAGTTTCACTCAATAAAATTCGAGCTGAGCAGCATTTTACAGAACCCAAGGCGCGATACTCTGAGGCAACGCTGGTCCGAGAACTTGAAGCCCGGGGTATCGGCCGACCATCGACGTATGCTTCCATTCTGTCCACATTGGTGGATCGGGAATATGCATTGCTTGAGCGCCGACGATTTCTACCAACATCGATGGGATTTGCCGTCAATACCTTCCTCACTGAGAACTTCAAAACTTTTGTCGACTATGAATTCACCGCGACTATGGAGGAAGACTTAGATCGAATTGCGAGAGGGGAAGCTGATAGATCTGCCGTTATCGAATCCTTTTGGGTCCGTTTGCAGGAAATGCTAGGCCAGGATAGCGAAAAACCAGTTTTTGTGCTTGGTAAGGATCCAGTTGGCGATGACCAAATCTCCTGGCGCGTTGGACCTTACGGGCCCTACGTTCAACGAGGTGAGGAGACATCAACCGAGAAACCAGACCGCAAGTCTATACCGCAGAGTTGGAAGATTTTCGATCTGACGCTTGAACGGGCGTTATGGTTGCTATCTCTTCCCCGGGTAGTGGGTGAGTTTGAAGGGGAGAGGATTACTCTAGAGACTGGGCGATTTGGTTTGTATCTGAAATGTGGAACCCGAACGGCTGCACTACCTGCAGAGATCGATCCTTTTCTCCTGACGACGGAACAGGTTGTGCAGATTCTGGACAATGCGTCGCGTTTGCCACGTGATCTGGGTTTGGACCCAGACGGAGAAGTCATAACTGTCGCTATTGGGCCATTTGGTCCTTATGTCCGGTGCGGTAATACCTCTGCTTCCCTGAAGAAGGACGATGACCCCTATTCAATCGAACTGGACCGAGGCCGTGAGCTAATCGAAAAGAAACGAGAATCTGATGCGAAGCGGACGATTGCAACATTTAATGACGGCATCAAAATCATGCGTGGCCGCTGGGGTCCGGAGGTGATAGAAGGAAAAGTCAGAGTTCGATTGCCTAAGGAGCAAGACCCCGAAAAGTTATCCGAAGACGATTGTCGCCGAATCCTTGCCGAAGCCCCAGCACGCGGGTCAGGTCGGAAGAAGACTAAAAAGAAGGTCACGAGTAAAAAGAAAAAGGTCAGCAAACGCAAGACGACCAAGAAAAAGTCGAAAACTAGTGCTGGAAAGAAATCAACGAAAAAAGCCACAAAGAGGATGTCCCAGGTTGTTGGAACATCTAATGACGAAGAAGTGGGCTGATTTGAGGTTTCAGGTGCGATTAGGCCCGTGTCGTTGGACCGGCCAGCTGAAACACCAGGGTGTTGGAGAACATTTGAGAAGATTCTTTGGAGCGATACAATAGGGTTGCTTGAGCAGTGCGTCCGGTCGACAGTTTGAACGATGAATTGAAGAGCTTAAGTTGATATGCGATGAATTTGAGCCAAGTCGATTAGTTGCTTCACGGGGCTCAACAGCGTACTTCGCGTAAATCTAGATCGCTGGAGGAATGATGGCCTTGTTCGGGCGTAGACCCCTTGAAGCTGTGGGCGTGGATATTGGCACCTCGTCTGTCAAAGTCATGGAACTCCAGCGAACACGACGTGGTTACCGTGTGAACTGCGCTGCCGTTGAATCGCTGCCCCGTAATGCTGTGGTCGAAAGAGGTATCAGCAACGTAGAACAGGTCAGCGCGGCGCTGCGTCGTGCAGCAAAGAGGGCGCGCTGTAAACGAAAAAATGCCATCGTTGCTATCGCATCTTCACATGTCATCACACGAACCTTTCAGCTTCCTGAAGGGATTAAAGCGTTTGAAATCGAAGAGCAGGTGATGATCGATGCGGCTCAGCATGTGCCTTATTCAGTCGACGAGATGTATTTGGATTATCAGGTTTTAGCCCCTATGGAGGCAGGGGCGGAGGATTCGGTCACTGTTACAGCCTGCCGCCGGGAGATCGTAGATGACTATGTATCGGCGGTCGAGTCAGCAGGCCTGAGACCCGTGGTGGTTGATGTAGACGCTTTTGCAATAGCACGGGCGTTTCCCCTGGTAACTGCGACCCTGTCTGAGTCCCTGCGGGGCAAAGCGGTCGCTTTGCTTGATGTTGGTGAGGTGACAACCCGCCTCGACGTATTTGTCGACGGGGTGGTGATCTACGACAGGGACCATTCTTTTGGTGGTCGTTTGCTTACCGAGTCTATCCAGTCCCATTGCGACATGAGCTTTGAAGAAGCCGAAGCTGTGAAGTTGTCCAGAAACCTGTCTGAAGATGACCAGGAACAATTACTTGAACCGTTTAAACGCACAATATCGCAAGAAGCGGCACGAGCACTCGAATTTTTTGCCTCGGCAGGGCGGGGGTACGATACGGTTGACCTTCTTTTTGTAACTGGTGGTTGTCTGCGGTTGGATGGAATTCTGGAACTCATCAGCAACTACACCGGTGTCCCTACTGCGACTGCAAATCCTTTTTTTGGGAAAAACATTAAAGCCAGAACAAAGCTCAAGCTTCAGCCGACTTTGTTGCTTAAAGCCTGTGGGCTGGCAATGCGGGGGGCAGGATGAACCAGGGCATCAACCTGCTGCCCTGGCGAGAGGCGCGACGCCGGCGCCAGCGGCGACAACTATGGACAGCGATTGTAGTGATCTGCATCGTTGCGGCCAGCGTGTTTGCTACGGCATGGTGGACTCAGAGTGAAGAAATTTCATTCCAAACGAGTCGGAATGCGTATCTGCTTAGGGAGATTCGGAAGGTGCAGACGCAGCTTGAAGAGATTGATCAGATTAAACAGAGGAAAAAAGCCCTTGTGGCCCGTATGACGATAATCCGCCAATTGCAACAGGAAAAAGTCGGCATCGTACGTACGCTGGATAATCTGGTTCGCGCACTGCCCGAGGGTCTATATTTTGTATCGGCAAAAAGAAGCCGAGGCAGCTTCAATCTTGAGGGGATCGCTCAATCCAATGCCAGGGTCTCTGAGTTGATGCTCAACTTGAATAGTTCAGTTTCATTCGGTGATTCACACCTTGAAGTTATTAGAATCGGTAACATCGATGAAACCCAGACCAGTCGTTTCGAACTGATGGTGAGTGACTAAATAATGCTGGACCGAGTCAGACAGATCGACCTGAATGATCCGGCTTCTTGGCCGGCATGGTTCTCATTGATTGTCGCGCTGGTTGTTGCATCAGCCGTACTTTATGGCGGCTGGCATTTTGTGATCAAAGATCAGATCCGTACCTTTGAGCGCCTGGTGCAGCAGGAGGCTGAACTTAAGAATACCTTCTCGACAAAGAAGGGAATGGTCGTTAATTTGCCGGCGTACCAGAAACAAATGGGTGAGATCGAAACGCTTCTTGGCGAGTTGGTCGCTCAACTGCCAGACAGTAGCGAAGTTCCCAGGCTGCTGATTGACATTACCGAGGCGGGCAAACAACGTGGACTGGAGTTTTTGGTATTCGATCCGCTTGAAGAAATTCAGAGCGAATTCTACGCATTGTTGCCCATTCGAGTCGAAGTGTCTGGTACGTATCACCAGCTTGCTGGATTTATCAGTCATCTATCAGCACTTCCCCGTATTGTGACCGTAGGCGATATGTCGATCATTGCGGATAAAGACGGCCAACTCGTGACTTCTATCTTGTTGCAGACCTATCGATATCAGGACGATGGTTAGACGGTGAGGAGCTGACGATGACACCCCAGCGGAGGAATCGCTGTTTCAAGGCCGCACGGTATGCCTTGCTAGGTATTACGTTGTTGCTGACGGCGGCCTGCTCTAGTGATCGGTCAATGATCGATCTCAAGCGGTTTGTGCTCAACATGCACAAGTCAACGCAGCCATCTGTGGAGCCGCTTCCAGAGCTCGCACCGATCCCGGCCTATACGTACGCGGCTTCTTCATTACCGGACCCATTTTCCCCTGAAAATGTATTTCCGAGTATATCCAGTGCAGACACTCAACCCGAACCAGAGCCGGATCCGCTGGAGCCTGATCCGACCCGGCTCAGAGAACATCTAGAAGGGTTTCCCCTGGATGCCCTCCAATTGGCTGGAATCATGATTCTGGAAGGTAGACTCGAGCTTATCGTTGTGACGCCAGATGGCATGATACACAAGGTTGCCAAAGGTGCTTACCTGGGGCAAAACTACGGTCGGATCACTGAAATAGACCTTGAAGCTCGAAGCGTAGGACTGGAAGAAGTTATCAAGGGGGCCGACGGCCGCTGGCAGGAGCGAACGGTGAGCTTTATGATCGGTAACTGAGCCGTAATTCGTGGTTTTAGTTAAAACAAATGCTGAATCAATGATTAATGTCCTACCGATAGAGCGAATTCGACCGGAATTCCGAAATTATTCGGCCCGGGTGTTGTCAATGTACGCACTGCTGCTCGTTGCATTGCTGGCCCCCGCTGCGAGTGTTGCGGTTGAACCCGAGCTTGTGGCGGTTGAATACACTGTGCTATCCAGTGGGCAGCTGCAAGTCAGTGTTGATACTCAAGGCGAAATTCCTGCACCAAAGATATTTCGCACCAGTCAGCCAGATCGAATTATCTTGGATTATTTAGGCGTCAAGAGCAGCGTCAATCCTCGTATTAGGGAAGTAAAACGGGGTGCTGTAGAGAGTGTGGTTGTGATCGGGGTCGAGGAACGGGCCCGGATTATAGTCAATCTGGTCTCATCTGTGCCGTTCGAAAGCCAGCAATCAGACAGTGAAATTATTCTGCTGATAGGTCAGGTTGTCAGCGGCCAACGGACGGAGTCTGGAAGATCCGGTTTAGGGTTGCAAGATGGCGTGGCGACGGTGTCTGATCCTCACCACGTCACAACTGTCGATTTTCGTCGTGGCACGAACGGCTCTGGCCGGGTAATAATCGGACTAGACCGAGAGAATGTACAGGTCATGGTTCGTGAGGAGTTGGGCAAGATCGTGCTCGATTTTGCTAATACGGTATTAGGTGCTGATCTTGAGCGTCGATTAGATGTGTTCGATTTTGCGACGCCGGTACAGTTTGTCGATACGTTTTCTTTAGACGAGCGGACTCGTATCGTCTTGTCTGCACTGGGTGCCTACGATTTTGTCGGGTTTCAGTCTGGCAAGACTTTCTCGGTGGAGGTTACCCCTCGTGCTGATGATGATGAGACTAAAGCCGCCGACGACGACAGCTATATCGGCTCACCCATCAGTTTTGATTTTCAGAACATCTCCGTGCGCGGCGCATTGCAAATCATCGCGGAAGAGACCGGTATTAATTTTGTAATCAGTGACTCCGTCGCAGGAGACCTAACCCTAAGATTGAAAGACGTACCCTGGGATCAGGCTCTGGAGACGATCATGCAGATTAAAGGATTGGCGAAGCGAGAGAAAAATAACGTGATCTGGATTGCGCCAGCTGAGGAAATTACTGCGAAGGAAAGACTTGTACTTGAATCGTCACTCCAGATGACAGAACTCGAGCCACTGATCTCCGAACTGATTCAGATCAATTATGCTCGTGCTGAGGACATTGCCGAATTGCTGAAATCTGTACGGGCGGTCGGTCCAAATGTCCAGCCTTCCATGTTCGGTAGTGTATCTATCGCCGAGGTACAGACTGAGACCAATAGCCTGTTGTCAGATCGTGGAAGTGTCACGGTTGATGCGCGGACGAACACCCTGTTGATTCAAGACATGGCTGGCAAGGTTCTAGAGGTTAGAAAACTCATATCCGAGTTGGATCGACCGGTGAAACAGGTGTTAATCGAAACTCGTATCGTCATAGCCAACGAAGATTTCAGTAGAAATATTGGTGCAAAACTAGGGTTAACGAGCATCAACGACAGTGTTGGTTCAATTATAGGATCGGGATCTTTGTCAAACACCGCTACCGTGAGAACGGATGGCATCAGCGCTTCAGGTGATGGTTCTCTCAGTGTCAACTTGCCAGCTACAGGGATCAACGGTGATTCACCAGCATCATATGCTGTAACCCTTGCCAAGGCAGGTGCAGGTTGGGCGGCATTAATTGACCTTGAGATTTCAGCTTTAGAAGCAGAAGGCAACGGAAAAATTGTGGCCAACCCTCGATTACTGACTGCCGATAAACAGGAAGCACATATCGAACAGGGTCAGGAGCGAATTTTTACCACGAGTACCCAGGGTGAAGGTGGTGTTGTGACTAAAAAGGCTGTACTCAGTTTAACGGTGACTCCTCAGATTACTCCAGATGATCATGTAATCCTCGACGTTTTTGTCACTAAGGATTCTTTTGTCTCGCCAACCGAAGAGAACATAAACACCCTGCAGGTTAAAACACAGGTACTGCTTGAGAATGGAGAAACCGTTGTCATAGGGGGTATTTATGAACAACAATCGTCGAAAACACTTAGCAAAGTTCCGTTGCTGGGAGACCTGCCTCTAGTGGGGAAACTTTTCAAGAAGAAAGGAATCCTTGATAATCGCAGGGAGCTTTTGATCTTTCTGACACCAAGGATCATTAATCCTGCGCTGACAGGCGGCTGATAACCGGTGTACTTGATAACCCACTATTGCGGCGGGCAAGCCAAATTTGCCATGTACTAAAGCCTATGACAAATGCAAAAAACATCTATCTCGTTGGGCCTATGGGTGTGGGTAAAACCACAATCGGTAAGGCATTGGCAAAAAATCTAACCCTAGATTTTGTTGACTCTGATTTCGAAATTGAACAGAGAACTGGTGTGACCATTTCGACGATATTTGATATAGAAGGCGAGGATGGGTTTCGGAATCGTGAAATCCGCATGGTCACGGAACTTGCCGAGCGCAAGGGGATTGTTCTGGCAACTGGTGGAGGCGCCGTGCTGAGTGAAGACGTACGAAAAGCGCTTCGCCATAATGGGCTTGTGGTCTATCTCCATGCTTCTATCGATATGCAGATGGATCGCACTAGAAACAGCAAGAATCGGCCACTGCTCAATACTGGTGCAAATCGGCGTGAGGTCCTCGAGCAACTGATGGAGGAACGGGAGCCACTGTATCGGCAGGAGGCAGATGTTATCTATGAAACCGATGGCCGTTCGCCCCAGACCGCAGCCAGGGAAATTTCTGAGGAGGTCCGAAAACTTTGGCAATACTGAATGTAGAACTCGGCGAACGAAGCTATCCAATCGTCGTCGATTCAGGGTTGCTATCTCGTAAGGACCTTTTTCAGCAGTATGTGAACGCCAATGAAGTCATGGTCGTAACTGATGAGACGGTTGCGCCTTTGTACCTTGATAATCTTCTTAACACGTTGTCTGGATTTAACGTGACGTGTCATGTGTTGCCCGATGGGGAAGAACACAAATCGCTTGCGACTCTGGCAGAGCTTTTGGATACGATGGTAGCCGCACCATGCAGTCGCGAAACAACACTGATTGCGTTGGGCGGTGGAGTGGTCGGGGATATCGCAGGATTTGCAGCATCCTGTTACCAGCGAGGTATCAACTATCTCCAAGTCCCGACCACATTGCTCGCGCAGGTTGACTCGGCAGTCGGCGGAAAAACCGCTGTTAACCATGTGCGCGGCAAGAACCTGATTGGAGCGTTCTATCAACCAAGGTGTGTAATCGCTGATACCGATACACTTTCCACGCTTGATTCAAGACAGTTATCTGCTGGCATAGCCGAGGTGGTGAAATACGGATGTATTCGAGATGCAGAATTGTTTACCTGGCTCGAGCAGAACATTGATAAATTGGGTCAGTGTGATCGCGATACTGTCTCTCACACCATTATTGAGTGTTGCCGCAATAAGGCCGAACTGGTTGCGACGGATGAAGTCGAGCAAGGTGATCGGGCTTTGCTAAATCTGGGCCACACCTTTGCACATGCTATTGAAACTGTAACTGGCTACGGTACATGGCTACACGGCGAGGCAGTCTCTGCGGGGATATCCCTGGCGGCCGACATGTCTTGTCGACTCGGGTGGCTGGAACAGAAGGACGTCGAGCGCATTCGGGCGTTGTTGCGACGTGCCAACCTGCCTGTGTGTGCCCCGGCAGAGATGACAGTAGCAGATTTTATGCGCAATATGGCCCGAGACAAAAAAGTCGTTGCCGGTCGAATTCGACTGGTTCTGCTTAAAGCTATTGGCGAGGCCACGCTTGTGTCGGATTATCCAGATGATGTCCTTCAAACTGTTCTAGAAAGTGCCGCGACGTACTAAACGAAGTGGTCGTTGAGATAACATCCTTTTCGTTGCTTAATGCTAAAGACTGAAAACCCGAATAAAAGTGTGTGAGAAAGTTGTGGGTGTTGCGTTGGACAGAATTCATCGTACGCTGCTTTATACAGTGAATTCCTCTCGTATTTGAACCGGTTAGAACCTCTAGCTATACTTGATTGTGAGATCAAGTGATCACTGCATAGATTCTGTTCTCCTGCCTGTCCGCCGAAGTCTGGCGACACTGATTCAGCATAGACACCGGATTCGGATGCCTTCGACCCTTAGGCTCCGGTTGAGTAGATGACGCCAAAGAACACTGCAAATGGATAACTGCTTCAGCCAACCAAAACGACCTGTCGGACTTTATCGTCCCGAGTTTGAACACGACAGTTGTGGCGTGGGTTTTGTGGCAAATATTAAAGGCCTTTACAGTCACTCGATCATCGATGATGCCTATACTGTTTTGCGAAGCATGGATCACCGCGGCGCCTGCGGCGCTGACGAGAACAGCGGAGATGGTGCGGGAATATTAACCGCGCTGCCACACCAGTTTCTCCAACGCGTTGTTGAGGAGGAAATTCGGACGCGTCTACCTGAAACCGGACGTTATGGTGCCGGTACTATATTTCTACCGCAGCTGGTTGAAGAAAGAGAGAGATGCAAACAGATCGTCGAATCAATTGTTGCGGATCAGGGTCAAACCGTCATCGGCTGGCGTGTTGTACCGACATGCGCCGATGAGGCCGGAATCGGTCGCACGGCACGACTGAGTGAACCTCATATAGAACAATTGTTTATTGGTGCAAGATCTGTTGTTGATCGCGATGTGTTTGAGCGCAAGCTTTATCTGATTCAAAAGCAGGCCAGTCACCGTTTGCGCGCTGATTCCGCCATGGCGCAGGCGAACATGTTTTACATCTGTTCATTATCGACTCGGGTGATGATCTATAAAGGGATGCTGCGCACGTTGCAGTTAATGGACTATTTCCCCGATCTGAGTGCCCCGGACTATACCAGCCACCTGGCGATGGTCCACTCACGTTTTTCGACCAATACATTCCCAAGCTGGGATCGGGCCCAACCAGGGCGGTTCATGGCTCACAACGGTGAGATCAACACGCTTCGTGGCAACATCAATTGGATGCGGGCACGTGAAGGTGTGATGCACAGCACGGTGTATGGGGCTGACCTCCAGTCAGTGTTCCCCGTGGTGGAGCCAGACTGTTCTGATTCGGGAAATTTTGACAATGTGCTGGAATTCTTGCTGATGACGGGGCGGACTTTGCAGGGCGCCATCATGATGATGGTGCCGGAGGCATGGCAAAAGCACGAGACGATGCCTCAGGACAAGCGCGCGTTCTATGAGTTCAATTCGGCTCTGATGGAGCCCTGGGATGGGCCAGCATCCATTGCATTTACTGATGGTCGTTATATCGGTGCCTTGCTTGATCGCAACGGACTTCGACCGAGTCGTTACTACGTAACCCATGATGACCGGGTCATTATGGCCAGTGAGGTCGGTGTGTTGCCCGTGGCGGCAGATAACATCAAGGAAAAAGGTCGGCTTCAACCCGGACGAATGTTCCTGATCGATTTCGAGCAGGGACGGCTGGTGCCTGACGAGGAAGTGAAATTAGAGTTTTCTCAGAAGCGACCGTATCGCCAGTGGTTAGAGAGTGGAAGAATTGAGTTGTCTGATCTTGTCCCCGCGCCGGATGTGCCTGCAATGGACTCAGATACGTTGTTGCCGCGGATGACGGCATTTGGATATACCGCAGAAACACTGCATTTCATGCTGATTCCCTTAATCACGGAGGGCAGAGATCCTGTTGGCTCGATGGGGAATGATTCTGCACTGGCCTGTCTGAGTGATCAGCCGCGTATGTTGTACGATTATTTCAAACAACTGTTTGCGCAGGTTACAAACCCTGCGATCGACTCTATAAGAGAAGAGATTGTTATGTCCTTGGCCTGCTATGTTGGTCCCGAACATAATCTCCTTGAGATCACAGATCAGCACTGCAGTCGGCTTTTGATTAAACACCCAATACTCACCAACGCCGAGATGTCGGGGCTAAAGAAAATGTCTCATCGCGATTGGAAATCTCAGGAAATCGATATCACATGTCCAGCGTCGATCGGAGAAGAAGGTCTTTTGACAGAACTCAAGAGGATCTGTGGCGAGGCTGAAGATGCAGTCGATCAAGGCTTTCAGTTCTTGATACTCTCGGATCGTCTTGTCGGGCCGAATCGTGTTGCGCCGAGTATGTTACTCGCAAGCAGTGCAGTACATCAGCATCTGGTGCGCACCGCAAAGCGTACCCGCGTCGGCTTGATCATTGAATCCGGAGAGCCCCGGGAAGTGCATCATCATTGCCTTCTCATTGGTTATGGTGCGGATGCGATTAATCCATACTTAGCTTACGAGGCACTGTGGCAGGTCAGTCGTGATGGCGGTCTTGGAACTGCCCAGTTCACCGATGATGATGTGGTCGAGAGTTACCGTAAGGGTGTTGCCAAAGGATTGTTCAAAGTAATGGGTAAGATGGGCATTTCTACACTTCAGTCGTACAAAGGTGCGCAAATATTTGAAGCAGTAGGTCTCGCGACAGACGTTGTTAATTATGCGTTCACAGATACTGCGAGCCGGGTGGAGGGGATTGGGTTTGACGTTCTGGCACAGGAACTATTTCGTCGCCACGAGCTTGCCTATGCTAAAAATATCGACTTCCAGTCTTCAGAATTACCTAATCCGGGTGAATTTCACTGGCGGGCTGGAGGCGACAAACATGGTTGGGAACCACGGACAATTGCCGATGTCCAGCAGGCTGCGCGTGCCAATGACAGAACGGCGTACGATCGATTTTCCCAGCAAGTCAATAATGAAGCGCGGGGTCGTTACACGCTTCGGGGCTTGATGGAATTCAAGTCCTCGACCAGCCCCGTAGACATTTCTGAAGTCGAGCCAGCTGCCGAAATTTTGCGTCGGTTCTGTACTGGTGCGATGAGTCTTGGTTCCATCTCCAGCGAAGCGCACGAGACACTGGCTGTTGCGATGAATCGTGTGGGGGGAAAGAGTAATACCGGTGAAGGCGGGGAGTCTCCTGAGCGATTCAAAACTCTGTCCAACGGTGATTCAAAACGGTCGGCGATTAAACAAGTGGCATCAGGTCGGTTTGGAGTAACGGCTTGGTATCTGACCAATGCAGATGAATTACAAATTAAGATTTCGCAAGGAGCTAAGCCAGGAGAAGGCGGAGAACTGCCTGGTAACAAGGTCGATGAACACATCGCCCGGATCAGGTATGCAACGCCTGGCGTCGGTCTGATAAGCCCGCCACCACACCACGACATATATTCTATCGAGGATCTGGCACAGCTGATCTATGACCTGAAAAATGCCAACCCGTTAGCAAGAGTGAGTGTCAAGCTCGTGTCTGAAGTCGGTGTGGGAACCGTCGCAGCGGGCGTTGCTAAGGCCCACGCTGATCATATTCTGATCGCTGGTGACGCCGGGGGTACAGGTGCCTCACCACTGACCAGTATTAAGCACGCCGGATTGCCTTGGGAATTGGGAATTGCGGAGACTCACCAGACCCTGGTGATGAATGATCTTCGCAGTCGTGTCGTGCTGCAAACAGACGGGGGTATGAAGACTGGTAGAGACGTCGTGATTGGTGCATTGCTTGGAGCTGAGGAAATCGGATTTTCAACAGCACCACTGATCGCGCTGGGATGTATCATGATGCGAAAGTGTCATCTGAATACCTGTCCGGTCGGGATCGCAACGCAGGATCCGGTATTGCGTCAAAATTTTGAAGGCCTGCCCGAACATGTCGTGAACTATCTTTATATGGTTGCAGAAGAAGCACGGGGGTACATGGCACAACTGGGGATTCGAACCTTTAACGAACTGATCGGACGGGTCGACCTGCTCGACACCAAGGAAGCAGTCGACCACTGGAAAGCCGACGGTATTGATCTTTCACCGGTATTGATGCCGGCACTCAAGCCCAGTGCTGACACGGGTGTATTCTGCCAAATCGAACAAGATCATGGTTTGGATGCTAGCCTTGATAAAGTACAACTACTTCCTATGTGCAAAAAAGCTTTGCAGACCGGAGACGCTGTACAGATCGAACTTCCAGTGGCCAACACCAATCGTACCGTCGGTACGACTCTCAGTCATGAGGTGGTCAAGGCGTGGGGTGAGCAGGGACTACCCGATGACACCATTTTGATCCGACTGAACGGTTCGGCTGGGCAGAGTCTCGGTGCGTGGCTCGCAAACGGTGTCACAATTGATCTCAAGGGTGATGCGAATGACTATGTCGGTAAGGGTCTTTCGGGCGGTCGGATTGTGGTGTCTCCGCCAGCAGGGACTGGGTTTTCTGCCGAGGACAATATTATTGTTGGGAATGTCTGTTTGTACGGTGCGACCAGTGGAAAGGCATTTTTCAGGGGCAAAGCCGCCGAGCGTTTCTGTATCCGCAACAGTGGCGCAATAGCTGTTGTGGAAGGGGTCGGTGATCATGGATGCGAATACATGACGGGTGGCCGCGTCGTTGTACTGGGTGCTGTTGGCAGAAATTTCGCGGCGGGCATGTCCGGTGGTATAGCTTATGTTTGGGCACTTGATCCCGATCAATTAGAGGACAACTGTAATCTCGACATGGTTGGTCTGGAGAGCCTTGCAGATTTAGATCTCGACGAACTGGAGGAAATTATTCAACTACATCACTATTACACCGAGTCGGATGTTGCGGCCAGATTGCTTTCCCAGGGTCGGGAGCAAATGAAGCAGCAGTTCGTCAAAGTGATGCCAATCGACTACAAGAGAATTCTTGAACAGATACAGAATGCATCGCCGGTTGTTTCTGCTGGTAGCGTCCAGTCGGCCCCAAGACCGGGACTGAGTTAGGCCAATCTTTGGCTCACGTCATTCGTTAGGTTCACACATCCGGGTGTCTTGAAATGGGAAAACCAACAGCATTCAAGGATATTGACCGGGCAGTGGTACCGTACCGGCCGCCTATAGAACGACTGCACGATTTTGAAGAGATCCTTACCCCTGGGGAAGATAAGCATCTGCAGTCGCAGGGATCAAGGTGCATGGATTGTGGTGTACCGTTTTGTCAGTCTGCTGACGGCTGCCCAATCGACAATTTGATACCGGAGTGGAACGATCAGGTTTATCAGGGGAACTGGCGTGCGGCCTTGGACCGCCTCCACCAGACCAACAACTTTCCTGAATTCACGGGTAGGGTGTGTCCGGCACCCTGTGAAGGTGCGTGTGTGCTTGGCATTATCGAGCCAGCAGTTACAATTAAGAATATCGAAAACGCGATTGTTGATCGTGGTTTTGAAGAGGGCTGGATCGTAGCGAGGCCGCCGTCGACAAGAACTGGAAAAACAGTCGGTATCGTGGGCTCAGGCCCGGCGGGTCTTGCTGCAGCTGATCAACTGAATAAGGCCGGACATACGGTAACAGTTTACGAACGCGCTGACCGTATTGGTGGGTTACTGATGTATGGCATTCCCAATATGAAACTGTCCAAATCAGTGGTCGATCGACGTGTGGACCTACTACAAGCGGAAGGTATTGAGTTTGTGACTGGGATTAATGTGGGTCAGCCCAAGGATTATTCAGCCGGTCACATGGTGTCGATTATGACGGAGGGCGGCGCTGATATGTCGCAGCTCGACAGTCAGGAACTGGTCAGCCGGCATGATGCGCTGTTACTCGCGACCGGGGCGACTGTACCTCGCGATCTTCAGATACCAGGACGTGAGTTATCAGGCATTCATTTCGCGATGGATTATCTGACACGAAGTACCCGTAGTCTGCTCAACTATGGACATCACCGGGCCACGGAATTATCAGCCAAGGACCAGCGAGTGATCGTAGTTGGGGGGGGTGATACCGGCGCAGACTGCATCGGTACCGCACTTCGACACGGCTGTCAGAGTATGATCAATTTCGAATTGCTCTCTAAACCGACCGATGAACGGACTGCGGGGAATCCCTGGCCCCAGTGGCCTCTGATTTATCGGACAGAATACGCCCATGAAGAGTCTGCGGCCCAGTTTGGGGAAGATCCCAGGCGTTTTGCGCTGCTTTCAACAGAATTTATCGACAACGGAAAAGGCCATGTTGCCGGAATCAAGACAGTCCAGGTGGACTGGTCTCAACCTTCTGACAATTCACCTTTCAGTTCGGTTCCTGGTTCAGAGGCGATCTGGGATTGTGACCTGGTCTTGCTGTCTCTCGGGTTTCTCGGTCCAGAACATAGTGTTTCCGATCCACTAATACAGTCAACTGAAATTGATAATGAGAAAGGGCTCACCTATACCGAGCGCAGTAACTATCAGGCTGACTACGGCAGTTATGCAACGGGTATGCCTGGTGTGTATGCAGCAGGCGATTGTCGGCGAGGCCAGTCTCTGGTGGTCTGGGCAATCAATGAGGGGCGTGGGGCAGCACGGGCCATTGATATCTTTCTAATGGGTCACAGTTCTCTACCGTCGTTAGATTAGATTTGTGACTTCGAAAGCTGAAATTCCTGCCAGTGACCGACTGATCGTTGCACTCGATGTTCCTACGATATCGGCTGCGAAAGAACTGGTAACAGTTCTGGATGACGCCGTCGTTTTCTACAAGGTCGGTCTGGAACTTTTTATGAGTGGTGGTGCGTTTGAACTGGTTACCTGGTTAAGGGAACGCGATAAGAAGGTATTCGTCGATCTGAAGTTCTTCGACGTGCCGGCTACAGTCGGCCGAGCCGTTAGCCAGCTGAATGGATTGGGGATCACATTTGCCACGATTCATGGAAACGATGCAATTATGCAGGCTGCGGCCGCTTCAGCAGAGGATGTGGACATTCTGGCGGTGACTGTACTGACCAGCCTCGACCGGGGAGATCTGAGTGATCTTGGGTTTGAATGCGATGTATCAGAATTGGTGGTATCCCGGGCAAGGCGTGCTGTAGTGCACGGATGTGCAGGTGTTGTCGCGTCAGGTCAGGAGGCAGCGCTATTGCGGCGTGAATTGGGAAACACGCTACTGGTCGTGGTCCCTGGAATAAGACCTGTTGATAATCAGGATGACCAGAAACGGACGGTATCGGCGGAACAGGCGTTAAGGGACGGTGCCGATTATCTGGTTGTGGGTCGTCCGATCAGAGATGCCAACGATCCCAAAGCGGCTGCAGAGCAGATTCAGGAAGAAATCTATCAGACGGTAGCCAGCTGACGGGATGAGCAAACTACGCAATGACAGGTTGCTGCGTGCGTTAGGGCGAAAGCCCGTTGATTGCACACCGGTTTGGATCATGCGGCAGGCCGGGCGTTACCTCCCCGAGTATCGGGAAACCCGGAAACAGGCGGGTGACTTTCTGACGCTCTGTAAGACGCCCGAGCTCGCCTGCGAGGTAACCTTACAGCCGCTCAGGCGCTTTGATTTGGACGCGGCGATTGTGTTTTCAGACATCCTCACTATTCCGGATGCAATGGGACTGGGTCTGAGCGTCAATGAAGGTGAAGGCCCTCGCTTCGAACGAGCGATTGATTCCAAAAATGCCATAGATGCTCTGCGTGTGCCAGAGCTGGAGGATGATCTGGGTTATGTCTTTGACGCGGTTCGAATCATTCACCATGAGCTAGATGGATCCGTGCCACTGATTGGCTTTGCCGGCAGTCCGTGGACGCTGGCGACTTACATGGTAGAAGGGCAAAGCACTCGGGAATTTGCACGAATTAAAGGGCTGATGTATGAGCAGCCACAGGCTCTCCATGCGCTATTGGATGTCTTGGCTGAATCAGTCAGTGGTTATCTTGCCGCCCAGGTAAAAGCAGGTGCAGACGTATTGATGATCTTTGATACCTGGGGTGGTGTTTTGCCACACACGGAGTATCGTGAATTTTCGCTGTCAGGAATGCGCCGTATTGTTGAAGCGCTTAAAAGTGACGAAATGACCCGGCACATTCCTGTGATTTTATTTACCAAGGGTGGGGGTCAGTGGCTAAAAGAGATGGCGGAGTCAGGGTGCGATGCACTTGGTTGCGACTGGACCACCTCACTGGCGGTTGCCCGTAAGACGGTCGGTGAGCAGGTGGCACTTCAAGGCAACTTGGACCCCGCTGTGCTCTATGCAAGTCCAGATGTCATTGAGCGTGCTGTCGAATCAGTGCTGGATGATTTTGGTGCGGGGCATGGTCATGTGTTCAACCTGGGTCACGGCATTACGCCAGGTGTCAATCCCGACCACGTCAGGGTGATGGTCGACGCGGTGCATCAAAAGAGTGCTCGAAGCTGAATGCTCGACTTTGGAGATTTCAGACACATCTCGCCCTTAAGTAATTCCAGCCACTTAACGACTATTAGCGCACAGTTAGTTGATCTGTCTATCTGTGACGCAGGCGCAAATA
>NTKC01000029.1 GCA_002456995.1 Candidatus Thioglobus sp. MED-G25 | reverse complement strand
TCAAATACACCACCATATACGGCACACCCACCTGCCGTGCCAGCAGTATGTGCTCCCGGGTCTGAGGCATCGGTCCATCCGCCGCCGATACCACCAAAATCGCACCATCCATCTGCGCCGCACCCGTAATCATGTTCTTTACATAGTCCGCATGCCCTGGACAGTCCACATGCGCATAATGACGCGCCTCCGTCTCATACTCCACGTGCGCAGTCGCTATCGTAATACCACGCTCACGCTCCTCAGGTGCATTGTCAATATCATCAAATGCCATCACCTCACCACCAAACTTGGCACTCAATACCCGCGTCATCGCCGCCGTCAACGTCGTCTTACCATGATCTACATGACCAATAGTCCCAACATTTACATGCGGCTTGCTTCGCTCAAATTTAACTTTCGCCACTTTCTCTTCCCTCTCGTGATTCAGTGGTTAACTTGCTTTTCTCATCATAACTTCCGTCACGCTGGCAGGTGCCGGAAGATACTGACTAAATTCCATGGAGTATGTCGCTCTACCCTGCGTCACTGAACGCAAAGAGGTCGCATAACCAAACATCTCGGACAAAGGTACTTCTGCTCTCACGACTTTCCCATTTGGGATTTCATCCATCTCTGAAATCATGCCCCGTCGGGAATTCAGGTCTCCTGTCACGCTCCCCATATATTCTTCAGGTGTAACCACCTCGACGCGCATGATGGGTTCAAGCAGCGTAGGGTCTGCTTTTAGACAGCCCCCCCTGAACCCCTGCATGGCCGCTGCTTTAAACGCGTGCTCTGAGGAATCGACGTCGTGGTAGGACCCATCATATAGCGTAACCTTTACATCAATTACTGGGTAACCCGCAATCACACCTGAACCCATTGCTTCGATGACACCTTTTTCAACGGCAGGGATATATTCTCGAGGCACAACACCACCTTTAATCGCATCCACAAACTCGAATCCACTACCTTTCGTCTGTGGCTCAATCCGAAGACAGACATGGCCATACTGACCACGCCCACCAGTCTGTTTAGCATGCTTATGTTCCTGCTCAACTGCACGTTTCAATGTCTCACGGTAAGCAACTTGTGGCTTGCCGATATTGGCATCAACGCTGAATTCACGGCGTAACCGGTCGATGATAATCTCTAGGTGAAGTTCTCCCATACCAGAGATGATTGTCTGACCTGATTCATCGTCAGTGTGAACCCTAAAAGATGGGTCTTCTTGCGACAACTTGCCCAGAGCAACGCCAAGTTTTTCCTGGTCATTCTTGGTTTTAGGTTCAACTGCTTGCGAGATTACAGGTTCTGGAAATTCCATCCGTTCCAGAGTAATTATATTGGCAGGATCACATAGGGTATCCCCGGTCGTGATGTTCTTAAGTCCGACTGCTGCTGCAATATCGCCTGCTCGTACCTCGTTAAGTTCATCCCTTGAGTTTGCATGCATCTGAAGAAGACGCCCGATGCGCTCCTTTCTGCCCTTGACTGGGTTGTAGACGGTGTCCCCCGTTTTAAGGATGCCTGAATACACTCTGAAAAAGACCAGCTGACCAACAAATGGATCGGTCATGATCTTGAAACCCAGTGCTGAAAAAGGTTCATCATCACTTGATCGGCGAGTAGTCTCTGTTTCACCGTCCTCCAGCAGGCCACGAATAGCGGGCACCTCTGTAGGGTTCGGCATATAGTCAATCACAGCGTCCAGCAGAGTCTGGACACCTTTATTCTTGAATGCAGAACCGCAAGTCACCAAAACAAGTTCGTTGGTAAGCGTTCTCGCACGCAGCCCCGCTTTTATTTCTGCATCTGACAGGACACCCGCTTCCAGGTACTTGTCCATTAATTCTTCCGAGGACTCTGCAGCCGCTTCAATCAGTTTTTCACGATACTCTACGCATTGGGCGACCAGTTCGACTGGAACTTCATGTTCTTCAAACTGAGTTCCCATTGTCGACATATCCCAATAAACAGCCTTCATACGTATAAGGTCAACTACTCCAGAAAAGGAATCTTCCGCACCAATTGGTATCTGCAGTGGCAGTGCATTCGATCCGAGGCGATCAGATATCTGATTCACTACACGAAAATAATCGGCGCCAGTGCGGTCCATTTTGTTGATGAACGCAAGCCGCGGAACATGGTATGTGTCGGCCTGACGCCAAACTGTTTCTGATTGCGGCTCTACACCACCCACACCACAGAAAACAGCTACTGCACCATCGAGAACACGCAGAGAGCGCTCCACTTCGATAGTAAAATCAACGTGTCCGGGTGTGTCTATGATATTGACACGGTGCTCTTTATAGTCCTGCCGCATACCACTCCAGAAACAGGTTGTTGCAGCTGAAGTGATTGTGATCCCGCGTTCCTGCTCCTGTTCCATCCAATCCATGACCGCATTACCGTCATGAACCTCACCAAGTTTATGGGATATCCCAGTATAGAAAAGGATTCGCTCGGTCGTGGTGGTTTTACCGGCATCTATATGAGCCATGATCCCGACGTTCCGGTAACGGTTAAGAGGAGTTGTCCGTGCCACGTTGTGATATCCAGTCGTCAGTTGATAAATTTAGAAACGAAAATGAGAAAATGCCTTATTTGCTTCTGCCATACGGTGGACTTCATCTTTCTTACGAGCTGCCCCACCCCGTTTTTCAGCTGCATCCATCAACTCCCCAGCCAACCTTTGTGTCATGGATTTCTCACTGCGATTTCTTGCAGAGTCCACCAGCCAGCGCATAGCCAGCGCATTTCGGCGACTGGGCCGCACTTCTACAGGCACCTGATAAGTTGCCCCACCTACACGACGACTCTTAACTTCTACCACTGGTCGAATATTGTCTAGTGCTTCATAAAACACATCGAGTGGCTTTTCCGCCCCGCGCTCACTAATAATATCTAGCGCACCATAGATGATTCGCTCAGCGATCGATTTCTTACCGTCAAGCATCATTACATTTATGAACTTGGCGACTGTCTGATCCCCGAATTTGGGATCCGGCAGAATAGTCCGTTTTGGTACTTCTCTTCTTCTGGGCATCTAGCTTCGGTTCCGTTATGTTTCTGTCGATCCGGTTCGCTGAACCGAATCCGACACCTATTTACTGTACTGGCGTCCCGCTAAACAGCTACAGCATGTGTGCTACACGCCACACAAAGGGACGACAACCAACAAGGCACACCCAATAGCGGTGAGTACCACCATTGCGCGCAGTCCGGTGAGACAGCCCTTTGTCGCTAGCAACCGATCTGTTACCTTCGCGACTTCTGTAGCGATCTTTAATCAGGCAAGATCGCTTTTTTTTCACCGTGACCAGTTAGCCAATCTGGTCAATTTTCGGTTAATGTATTCCGGCCTCAACACCTGGCCGGAGCCTAATCACTACGACTTCGGTTTTTTCGTTCCATACTTTGACCGGCCCTGCCGGCGATCTCCAACGCCCGAGGTATCAAGTGTCCCCCGAACAGTATGGTAGCGAACACCTGGTAAATCTTTGACTCTTCCACCCCGGATCAAAACTACTGAGTGTTCCTGGAGATTGTGCCCTTCTCCACCGATGTAGCTTGTTACCTCATAACCATTCGTCAATCGAACGCGTGCAACTTTGCGCAGTGCCGAATTTGGTTTCTTCGGCGTAGTCGTGTAAACACGGGTACAGACCCCCCTTTTCTGCGGGCATGAAGCCAGTGCTGGCACGTTACTTTTCTTGACTTGCCGTGACCGCGATTTTCTGACGAGTTGATTTGTTGTTGGCACTGTTTAAGACTCGTTTCTGTTCGACCAATCCACCAGCTCAATGGAGCCAGGAAGGGGCGCGATTTTAGGCAGATAAACGATTCTTGTCAAGAAATCGCCGTTCTCAGGGTCCAGGCTTTGGGTCATGCTTCGGCAACCTCAGACGGTTTCTGGTCCGGTTCATCGGTAAAATCTGTGCTGAAGCTCAATTCGACAAGTTCTGGCTTCTCAGTGTCTTTCTCCTCCCGTTTACGCTGACGATCCTCATGATACGCAAGCCCGGTCCCGGCAGGTATCAATCGACCAACGATGACATTCTCTTTAAGACCTCGGAGATGATCCACCTTACCCTGCATGGACGCCTCGGTTAGAACCCGTGTGGTCTCCTGGAACGATGCTGCTGAGATAAACGACTCCGTACTCAATGAAGCCTTGGTGATGCCCAGAAGCACCGGTTCAAAAGCCGCCGGTTCTTTCCCATCCGCGACCGATTGTTCATTTTCACCGAGAAGCGTTGCCCGTTCGACCTGATCGTTCAGCAGATATTGGGTGTCACCACTTTTAACGATCCGAACTTTCCGCAACATCTGGCGAATGATCACTTCGATGTGTTTGTCGTTAATCTTCACACCCTGCAAACGGTAAACATCCTGCACCTCGTTGACGATATAAGCAGTCACTTCCTTCACGCCACGCAATGCCAATATATCTGCCGCTATAGGAGGACCCTCGACCACTTCGTCACCTCTTTCGATGTGCTCACCACCAAATACAGTGATAGGGCGACCCTTTGGTATCTGCATTTCGTGCTCTTCATTGTCTTCAGTCGTGATCACCAGTCTTATTTTGGTTTTCACTTCCTTACCAAAAGACACAACACCACTATGGGTCGCAAGTATCGCCGGCTCTTTAGGTTTACGCGCTTCAAACAGTTCAGCTACCCGGGGTAGACCACCAGTAATATCCCGGGTTTTGGATCCCTCTTGCGGTATTCGAGCAAGAACATCCCCCGCCTCGACCTTGTCACCATTCTCAATGGTTATCGATGCGCCTGGTAGGATCTGGTAGCTAGCCTCTTTTTCCGAACCCGGTATGATCTTCGGTTTTCCCCGACCGTCTACCAGTTCAATCGTCGGCTTGATGTCCTGCGCGGTGCCTCGACGCTGCTTGCCATCGAGCACCAGATAGGTCGTCGTCCCTGTCAATTCGTCTGTCTGCTGACTGACAGTGATGCCCTCGATTATATTGTCGAACCGGACCTTTCCTGCAACTTCAGTAATGATGGGATGCGTGTGCGGCTCCCAGGCAGCAATGACCTGGCCGCTGGTTACTTCGTCACCATTATCAACTCTTACCGTCGCACCGTACGGCACCTTATAACGCTCACGGTCAACACCATGAATATCATGAACAATAAGCTCACCCGACCGGGAGACGACGACATTGTGACCGTTCTGCTTTCGGACTGAACGGATCCTGTTGAACGACACGGTCCCATTGTTCTTTACTTCAACATGACTCGACGCCGCTGTTCTAGACGCAGCACCACCGATATGAAACGTACGCATGGTCAACTGAGTACCGGGTTCACCGATACTCTGCGCCGCCATTACACCCACCGCTTCGCCCATGTTGACCACATGCCCGCGTGCTAGATCTCTGCCATAACAGGTGCAACACACACCATAACGAGTCTCGCAGGTCACTGGTGAACGCACCATAACCTGGTTGACGTTGTGTTCTTCAAATAATGAAACAATTTCCTCATCAACTATCCCGTTCGCAGGCAGCAGCTGTTGGCCATCATCTCCTGGGCTGACTACCTCTTGGGCGACGGACCGACCTAGAATTCGATCAGCCAGCGGTATCACGACCTCACCACCCTGAACAATTGCTTCACGTTGCAGACCATTGGTCGTTCCACAGTCAACTTCGGTAATCACGAGGTCCTGGCACACATCAACCAGGCGACGAGTCAGGTAACCGGAGTTTGCTGTCTTCAAAGCCGTGTCGGCCAGGCCCTTACGTGCACCGTGTGTTGAAATAAAGTACTGCAGAACATTGAGACCCTCTCTGAAGTTCGCCGTGATCGGCGTCTCAATGATCGAGCCGTCCGGCTTCGCCATCAGGCCACGCATCCCAGCAAGCTGTCGTATCTGGGCATGACTGCCCCTCGCTCCGGAATCCGCCATCATGTAGATTGAGTTAAACGATTCCTGATCAACCTCTTGCTTCTGTGCATTGACAACCTTTTCAACTTTGAGATGATCCATCATCGCTCCAGCAACCTCATCACTGGCGTGGGTCCAGATATCAACGACTTTGTTGTAGCGCTCTCCATCGGTTAGCAACCCGGATCCATACTGCTCCTGAATTGACTTTACTTCGCTTTCCGCCTTTGCCAGGACCTCTGCCTTGTTATCCGGGACCATCATGTCATCTACGCCAATAGAAACACCTGCCTTAGCTGCCATCGAGAATCCGGCATACATCAACTGGTCACAAAAAATAACAGTGTCTTTTAAACCAACTTTTCGATAGGACTCGTCAATCAGACTTGATATTGCCCGTTTCTTCATAACTTGGTTGACTATGTCGAAAGGGAGTCCTTTGGGCAGAATTTCTGACAATAGTGCGCGACCCGCCGTAGTCTCGTAAAGTGTTGTAAAGCTTTCAAGATCCCCATCGGCAGTGACTCGTGACTGTGTAATACGAGCTTTGATGCACGCATGCAACGACAGCACGCCGGTGTCAAGTCCTCGTCGAACCTCGAGCACATCGGAAAAGACCATGCCCTCACCCGGTGCATTCACTTTTTCACGAGTCATGTAATAAAGACCCAGCACGATGTCTTGCGACGGAACAATAATAGGTTCGCCATTGGCGGGCGACAGAATATTGTTTGAGGACATCATCAGCGATCGTGCTTCTAGTTGAGCCTCAACTGATAACGGAACATGCACCGCCATCTGGTCACCATCAAAGTCCGCGTTATAGGGCGTACAGACCAGAGGGTGCAGTTGAATCGCTTTTCCTTCAATCAATATGGGTTCGAATGCCTGGATCCCCAGTCGATGCAGCGTTGGCGCACGATTCAATAGCACGGGGTGCTCACGAATAACCTCATCAAGAATATCCCAGACTTCAGGCTCCTCCATCTCGACCATTTTTTTGGCTTGCTTAATCGTTGAAGCCAGCGCTCGCATCTCTAGTTTATGAAAGATGAAGGGTTTAAAGAGTTCCAGTGCCATCTTCTTGGGCAAACCACACTGGTGAAGTTTGAGCGTCGGCCCAACTACGATTACAGAACGACCGGAGTAGTCGACACGTTTTCCTAAAAGGTTGTGACGAAATCGACCTTGTTTCCCTTTGATCATGTCTGCCAGAGACTTCAGCTGACGTTTGTTGGGACCAGTAACAGCCTTTCCTCGGCGACCGTTATCAAGTAGCGCATCCACCGACTCCTGCAGCATGCGTTTTTCATTACGGACGATGATGTCCGGCGCATTCAAATCGAGCAGTCGGCGCAAGCGATTGTTACGGTTAATTACACGTCGATACAGATCATTGAGATCTGAAGTTGCAAATCGACCCCCGTCAAGAGGCACCAAAGGCCGCAGGTCCGGGGGCAGAACCGGCAGAACTTCCATGATCATCCATTCCGGTTTATTCCCAGAATGGATAAACGCTTCGACCACTTTAAGCCGTTTGATCAGTTTCTTGGTCTTTGTCTCGGATGTCGACTCAGCAAGTTGCTCGCGCAGTAGAGCAGACTCCATTTTAGGATCTAGTGCTTTCAATAATTCCTTGATCGCCTCGGCACCCATCCCTGCCTCAAAGTCCGCTCCGTATTCTTCAACGGCTTCATAGTAGGCATCCTCGGTCAGCAACGTGCTGGTTTCGAGTTCAGTCATCCCAGGATCGGTAATAACATAAGCCTCGAAATACAGCACGCGCTCGATCTCGCGAACCGTCATATCGAGTAACACACCCAACCGGGATGGCAACGACTTCAAAAACCAGATATGAGCGACCGGGCTAGCTAATTCGACGTGGCCCATGCGTTCTCGACGCACTTTCGATAATGTGACCTCAACACCGCATTTCTCACAAATGACACCTCGATGCTTGAGGCGTTTGTATTTACCGCACAAGCACTCGTAGTCACTGATCGGTCCAAACAACTTTGCACAAAAAAGCCCATCGCGTTCGGGCTTGAAAGTGCGGTAATTTATGGTCTCGGGTTTCTTAACTTCACCCCAAGACCACGAACGAATTTTGTCAGGTGACGCGAGCCCGATCCTAATCGAATCAAAGTCTTCTTCTACAACATTGTGCTTTCCGAACTGGCTAAACAGATCTTTCATGACAATTCCTCGTGCTTTAAATCTGTGGTGGACATGGATGGCAAATGATTCAGCACTAACTTACCGACCCTGCCGCCGTTCGATGTTCAGGCCTAACGCCCTGATCTCTTTTTCCAATACATTGAATGATTCGGGCACAGCAGCTTCCATGCGATGGTCACCCCTGACAATGTTTTCATACATCGCCGTTCGACCGATCACATCATCTGATTTTACCGTCAGCATTTCCTGCAGGGTATAAGAAGCCCCGTAAGCTTCTAAAGCCCATACCTCCATTTCGCCGAATCGTTGACCACCAAACTGCGCCTTACCGCCCAAGGGTTGCTGGGTGATCAGGCTATAGGGACCCGTTGAACGAGCATGCATCTTGTCGTCGACAAGATGATTAAGCTTAAGCATATACATGTAGCCTACAGTCACCGGACGATCGAATTGTTCACCCGTTCTACCATCAGTCAAAATCGTCTGACCACTTTCTGGTAGCCCGGCCAATTTGAGCATCTGCTTGATTTCGACTTCTGACGCGCCATCAAATACTGGCGTCGCGATAGGCACACCACCACGCAAATTGTCCGCCAGCTCGATAACCTCATCGTCTGAAAGTGCATCAAGATCTTCAGTCCCGGCGACGTGATTATAGATATCGCCCAGCTTTTTACGGACATCAGACGGCGCCGCCTGACTATCAATCATATTCCCAATCTGGCGACCCAAATGGCTTGATGCCCAGCCTAAGTGGGTCTCCAACACTTGGCCCACATTCATCCGTGATGGTACTCCCAGCGGGTTAAGTACAATATCCACCGTAGTTCCATCCTCAAGATATGGCATATCCTCGACTGGAACGATCTTTGAGATCACACCTTTATTGCCGTGGCGACCAGCGATCTTGTCTCCGGGTTGCATTCGACGTTTGACCGCGACAAACACCTTAACCAGCTTCAACACGCCCGGTGAAAGGTCATCGCCAGTTTCAAGTTTTCTTCGCTTCTCTTCAAAGAATTCATCAAAGTGCCGCGCCTGTTCTGCGAGTTGGTCGCGAATTCCTTCCAATACTGTATTCGCTGACTCATCCTGCAACCGGATTTCAAACCACTTGTCGCGTGGCAGTTCCTGGAGATAGGATCTGCTTACCTTATCGCCGGCCTTCAGGTCACCTGGTCCGCCTTCAGCAACCTTGCTACTGAGCAACCGGGCAATGCGATCGTAAGTATCGTCTTCGACAATTTTTTGCTGATCGCGGAGGTCCTTCTTGATTACTGCAAGTTCGTCAGCCTCATTAGCCAGCGCACGAGCATCCTTGTCGATACCATCCCTCGTGAATACCTGAACATCGATGACTGTACCGGACATGCCTGAAGGCATCTTCAGCGATGTGTCCTTAACGTCGGATGCCTTTTCGCCAAAAATTGCACGTAAAAGCTTTTCTTCTGGTGTGAGCTGAGTCTCACCCTTTGGCGTGACCTTCCCGACCAGGATGTCGCCTGGCTCTACCTCTGCACCGATATAAACGATCCCGGATTCATCGAGTCGGGATAAAGCGGACTCACCAACATTGGGTATATCGCGGGTCACATCCTCGGAACCCAGTTTCGTATCACGTGCGTAACAACTGCGTTCCTCAATATGGATTGAGGTATATACATCGTCCTTCACCAAGCGCTCTGAAATCAGTATGGAATCTTCAAAGTTGTAGCCATGCCAGGGCATGAACGCAATCAGCACATTCCTTCCTAATGCCAGCTCGCCCAAATCTGTAGACGGCCCATCGGCGAGCACATCATTCTTGGCGATCCGGTCGCCGACCCTGACCAGTGGGCGCTGATTGATTGTTGTGTTCTGGTTCGAGCGGGTGTATTTGATGAGATTGTAGATATCGACACCCGAATCACTCGCACCCACTTCTTTGTCGTTAACTTTGACAACGATTCTTGAGGAATCCACTGCGTTAACTACACCCGATCTTTGTGCAATCACTACGACCCCTGAATCGGTGGCTACTATTCGCTCCATACCAGTACCCACTAGTGGCTTTTCCGTCTGCAGAGTCGGCACAGCCTGGCGCTGCATATTAGAACCCATCAAAGCTCGGTTAGCGTCATCGTGTTCAAGAAATGGGATCAGCGAGGCTGCGACTGATACGATCTGCGATGGCGCAATGTCGATGTAGTCGATCTTATCCGGCGTCGACAACGTAAATTCATTCTGGTAACGACAGGAAACTAGATCGTCGATCAGCCGGCCTTTGTCGTCGACTCGTGCATTGGCCTGGGCGATGACATAGCCGCCTTCTTCTATCGCCGATAGGTACGTGATCGCGTCGGTCACGGTCTGTTCCACTATCTTACGGTACGGTGTTTCCAGAAAACCATACTCATTGGTACGGGCATAGACCGCCAGAGAATTGATCAAACCAATATTTGGGCCCTCGGGCGTTTCGATCGGACAGACACGACCATAATGAGTTGGGTGTACATCACGAACCTCAAACCCTGCTCTTTCTCGCGTCAACCCGCCTGGGCCCAGAGCAGAAACGCGGCGCTTATGGGTTACTTCTGAAAGCGGGTTGGTCTGATCCATAAATTGGGACAACTGGCTTGATCCAAAGAACTCCTTGATCACCGCTGATACAGGTTTCGCGTTAATCAGGTCCTGTGGAGTAAGATTTTCAGATTCCGCCATCGACAAACGCTCACGGACTGCTCGTTCTACGCGCACCAACCCAATTCGGAACTGATTTTCTACCAATTCTCCAACCGAACGAACTCTCCGATTACCCAGATTATCAATGTCATCGGTTTCACCTTGGCCATTTTTCAGTGACACTAAAACTTTGATCACATCGACGATGTCCTGCTGGCTAAGCGTTCCAGGGCCTTCATCACTGGTCCGCTCTAAGCGCCGATTCATCTTCATTCGCCCAACAGCAGAAAGATCATACCGATCAATATTGAAAAACAAGTTGCGGAACAATTGCTCGGCTGAGTCTTTTGTTGGCGGCTCTCCGGGACGCATCATGCGATAGATTTCGACCTGTGCTTCAAGCGCATTGTGGCTAGGATCGACCCGCATGGTTTCTGAAATGTATGGACCATGGTCTAGATCGTTGGTGTAGATCGTCTCAAATTCGACCAATCCCGCTGCCCTGAAACTTTCCAGAAGTTCACCGGTGATTTGATCGTTTGCACTGGCCAGCAATTCACCTGTCGAAGTGTCTACCTGATCCCGCGACAGGGCACGTCCGAGCAGAAATGAATCTGGCACTTTTATTTCTTCTAGCCCCGCCTTTTCCAGATTGCGGATGTGTCGCGCTGTTAAGCGTTTTTCTGCTTCTACGATCACCGTGCCCCGAGCATTGACAATATCAAATTCCAATTCCTGACCTCGCAGGCGATCTGCAACAAGAGAAATTGTGGCTCCCTCGGGTTGAAGCTGGATAAAGTCTGTTTCAAAAAACAAGGCCAGAATTTCTTCGGTCGAGTAATCTAGAGCCCGCAAAACGATCGTAGCGGGAAGCTTACGCCTGCGATCAATACGCACGAATAGCAGGTCTTTTTGATCATATTCAAAATCCAACCACGACCCGCGATACGGGATGACCCGCGCGTTGAAAAGAAGCTTGCCTGACGAGTGAGTTTTCCCTTTATCATGATCAAAAAACACACCTGGAGAGCGATGGAGCTGTGAGACAATTACTCGTTCGGTCCCGTTAATCACAAAAGTCCCGTTTTCAGTCATCAAAGGCATCTCACCCATGTAGACTTCTTGTTCTTTCATGTCGTGAAGTGTCTTTGCACCACCTGACTCGCTCTTTTCAAACACAATCAAGCGCAACGTTGCGTATAGCGGCGCAGAGTAGATCAAACCGCGTTGTTGACACTCCCGCACATCAAATGTGGGCTGACCCAAACGATACCCAACAAAGTCCAGCGAAGCGGCACCACTGTAACTCTCGATGGGAAATACTGATTTGAACGCTGCCTGAAGACCTTCATCAATCCTCTGCATCGGCGCAACACCTTCTTGTAGGAGCTTGCGGTAGGATGACTTCTGGATCTCCAACAAGTTCGGGACAGCCGAACTGCCTGGGCGTTTGCTGAAGCTTTTGCGAATCCGTTTTTTCTCAGTAAAGGAATAAGTCATTTATTGCTCTCGATCGTACGATGGGACTTGGGTGATATACGGCAATTTCGACGGCAGGCCGTTTTTCACAATAAAAAGGCGAAGTTGGCTGATAGGCGACGCTAGCAGCCAACCCTGTCTTTGAAACCTGGCTTTGCAAGGGCAGCACCGAGAAACCAGCGTTACTTGACCTCAACGGTTCCGCCAGCATCCTCCAACTGTTTTTTCAACTCCTCGGCTTCCTCCTTGGGAACGCCTTCCTTGATAGGTGCAGGCGCAGATTCAACCAGGTCTTTAGCTTCCTTCAGGCCAAGACTGGTAATCGCCCGGACTGCCTTAATCACGCCGACCTTTTTCTCGCCAAATGAGGACAAGACGACATCGAATTCGGTTTGTTCCTCCGAACCGCCTGCATCTGCAGCAGCTGCAGGTGCCGCAACAGCAACAGCAGCCGCAGCGGAAACACCAAATTTTTCTTCCATGTCATTGATGAGCTCAGACAGCTCAAGCACCGACAATTCAGAAATTGCACTCAAAATTTCTTCACGGGACATCATAGTTTCTCCTGATAGTAGGGATTGCTCTTGATAGAGTATCCAGCGTCCATTAAGCGAGCTCGGCCTGCCTGCTATCTCTGTAGGCAGCCATGGTTCGAACCAGCTTTCCGGGCACTTCATTCAGTGTACGAACAAACTTTTCCAGTGGCGCATTCATTGTCGCCATCAGGGTAGCCAGCAGTTCATCTCGACCAGGCAGTTTCGCCAACATCTGGATCGTGCTCTTGTCGATCAGGTCACCATTCATGACACCGACCATTATCTTGAGCGCTTCGTGATCCTTGGCAAATTTGCTTACCACTTTTGCCACTGCTATTGGGTCGCCCGCGGATGAGATGAGAACCGGACCCACGAAGTGATCAGCCAAACACTCGAATGGCGTTCCAGAAACACTGCGTCTGGCCAAGGTATTTTTAACTACCCGGATGTCAACGCCATTATTTCTGGCTTCACTACGTAGTTCGGTAATCTGCGCGACACTGAGTCCTCGATACTCAGCCAGTACAGCAGCTTGGGCTGCAGAAAAGATCTGCACAGCCTCGCTAACAACGGCCTTTTTCTGATCAATACTGAGACTCATGAAGCATTTACTCCCCAGTTACTCGTTTAACATATGGTGTCCTGATCGGTTCTTAACCGATACCGGGGCACCGCCTGCGTAGGCTGGCACGTAGCCAATTAAGCCTGTCCGGCGAAAGCCGGTCACAGCGCCTACGGTCTTCGACGAACTTCGCCTGGAATACTGCCCAGGCCAAGCCCCTCAAACCACGCGACCTCACCCAGCAAAAGCAGTTCGGTCGACTTTTACACCCGGACCCATCGTGGTCGACAGAGTGACACGTTTGAAATACTGGCCTTTGGCGCCAGAGGGCTTTGCTTTGTTCAGCGCACCCACCAATGCCATAAGGTTTTCCTTAAGATAGTCCTGTTCAAAGGACGCTTTACCTATTGGGCAGTGCACAACGCCCGCCTTATCTATTCGAAACTGAACCTGACCCGCCTTCGCATTTTCGACGGCTTTGGCAACGTCTTGGGTCACCGTACCCACTTTAGGATTGGGCATCAGGCCGCGTGGCCCCAACACCTGGCCTAATTTTCCGACCACACGCATGGTGGCAGGCGTCGCGATACAGACATCGAATTTAATCTCACCACCCTGTATTGTTTCAGCCAGGTCATCCAGGCCGACGATGTCCGCGCCTGCGGCCTGAGCCGCTTCGGCATCAGCCCCCTCGGCAAAAACCGCGACCTTTACGGTTTTTCCAGTGCCTCGTGGTAATACTGTCGCACCACGAACACTCTGGTCAGATTGTTTGGCGTTTACACCCAAATTAATAGCAACGTCTATTGTTTCGTCAAACTTTGCTGATGCGCTCTCTTTGATCTTCAACAACGCATCATCCAGACTGTAGAATGTCTGCGGATCCAGCGATTCTGTCGCTTTCTGGTAACGCTTCCCCCTTTTTGACATATCAAACCCCCTCGGTTTCGATACCCATGCTTCGGGCACTACCGGCAATAATTCGAACAGCCTGATCAATATCGTAGGCACTGAGATCGGGCATCTTCGCTTTTGCTATTTCCTCCAGCTGACTGCGTCCGACCTTGCCAACCTTTTCCCGATGAGGTTCACCGCTGCCCTTCTCAACACCGGCTGCGCGCTTTAAAAGCACCGATGCAGGCGGTGTTTTCTTGATGTACGAAAAGCTTTTATCGCTGTATACCGTAATCAGAACTGGAATCGGTAGTCCTGGTTCAACGTCCTGCGTATCAGCGTTAAATGCCTTACAGAATTCCATGATGTTCAGGCCGTGCTGACCCAATGCAGGCCCAACAGGTGGACTGGGTTTAGCACCAGCAGCCGGGACATGCAGCTTTATATACGTGTGTACCTTCTTTGCCATCGCGTTACTCCCTCGGGTCCAGACGCCTTTCGGCTCCCCTTTAATATTGACCAGCGCTTTCCACGCGCTGGTAGTTTCAGCCTTTCTCGACCTGGCTAAAATTTAACTCGACCGGCGTTGACCGACCAAAAATTGATACAGAAACCTTGACTTTGCTCTTTTCAAAATTTACGTCTTCTACAGTTCCGCTAAATTCCTTAAATGGTCCATCAATCACGCGGACCACCTCGCCTGGTGCAAAGGTATATTTGGGTCGTGGATGTTCTGCCCCCTCCTGAACCTGTTGCAGGATCGCCTCAGCTTCACGATCAGATATGGGCACGGGCTTTGAACCACTGCCGCCAATGAACCCTGATACCCGGGGTACCGATTTCACCAGATGCCAGGTTTCATCATTCATATTCATGTGAATTAGGACATAGCCAGGGAAGAACTTTCGCTCGCTGGTCCTTTTCTGGCCATTTCGCAACTCAACAACCTGTTCGGTGGGTACTTCTACCTCACCAAATTGTGCCTCCATACCAGCCCGAGCAATATGTTCCTTCAGCGATTTCTGCACGTGCTTTTCATATCCGGAAAAAGCCTGAATGACGTACCACCGCATGTCTTCGTTAATTTCAACTGTCATTTTAACTGCCTAACCCCAAAATCAGATCATAGATCGCCCAAAAAGACAGTGCATCCAGCAGCCACAAATAGATACCGACAACCAGCACCATCAATATAACCACCAGCGTCGATTGCATCGTCTCCCGACGACTCGGCCAGATCACCTTACGGATTTCGGCACGCGTTCCAATCGTAAACTGCCAGGCGTCCTTGCCCGGCGTCGACGTCAGCGCAACCCCAGCCGCAACAACCACACTCACGACAACAATCAGCGCACGCAAGAGCGCAGACATATCGTCGAACGTATAAAACACCGCGATGCCGGCGATGATGACGGCCGCGGCCGCGATCAACTTTAAGTTATCGACCAATCCTTATCTGCCTCGAGAATCTGGCAGGCCAGGAGGGAATCGAACCCCCAACCTGCGGTTTTGGAGACCGCCGCTCTGCCAATTGAGCTACTGGCCTAAAATAGTTCGTGTCCCGCTTGGCGAGTAGCCCTGTTTTATCTTTCCCTGCTACCCGATGATCTTAGTGACGACGCCAGCACCCACAGTACGGCCACCTTCCCGAATAGCGAAACGTAATCCCTCTTCCATCGCTATAGGCACAATCAACTGCGCCTTCAAATTCACATTGTCACCGGGCATCACCATCTCCACCTCAGAAGGCAACTCACACTGTCCCGTCACGTCCGTCGTACGAAAATAGAACTGCGGCCGATATCCCTGGAAAAACGGCGTGTGACGACCACCTTCCTCCTTCGATAAAATATAAACCTCAGCTTCAAAATGCGTGTGCGGATCAATCGAACCAGGTTCCGATAAAACCTGACCTCGTTCAACCTCTTCCCGCTTAGTACCTCGCAACAATACCCCTACATTGTCACCTGCCTGACCTTCATCAAGCAACTTGCGAAACATCTCAACACCCGTACATACCGTCTTCTCAGTGTCGTTAATACCCACAATCTCTACATTATCCCCAACCTTCACTAAACCACGCTCAATACGGCCAG
>NTKC01000028.1 GCA_002456995.1 Candidatus Thioglobus sp. MED-G25 | reverse complement strand
TTGTTACAAGCTTATTTGGATGAGTATCCAAATGGGAAATTTGCACCATTAGCGAAGATAAAGATTAAGAAACTCAAATAATCTGGGGGCGATAATTAAGGCAGAAAGGTTTACAGTTTTAGTGGGGTGTTGGGAATAGGATGGTGGGAATGGGGAGTAATAGTCCTTTACACGCATAGCGCAAGACTTACAGAGTATTAGCACTCTCCTCACTGTTCACGCAACAGTGCTGGTCACCAACCAGAATTACTCACCCATACGATGACTCATATCAGATCATCGCCCACCATCTTTAATTTTTTACTCCCCCAAATTTTATGAAAGGTCAATGTTGGTTAATCAAACGTTACTGTTGTATATGACTAACCATAAAAAAGGCCCCGCCCTGCATCCAATAGCTCGGAGAGATGCATGAGCGAGACCTCTGACCACCAGTTAGGAGGAAGAGTGGTCAGGCGCAAATCTACGATAGTGCGTGTGAAGATTTAGTCATCTCCTCAAGCAGAAGTCTATGGACAAATGCTTAGAACACCAAGATGGTGAGTCCGTACAACATAATAGAACGCAAGAAAATAACTATGGGGGCGGGTAGGGGGTCAAGTAGTCAGAGCTTATGGGTGTCCGCCCTGTTGACGCTGTTATATCAAGCTACACTCAGCTTGGCTAAACCCGCAATTGCATTCAGCCATTCAGCCAAATGGAGTCTTTACAGGGATACGGGTAAGTACAAACGAATGCAACGCAAGCTACGACATCACCATCAAATGAAATTCAAAGACGCGCCTACATCATCACGACACAGTGGAAATAGAATCGGTATTACAGTATGTTAGGTACTCGTGCCAAGGAAACGAAATGGTCAAGCCTGTCGGTGTTCCAGCAATCTAGGCATCAGTTCAACCAAATTACACGGTCGGGTTCGGTAATCCAGCTGGTGTACCAAAAGCTTGTCCCACGCCGTAGCACAGGCGCCGGAAGACCCGGGCAAACAGAAAACATAGGTGCCATTAGCGACCCCGGCTATGGCCCTGGACTGTAGCGTTGATGTACCGATCTCCTCGTAGGAGATCATTCGAAAGACTTCGCCGAACCCGTCCAGCGTTTTTTCGAGCAGTGGACGCACGGCTTCCGGGGTACCATCAAATCCGGTTACACCAGTACCGCCTGTAGTGATGACAACCTGAGCGTCAGGTTCGGCAATCCAGTTTGAGATCACTGCCCGCACCGCAAAGATGTCGTCCTTGACAATAGTCTTCTCGAACAATTGATGACCCGCGTCATTAAGACGCGACACTAAAAGCTTGCCGGACTTATCGTCAGCTTCAGTCCTTGAATCCGAGACTGTCAATACAGCAATGTTTGCCGGTATGAATTCACGTTGGATCGCCGTCATTGCTCCCGATACCTGTTGTGGCCTTGTCGTTGACAGCCTATTATAGTTTGCCTTTCCTGAACACCATATGCAGAGGGTATCGCTATAGCATGACGATTAATGTTCGGTTTTTTGCCAGCCTGCGTGAACGCATTGGTGTTGCGCGGACCGAAATTGAAGCTGACTCAGTCAACGATGTCCGAGACGTCTGGCTGGCGGTCAGCCATCAGCCAGTCGATGAGGAAATGCTCGTTGCACTCAACCGCAATTACGCTAGCCTAGACCACACTGTCACAGACGGTGATGAGGTGGCATTTTTTCCACCCGTGACTGGTGGCTAAGAGATAAGTTCATGCACATCGAGCTACGCGATCAGTGTTTTGACCCGTGGGCCGAGATCACAGGTTTTCGTGATCGTATGCTGTCACCTGGTCAATACGGTGCTTGTGCAGTGTTCGTGGGAACCATGCGTGATTACAACGATGGCGACCGGGTACGTTCAATGTATCTTGAACATTACCCCGGAATGACCGAGAAGCAGCTTGAATCCCTGGTCGACGCTTCGTGTGAAACCAACAACCTGATGGAAGCACTCGTCGTTCATCGCGTTGGTTCAGTCAACCCAGGAGAAGACATCGTTCTGGTTGCAGTGTGGTCAGCGCATCGCAAAGCATCTTTTGACGCCTGTCGGGAAATCATGGAAGCGCTGAAATCCACAGCCCCCTTTTGGAAGAAAGAAACGCTCGACGATCAGAGCGGTGACCGCTGGGTCCATCGCAACACACCCGGTTCTTGACCGAATCGAGACGGTCCTTTAATCTGTCAGCAAATTAGGCTTATCTGTAAACCCAGCAAACAACCCATGCTATTTACTCGTGCCTCGGTCAATAGCTGCGCGTTAAACATTCTATCGAGATGATGATCGACGCAACATCCGCCATGAACCAACCAACTGAACAACCTGCCGGCTTCCAGGGCTATGCCCATCAATCTCAAGCACGTGAAGACGAGGAACTGACCCACGTCGATCACGGTACACCCAGTGGGGAGTACCTGCGACGATTCTGGCACCCGGTTGCAATGTCCAGCGAGTTGGGCGACCTGCCACTGGTGGTCAAAATTCTGGGTGAAGAACTGGTCCTGTTCCGAGATAAATCCAACAGCGTCGGACTGCTGCACAAACATTGCGCCCATCGAGGCGCATCATTGGAGTACGGCATTATTGCGGAGCGCGGCATCATTTGCTGCTATCACGGTTGGCACTACAACATTGACGGCACGCTGATCCGAGCCGGTTCCGAGCGACTGGACAGCCCGATCTGCAGAAAAGTAGTCCAAGGTGCCTATCCGGTCACGGAAAAAGACGGCATCTTGTTCACCTACATGGGCCCACCGGACAAGCGACCTGATTTCCCCGAATACGATACACAACATCTCCCTGGTGTGGAAAAGATCCCATTTTCCCTGACGACACCGTGTAACTGGCTGCAAGTCTATGAAAACACCCAAGACCCGATTCATGTACTCCATCTGCATACCCGTTCCAGCGGTATCCAGTTCGGTGTGGCCTCGGGTGTAGACCAGATTATTGAATATGAGAAGACTCCCACTGGGATGATTAACATTCAGACTCGACAGGTCGCAGAATGCACCTGGGTACGAACGGTCGAGTCAATCCTGCCTAACGCTAACCAGACCGGGGCGATCTGGGAAGAAGCTGAAACCGAAAAATACTTTCAGCGTACCGCCCTACTGCGCTGGATGGTGCCGATGGACAACTTTGCAACCCGCACCATTGGCTGGCGTTATTTCAGCTCCGAGACAGATCCACGGAATCAGGGTGACCGGTCTCTGGTCGGTAAAGAAAGCATCGACTTTATCGGTCAAACCGAAGATGAGCGCTCTTATCATGAACGCCAGCAACAACCGGGTGACTTTGAAGCGCAGGTGTCGCAACGCCCGATTGCGATCCACGCCAATGAGAACCTGGCAAGCTCCGATAGTGGCGTTGCCCGTTTAAGACAACTCTTAAGGGAGCATGTCCGTAACGTCGCGCAGGGCAATGATCCCCCTCAACCCCCTCAGGGATATAAAGGGCGGGTATCAACCTACACCCAGGATACTGTCTATCCAATGGCGTTAGATGCATTACAACGTCAAACATTTGGTCAGGCAATTGCGGCCGCGTTACTCGAAACCAGCGATCTGAGCCACGAAAACCGAACACGGGCCGTAGAAGAGCGCTGCAAACAGTTCCAACCCCCCACCTCATGATAAAGTACGAATTAGAAGTACCTCTGTAGACTCACCCAAGGAGACAACAATGAAATTATTTAAACGATATGTTTGGGTCCTGGCCTGCCTGATCGGCGTGGCTGCAATGCAAACAGCGCAGGCTCAAGACTCACTGCTCCACACTATACTCAAAGAAGGCGTTCTCAAAGTTGGTACCACGGGGGATTGGGACCCCATGACGATGCGCGACCCTGCTACCAATTCGTATAAGGGTTTTGATATTGATGTCAGCACCGCATTGGCAGCAGATCTTGGCGTCAAAATTGAGTACGTTCCAACCGAATGGAAAACACTAGTTGCCGGCGTCACATCGGGTAAGTACCACATGACCGGGTCAGCTTCCGTAAATCCCAAGCGCGCAAAAGTTGCGGGTTACTCGATGTCTTATGTTGATGTTGGTCAGTTACCGCTGATACTTAAAAAGAACGCTGACCGGTTTAACGGTTGGGAAGATATCAACCAGGAAGGTGTCACTGTAGCCGCAATCCTCGGTACTACCCAAGAGCAATATGTAAAGTCGTTCTTCCCCAAAGCCAATCATTCAATCGTTGAAGCGCCCGCAAATGACTTTTCAGAAGTATTAGCAGGCCGTGCTGACGTACATATAACATCAAACATTGCAGCCTATAAACTTATTGCCAAGTATCCCCAAATGATGATCGTGCCCGTAGGTAATGCAAAAGCTCGTACGCCGCTCGCGATTCTTTTACCACAGGCCGACCAAGTCTGGATCAACTATGTTGACCACTGGATAAGCCTTCAAAAGGCCCGCGGGCTTTTCGACAAACT
The DNA here is from genome assembly GCA_002456995.1 of Candidatus Thioglobus sp. MED-G25. GTDB lineage: Bacteria > Pseudomonadota > Gammaproteobacteria > Arenicellales > UBA868 > REDSEA-S09-B13. The sequence goes on along the minus strand of NTKC01000028.1, from coordinate 13,841 downwards.
GAGCGCTAAGTGGGGTCTATAGGACTTCATCGCTTCGTTTGAAAATATATAAAAGAGCCCGCTACGCGGGCTTTTTTAATTCTGACCAGCCACCGACAGAAAATTCAATATGTCCTTGATTTTTTACGCGCATCCCTTAAGCACTTATTGTGCGAAAGTGCGGATCATCCTCAAGTTGAAGACTATTGATTTTGTCGAACAGCTACCCCTTGGCGGCAGTTATCATTCGAATGCCTACCACAAGCTGATTGCCGCAGGCTCGGTACCCGCAATCCAAGATGGATCATTCGTACTCCATGATTCCGATGCTATCGCCGAGTATCTAGAGGACTGCTACCCATTGCCAGCCTTACGTGCGTCAGACCCTCAGCAGCGCGCCTACCACCGGTCAGTTGCCCGGTATCATGATACCCGTCTTGAGCCCGCGCTAAGAGCTTTGTTTGGATTTATCGGTGACACGGATGCCAATCGAGCACACGCTGCGGTGTCAGTTCTAACAGACTGCTTCTCACGGCTGGCCAACTTGGTGAACCCAGCACCCTATCTGTGGGCAGAACAGTTGTGTCTTACCGACTGCGCCTATCCGACAACACTGTTCATGGCCCAGGACGTGTCCGCAGCACTGGGAAAACCAATCGAACTTCCAACTAAACTTCAGGTATGGCAGTCTGCTTTGTATGAAGACCAAACTATTAAACAGGTGGTTGATGACAACCGGGCTGCAGTAGCGGCCTGGATTGACTCTAAACAAAAGAGCAAGATAACTTGAAACTTGAAACCGCAACCAGTCGAGAAGTTGCCGATTATCTCGAAGAGTGTTCGGGCATCGTACTGCCAACCGGCTCCCTGGAACAACACGGCCCAATTGGCCTGATCGGCACGGACGCGCTTTGCGTTACCACCATTTCTGAACGGGCCGCCACACAATCCACTATGCTGATTGCGCCGACACTTTGTTACACACCCGCTCAATTCAATATGAACTTTGCGGGTACGGTTTCGGTGACAGCGCGAGCATTTGCTCAACTGTTTGAGGACATTCTTCGATCACTACATAAACAAGGTTTCAAGTTCATCTACGTTTTGAACGGCCATGGTGCCAATCTGGCCCCCATGCGCAGTGCAGTGCACGATCTTTATCTTGATCTCGATGACCGAGCACCAAAGGTCAAGCTGCGAAGCTGGTGGGATTATCCTACCGTAAACGCGCTACGCAACGAACTCTACGGCGAGTGGGAGGGCATGCACGGTACACCCTCCGAGGTTGCAATCACCCAAGCCAGCGTACGCGTAGTTGATTCATCGAACCATCAGCCGCCCACACTACTCAGTAAAGAGTTCATCCGGGATCATGCTGGCGATTTTCATGGTCCTGCGAGTGAGCATGCACTCGATTTTCCGGACGGCCGGGTGGGTTCACATTCGGAACTCGCCACTATTGAACACGGCGAGGCTCTGATTGCCGCGGCAGCGAGTGCCTTAAAAGGCGAGTTCACATCATGGATCTCTAGTCCTGGTTAAAAATAATTTAGTTGTCCTCAATTGCCAGATGGCGCTCTAGCCAACGCACTCCCGAAGACACTATCAGAATCAATACGAGGTATTCCAGAAGTAAAAAGGTATAGATTTCCAATGGGCGGTACTCCGTAACCACCAATTCATTTGCCCTACGAGTGAGTTCCTGCATCCCGATAACGGAAATAAGCGAGGACATTTTCAGCATGTAAATCAGCTGATTACCCAGTGGTGGGAGTATGCGCCGGATAGCCTGCGGCAACACGATGAATCGCATACGCTGAAAATAGGTCAGTCCCAGTGCATTCGCGGCTTCAATCTGTCCCCGGCCAATAGATTGGATACCTGCACGAAATATTTCGGCTTGAAAAGCAGAATCTGAGATCGCGAGCGCCAAAACACCTGCCGTAAAAGCACTTATGGTGATTCCGGCTACCTGCGGTAAGCCGTAGTAGACCCAAAGAATCATGACTAGGAGAGGTACGGACCTAATTAGTTCCACATAAGTCCAATTGATGCCTTTAGCGAGTCGATTCTTCGAGATCCCCGGCAGAGCAATCAACAACCCAAGCACTATCGCCACTACGATCGCAGTTACCGACAGTAAAATGGTGAATTTAAGGCCGCCGAGCAGAAACTTGATGTTGATGATTCCTTGATCTGTCGCTGGTGAAATGACATACCAACCCCAATTTCCTGAACAGCCGCTCAAACAAATAACCCCGGTTGTCAGGGTTAGCCAGCGTATTAGATTAGCGATGATCAATTTCCCGCGATTCATTCGTTTCCCCTAGGCAATAAGAACACTATCAACGTTCCAGGTGGCCTCAACCGACCTGGTTATATATGGATTGTTACGAATCAGGTCTAACCTTTAGATGGTCTAGCAAAAGATTACATCATCTGACTGCAAGTCGACTTCGTCGATCTGCACGCAATTGCTATGATCGCATAGAACGCAGTCTCCGGGGTCGGATTCTGGATTCTTCGTTCAACCGCAGCCGATAACTATTGCCAACACCGGGCAACTATCCAGGACTGAGTAATTTTAGGATCCTCACCGTCGTTCAGATCAATCATCACCATACCCTTGAATGACTGAGATAACTCCCCCGGTTGGAGTACATATGCCGGATTGAATTTCGGGGATGACACCAGATGATGCACGTTAAACGTTTTGAAGAACAGTAGGCCACCAGGTTTGAGTACAGTTTTCATGTTGGAAAAAAGTGCTCGGTTCAAGTATCGCAAACAAACCACAAGATCATAGGCTTCCTTGTCCAGCGTAATCTCATCGAGATCTGCTGTCAGTGTTCTAATTGTGGTCTGTTCACGCTGTGCCAGTCGCCGGCCAATCGCAAGACCGGTGGCACTACAGTCAACCGCCAGGACATCGTATCCTTGTTGCGCTAGAAATACCGCGCTGTGGCAGGACCCACTGGCCAGGTCGAGTGCTGACCCCACTGAGTGCAGGTCTGCCAAGTGACTGCTTAACAGGGGATCAGTCCTGAGCTCCGGGTCTGGGTCAGCCGCCTGGTACTTTGCTTCCCAGCGCTCGATATCCTCACGCATCAACGAATATCCGATCGTTGATAATCAGACCAAGCCAGCAAAGGGTTCCACTGTCACCATGTCATCGACTTGTGCGCCGTCGCTGTCAATGTCCAGCACAATAAAGCAGTTGGCCTGACTCATCGAACTCAGGATGCCTGAACCCTGGTCTCCGGTACTGTGCACCGTGAGATCACCGCTCTCATTCTGTACCAGGTAACCGCGCTGATACTCAGTTCGACCGGGCCTTTTCTTCAGTTGGTTAAGCGTCCTCGCTGGCAACCGCAAAGGCACCCAATTCTCCTCACCCATCAACTGCCGCAGCGCCGGTAATACAAACTGGTAGAAAGTAACCATAACTGAAACCGGGTTGCCCGGGAGGCCGAAGAAATGGGCATGATCGATTTTCCCAAACGATAATGGCCGACCCGGCTTCATCGCTAGTTTCCAAAAATTCACCTCACCGATTTCATCAAGCACCTCTTTGACATAGTCGGCGTCACCCACCGAGGCTCCTGCTGAAGTGATCACCACATCGGCAATTGCTGCAGCTCGGAGAAAGGTCTCGCGTATGCGATCTCGGTCATCCGGAATTACGCCCAAGTCTATAAATTCGACTCCCAGGCGCGTGAGCATCCCATGCAGGGTGTAACGGTTTGAATCATAAACATCGCCCAGTGCCAGAGTTTCACCAATTGACCGCAGCTCGTCACCGTTGGAGAAAAAAGCTATCCTGGGTTTACGCAATACCGCCAGTTCCCCGATCCCCAACGATGCGACCATTCCCAAGTCCGAGGGCAGCAAACAGCGCCCGCGCACCAGGGCGATCTCGCCGGCAGCGAGATCTTCACCGGCCCGCCGCACGTGCTGGCCTGGTTTCTGTCCCGCCGCCAATCGGATACGATCGTCAATGCGCTCAGCTTGTTCCTGCATCACTACGGTGTCGCACCTATCCGGAATCACCGCGCCGGTCATAATGCGTACGCATTCACCGGAGCCAACCGGTCCTGCGTATGCACTGCCTGCCCAGGCCGTACCGATAACCTTAAGATCTGCAGCTAAAAGATCAGATGCAGCCAGAGCATACCCATCCATCGCAGAATTGGTGTGGTTGGGCACATCAACTGGCGAGATTACATCTTCAGCCAAGATCCGGCTCAGAGCACCTCGAACCGGTACCCACTCGATGTCACTAATTGGCGTGATCGCTTCAGCGATTCGGGCCAGGGCAACATCAACTGGCAGCAACGCTGGATCGTATTCATCCTCACAACTGGGTTGCACGATTACTTCAGTCTGTTTGTTCACTGTCGCGTTTCCAGTTTCCTGAGCGGCCACCAGACTTCTCAAGCAACCTCACAGCACCGATTATCATTTCACGATCCACTGCTTTGCACATGTCATAGATGGTCAACAAACCCACCTGGACTGCAGTCAAAGCCTCCATTTCAACACCCGTGCGCTCCCGGGTCTCAGCGACAACACAGCAAACAATCGCGCTGTTCTTCGGGTCGGGTTCAAAGGACACTTCCACCCGGGTCAGGCTGAGCGGGTGACACAACGGTACCAGTTCCGACGTCCGTTTGGCCGCCATAATTCCTGCGACCCGGGCTACCGCCAGCACATCACCCTTGGCATTGGTCCCGTCGACTACCTGTGCCAGGGTCGAAGCCTGCATCGAAATTTCTCCAGCCGCAACGGCGCGCCGCTCGGTAATTTCTTTGCTACCGACGTCGACCATGTTCGCTTCACCGCGCTCATTGAGATGGGTCAGTTTTTGTCCTTGAGCCACCGTTTTTTCGCTCCCTTACCTGAGATCGGATATTGTAGCCATTTTCACGCTGATAAGATCGGTACCCCGGTCGTCATATCAAAGGAGCATGCTAAAATGTGTCTGATTTATAAGCTGATTTTATGAGGAACTACTCGTGGCCTTTTCATCGATCATGGAAGAACTGGGATCGCCCGCACCTGATTTCCAGCTGCCCAACACCAATCCCAACGCCGGACCCGAGGTAGTTTCCCTCGGCGACTTTGCTGCCATGCCGGCGCTGCTGGTTGCCTTTGTCTGCAACCATTGTCCCTACGTGATCCACATCCGCGATTGCTTCAGTGATTTTACGCGCAGCTACGCCGATCGAGGGCTGGGCATCGTTGCGATCTCAGCTAACGATATCAGTACCCACCCTGGCGACGGACCGCAAAAAATGGCCGCTGAAGCTCTGGCACACAACTTCAGTTACCCATACCTGTACGACGAAACCCAGGACACGGCAAAAGCCTATCGTGCGGCCTGTACGCCCGATTTATTTTTATATGACAGCCAGCGGGAACTGGTCTATCGGGGTCAGTTTGATGCCAGCCGGCCCAACAACGATATAACCGTGGACGGCAGCGCACTACAAGGTGCAGTCGATGCGGTCCTGAATGGCCAACCCGTGACAACTGAACAAGTTCCCAGTCTAGGTTGCAACATCAAATGGAAAAGCGGCCAGGAGCCTGACTATTTCCCGACCTAGGCACGGCCTCGGTACCGAGTTGTAACTAACCGCCGGGTTCAGCCAAGTCGGTATAACGCCACCAGCGTCTTGGCATCACGAATCCGGCCGTCAACCGCCATCGCCTTCACCTGTTCCAGCGTATGCCAGTGGACCTCGATCTGCTCATCCGGTTGAGTATCAGCACCAACATGAGAGAGGTCGCCTGCCTGATAAAGAAAAAGTTCTTCACTGCAAAAACCTGGTGAAGGCAACATTGTTCCTAGTTCGCGCCACTGTGTCGCAACCAGCCCCGCTTCCTCGCGTAACTCCCGCTGGGCGGTTTCAAGCGGGTCTTCACCTACCTCGATCACACCCGCTGGCAATTCCCAGATCCAGTCTCCGGCGACGTGACGATACTGCCGCAGCAGACAGACTCTGTCTGCCTCATCCAGCGCCAGAACGACTGCACCACCGGGATGTCGGACGATTTCCAGCTCGATTGTAGCGCCATTGGGAAGCACCGCTGTTTCCAGCCCGAGCTCAATCAGTCGGCCCCGGTAAATACTGACCCGGCCGCTGGCGATCATCGCTTTAGCCCTCCTTCGTTGAGGCTTGATTGCGTACTTCGTCAACGGCCGATTGCAGTTTGTCGTCGTCGGCGAGATAGTAGCGACGAATCACACTCAGGTTGTCTTCGAACTCGTAGACCATTGGAATCCCAGTCGGGATGTTGAATTCCAATATTTCGTTTTCACTCATCTGATCGAGAAATTTCACCATCGCGCGCAGACTGTTGCCATGCGCAACGATCAGCAGTCGGCTGTCGCTCTTTAACAACGGGACCAGTGTCTCGTCCCACCATTCGGTGACCCGCAGCAGCGTATCTGCCAGAGATTCTGTATCGGGTAAACCGTTGATGCCAGCATAGCGTGGATCAGCGTCCGGGCGGCTAGTATCATCTGCCGCCAGTGCCGGCGGACGTACCGCATAGCCCCGTCTCCAGGCAAGTACCTGTTCGTCACCGTGTTGCTCGGCAGTTTCTTTCTTGTTGAGTCCCTGCAGTGCGCCGTAGTGGCGTTCGTTGAGTCGCCAATCTGGCCGGATGGGCAGATACATCTGATCTAGCATCTCTTGAATAAACCACAGTGTTCGGATGGAGCGTTTCAGATACGACGTCATCGCGATGTCGAAACGAAAACCAGCATCACGCAACGTATTGCCGGCTGCCCTGGCTTCTTCGATACCGCGTTCGGAGAGATCTACATCAACCCACCCTGTGAAGCGATTGTCCAGGTTCCAAGTACTCTGCCCGTGGCGAACCAGTACCAGCGTCTTCATATTTTCTTCCTTACAAATCGCATAGCACCCAGGCTCAAGAACCTAACCCCAGATCTTTCAGCTGCACTACCAACTGGGCCAGCGCCTGGCCCCGGTGGCTGATGCGGTTTTTTTCTTCGGCAGAAAGTTCCGCCACCGATTTCTGTCCGTTACCCACCAAAAATACCGGGTCATAGCCAAAACCATTTTCACCACGTGGCGTCTGAGCGATCCGACCCTCCCAGGTTCCGCTGCAGATCAAAGGCGAGGCATCCAATTCATGGCGCACGAACACAACCTCGCAACGATAGCGGGCCTGTCGGTTGTCGGTCTCGGTAGTGGAAAGTCCGAGCAGAAGTTTGGCAGTATTGTCAGCATCAGAGGCGTTGTCACCGGCATAGCGGGCAGAACGAATGCCCGGCGCACCATTCAGTTCGTCGACCTCGATCCCGGAATCATCGGCGATCGCCGGTAAGCCAGTAAAGTGGCTGGCATGGCGCGCCTTTATGATCGCATTCTCAACAAACGAGAGTCCGGTCTCCGCCACCTCGGGCACACCACGATCACTTTGAGGAATACAATCGATAGTCGTTCCGGCCAATAGGGCACGAAGCTCTACGAGCTTGCCGCGATTGTTCGATGCCAGCACGATCTCCATGTTCACATCTATTCTGATTGTCGTGCTGTATTCTGCAGGTCGGTAAGTTGGCTGATTCCATTAGCCGCAACTGCAGTCAGTTGCCGGAGTTCGTCTTCCGTGAAGGGAGCTGCCTCGGCGGTACCCTGGACCTCAATAAAGCGACCTTCGTTATCCATTACAACATTCATATCAGTGTCTGCTCGACTGTCCTCACTGTAATCAAGGTCCAGCAACACCTGCCCATCAACGATACCTGTAGACACTGCAGCCACTTGGGCAATCAGCGGCGTCTCAGACAGGGCACCAGCGCTTACCAATCTGTCGAGGGCATCTGCCAGTGCCACCCAGCCGCCCGTAATCGACGCGGTACGTGTGCCCCCGTCAGCCTGCAACACATCGCAGTCGATGGTAATGGTTCGTTCACCCAACGCATCGAGGTCCACTGCCTGGCGCAGAGCTCGACCGATCAGTCGCTGTATTTCAAGGGTCCGGCCGCCCTGTCGACCACGAGTCGCTTCTCGCTGCATCCGAGTGTGAGTCGAGCGGGGCAGCATCCCATATTCTGCTGTCACCCAACCACGGCCGCGACCGCGTAAAAACGGCGGTACGGTGCTGTCCACGCTAGCGGTACACAACACCCGTGTATCACCAAATGCAATCAGCACAGAGCCCTCTGCATGTCGTGTGAAGCCGCGGTCGAAACAGACTGGCCGCATCTGGTCTGCTGCTCTTCGGTTTGCTCTATTCATAGGTTTATCTTACTCGGTAACGCGTTCATAACAACTGATGTTAACAGCCCAGCGGCTGGTAGTAGCCGGTTCTTTGGGGGCCTATCAATACTTAACTATTGTTCTGATCAGCTTAAGATGGCGGCAACTGATGGCCAAGTATCGCAAAAAAGTTCTCCAAGAACCGATAGGTCAATCCCCAGACGATCGGCTCCTCATGGTTACTCAGACGAATACCGGGGAACACTTGCCCCTGCCAAGCTTCGTATTGCACCTCGGTCTGGCGTTTTGTTTCTAGCAGCCGAGATATCGGCAGGGTGAAGACATCAGCTACTTCGTGATTCTGTCGGAACGGTCCAACACTACTCATCATAAAGACAAAACAGGACACCACCAGGTGATGTGAACGACGGCCCGTCAGATCGTCGAGTCGGCCAAGAAGCCGGGCTGCAGATAGATCAATGCCAATTTCTTCTTCAGTTTCCCGTACAGCTGTATCCTGCGGCAGCTGATCGTCCGGTTCGCATCGGCCGCCGGGAAATGCAATGTGCCCCGACCACGGATCACTCAGAACTCGGGCACGTTCGATGAAAACAATTTCCGGATCGCCCGTGGGAGCCGCACTATCTAATATCAATGCAACAGCCGCATGGCTATCGCCCGTGTTAGACAATACTGGCTGGTGTTGTGCCAGCTGTTGGGTGATTGTCTGCGTGGAAATCACCAGTGAATACCACCCCCGAAACGAAACCCGTCGGTCACTTCACGTCGATCATGGCCTGTCACTGAATCAGTGTAGTCCGTCAGGTGATAACGGTAGGCTGCACGTAACGAAATAAATGGCATTGGCTCTATCACAAGACCGGTTTCGACTGAAATCGTCGATACATCCTGGCGCGTGCCCAGATGCTTCAGATTCGGAGACCAGCCGGCATTGCCGTACACTGATACGACACCGGCCAGATGTGCCCTGCCACCGGCTGACAGGCGCAATCCCGACAGGCTGCCTTGTGAACCGAAACGATTTTTCTCCCAACCCAGGCCTGCCGACAGATATGAATTACTTACTGGCGACTGCAACCTGTGCTGAAAATCCACTTGGAGCTGATCATTCGGTGCCTTATCTACGTGATCTGCTGGGACACGATGCAACGCACCACGCAAACCCCACGTTTGATTCCACCACAGGGCGCCATAAGCACCGAGCACATTCGTTTCGATGCGCGGGTCCAACAGGTCTACCCTATCGACCAGTGACCAGAAACCGCCTGCTTCGATTTCAAAATTATCGAGCGCCTGGCTCTTGGGTCCTGCTATGATCAGACCGATCAAAGATAGCAGTACTAACGACGATCGAATCATGAGTTCGTGGGCAGAGACATCACGGTAGATTCTAGCACTGCTTCACCTTGAGCCTGGTTTGAAGCACCTCGATCAAGCTCTAGCGACAGGACTCTAATGTATGGACAACACCGATGGGGTCCGACTCGACCGGTGGCTGTGGTCTGCCCGTTTTTTTAAGACACGGCAGATGGCGGCAGACGCTGTTCGTTCGGGTCGTGTGCTGCTGAACAACAAACGCACTAAACCCGCCAAGTCTGTTCACATCGGTGATCAGGTCCGAATCCGAAAGGCTGCTTTTCGATATGCCATCCAGGTCACTGCTCTGAGCGAAACGCGTGTGGGTGCGGATATTGCTATCGCCCTATATGAAGAGAGTGAACAGAGCATCGAGGCCAGAGATACCCTCAGAACACAGCTAAAACTCCAGCGCTCCAGCTCGCGTCCGGCGAAGGGCCGTCCCAGCAAGCGTGAACGCCGCCAGCTGAACCAGCTGCGTGTTCCACAAGATTGAGTCCTTGTGGGCGCCCCGGATAAAACGCTGGTGTTGCCACCACTGTCACTATATGTACATTTCCCTTGGTGTGAAACCAAGTGCCCATACTGTGATTTCAATTCACACGCTTTGCGCGAGGCCCTGCCCGAAGAAGATTACTGCCACGTATTGCTCCATGACCTGAAGGCTATTTCGCACTATGCGCAGGGCCGACAGCTGGCGTCTGTTTTCTTTGGTGGCGGTACCCCCAGTCTGTTTTCAGCCCGTGTCATCGCTCAGGTGCTGGAACATGCAGACAAACAGATCGGTCTTCAAGAAAATGTGGAGATTACCCTAGAGGCCAACCCGGGTTCGGCAGATGTCACCCGCTTCAGTGATTATCACAGTGCCGGTGTGACACGACTCTCGCTGGGTGTGCAGAGTTTCAGCGACACACAGCTTCTCGCCTTAGGCAGGATACACAACAGCTTGCAGGCACTGCAGGCCGTAGACATGGCAGCGCAGGCTGGCTTTGCCCATGTGAACATCGACCTCATGCATGGCCTGCCGGAACAGAGTATTGAACTTGCGGCTCAGGACATCGACACCGCGATTAGCTTAGAGCCGAACCACCTGTCTCTGTACCAGCTGACGCTCGAACCGAACACACAGTTCGCAGCCCAACCACCGACCCTACCTGACGAAACAACCTGCTGGCAGATCCGCAATCTATTCGAGGAAACTGCGGCCTCTGCAGGTTATGAACAGTACGAGGTATCGGCGTTTGCGCGCCCTGGCGGTCATTGCTCACATAACTTGAATTACTGGTCCTTCGGTGATTATCTGGGGATTGGTGCTGGCGCACATGGCAAGGTGACAAGTTCCAATGGGATTGGTCGTTACGCGCATGAGAAACACCCCCGCCGTTACATGGCAATGGTGAAAGCCAATCAGTCCGGCAGGAACTTAAAGTTAGCGAGTGCCGAGGAAATCGCTTTTGAGTTTTTGCTGAACGCTTTAAGGCTTAAGAACGGTTTCAGGCTGATAGATTTTTCACAGCGTACGGGACTCTCCGCGGAGTGCATTCTCGACACTGTAAAAAATGCAGCAAACCGAGGTCTACTGAACATCAGCAACAACCGAGTCAGGGCAACGGATCTGGGCTACCGCTTTCTCGATGATGTCATCGCACTGTTTTTACCCGAGACGGATTGACGGCGAGTGCGTGATATGATGCCCACACAACAACGACCCCATTCGATCGTCAAAACACGCTCGTGCCGATCAATCTAAGCAACTTCTCAAGCCCATAACGGTGTTTGTCATGCTCTGGGTGAAAGCTTTTCATATCATCTTCATGGTGACCTGGTTCGCAGGACTTTTTTACCTGCCACGCCTTTTCGTCTATCACGCGATGACACAAGACACGGCAACATCCGCTCAGTTCAAAACGATGGAACGCAAACTTTATTTTGGTATTGCAACACCGGGCGGCGTCCTGACGATTCTATTCGGGGCGTGGTTGTGGCTCGGTTACGACATCGGTGTCGGCAGCGGCTGGTTCGTGGCCAAGCTGATACTCGTCATCATGCTGGTGGTCTATCACCTGTGGTGCGGGCGCATGCTCAAAGATTTTCGGACTGATAGCAATACCCACAGCCACGTTTTTTATCGCTGGTTCAACGAGTTTCCGGTATTGGTCCTAATTGCTGTTGTCCTGCTGGTGGTTTTTAAGCCCTTCTGACCAGACACAATACCTACTGAAAAGCCTTACCGGTGATGTTTAACATCGTTCTGGTTCATCCGGATCAGCGAGTAGGCCTACAGGCCTCAGTCGTCTATTCATCTCGATACCTCCATATCTGTTAACGACCATAAGAATCCATCCAGAGCAGATGCACCGGACGGGCATAGGCTTTAACGGTGCCTTAAACCGGTTTGATTTCCAGTCGGAATGACTGGGATAAGGGAGAGGTACGGCTTACAGAACCATTACCCCCCTATCTATATTAGGTATTAGGGCTTAACTATTTGAAATAGAAATAAAAAAGCCACCGTTAAAGGTGGCTGGATTTATGTACCGGAGGAATGTGGCGGTTTAAGATAGCGGTATGAGGCAACTACCTTTTCAAGGAGAACAACGATGAAGAAGATACTGATTGTATTTTTTGGAGTATTGGTCTTTCAGGGAAGTGTTTGGGGTGATACTAAATGCAATGCTGGCGATCCTTACGCACAAGAGTGCCATGCTCAGGGCCTAAGCGCATGTTGGGATATGACCGCACACCCATCATATCCGGCTCAAAGCAATCCGTGGGTTGTAGGTGAGGCAGTGCTTCAAAACGACAAAATGAAAGAGTGTAGACAGGTCTGCGCCATTAACGATACTTGTTGGCAGGATAAGTGGTTGGATGATGCAGGTGATCTATCGTGTGTAGTAGCGGGCAATCAAATTAAACTCCATATGCTGCTCTTCGCGGATTGGAATACGGCAAACTACCGGATTGGGAAAGCAGCTTGTAAATAGACCATAACAAGCCTTGCCTATATCTGCTGATTAACTGAATCAACAGAGAAGCTGGAACTCCCAGACATCGCTGAAAAGGCAGAAAGGTTTACAGTTTTAGTGGGATGTTGGGAATGAAGCACATCTATAATCAGCAGAACATACAATAATTTTTGAGGACTGAACAATGACACCAAAAGAAGTGGTCGCAAAAGGCTACGAATGCTTTAACACGGGAGATATGGAGACCTTTGTTACTCTATTTCATGCTGATGTAGTAGTCACAATCAATGGCATGCATATATTTTCAGGTGTTCATGAAGGAATCGATGCGTGGATGGGAGTATTGGCTAAAGTGCCAGTTCGATATGACAATTTCAGCGTAACACCTACAAACATGATTGCTGAGGGTGATCAGGTTTTTACTCAGCTTCATGCTAAAGCCGATGGATTGGACGCTAATTTTGGGCATTACCATAAAGTCGTAGATGGGAAAATCAAAGAATTCTGGATATATGATGATAGCCAGAAAATGGCTCATGCAATGAAAGCCGTTTAGTGTCTGTGTTGCTGACTACAATAGGTAGCATCGAACCCTAGAAGATGGTGGGAATGGGGAGTAATAGTCCTTTAGGGTTTTACCCAAGACTTACAGAGCATAAGCTACTCTGCTCACTGTGACCCCTCACAGTGCTGGTCACCAACCAGAATTACTCACCCATACGATGACTCATATCAGATCATCGCCCACCATCTTTAATTTTTTACTCCCCAAATTTTCCAACCCCAAATGTAATGTTCACTTTTGCTTCACCAGAAAAAGACATCGTTTTCACAAGCCCCTGCGTAGAGTTGTCGCTCCATTAAATAGATTTGGAGTTTTAAGAGACATGAAAACCATATGTAACCTTCGGGGCGTAGTTGCTGCACTTTGTATGTCGCTCGTCGCTTTGTCTGCTACGGCCGGCAGCAACAAGATGGATATTGTTGACACCGCGGTAAAAGCTGAGGTCTTTCAGACCTTGGTCGCGGCGGTGACTGCGGCAGGGCTGGTCGATACCCTTAAAGGTGACGGCCCTTTTACGGTTTTTGCCCCTAATGATGACGCTTTTTCAAAATTGCCAGCAGGCACGGTAGAAGGTCTCCTTAAGCCTGAGAACCTCGACCAACTGGTCGCAGTACTGACCTACCATGTAGTGCCCGGAAAGATTCTCGCAAGCGATATCATGGGAACCAACGAAGTCGTTACCGTGGAAGGCTCCACTGTTACTGTAAAAAAGAGCTATGG
>NTKC01000027.1 GCA_002456995.1 Candidatus Thioglobus sp. MED-G25 | reverse complement strand
ATAAAGATGAACACGGTAACGTGTTGCGGGGAGATGTGCTGGCAGAGGACACTCGAAATACCTATGTCCATGCAGAACATCGCCTGGTGTCCACTCTGGGAGTCGATGATCTAGTGATTGTCGATACGGCCGATGCCTTGCTGGTGTCGACACGTGAAAAAGTAGAACGAGTTAAGCAAGTTGTTGCCAGATTAAAAGAAAAAGATCGTCCACAATATGTGACGCATCGTAAGGTTTTTCGACCGTGGGGAAGTTATGACGCTCTTGAGACCGGTCCTGGATTTCAGGTCAAGCGCTTGACAATGTTGCCCGGAGCTCGATTATCGTTACAGAAGCACCGGCACCGGGCCGAGCATTGGGTCGTGGTCAGTGGTACAGCACGGGTCACCTGCGGCGACCAAGAATTTACATTGAAACTGGCGGAATCGATATTTATCCCAGCAGGCACAGTGCATCGTCTGGAAAATCCTGGAAGTGAGATGCTGGAGGTTATTGAAGTGCAGACCGGCAGCTATCTTGGCGAAGACGATATTGAGCGCTTCGACGATGATTTCAACCGTTCATAGGCCGGGACTGACCTTGTCTGACCACTTGAAGAGGCGAAACTCAGGGTCACCAGCAAATGTTTTCAGGGCGATAGCGGCGCGGTAGCCTCTAGGTGCTGCAAGGTCCCACAACCGTGTCAGCTTGAGGTCGGAGGGGCACCAAGGTGTCGCTAGAAGTTGGGGTGCGCTCATGGTGTTTACGCTGACAGAGAACTGTGACAGTGGTAGTGACAGGCCCCGGCCATGTACTTTGATGTAAGCCTCCTTGCGGGTCCAGCACGCAAAGAATGCCTGTTCTACCTTGGACGCACTCAGTCCTTGTATCGCAGAGAATTCCAGCTCAGAAAAAAACCGCTTGGCGAGACGCAATCGATAAGCCGATGAATAGGGTCGAATACGTTCAATATCGACACCAACATCGCCCTCACGCGACAGTGCGAATAAAGCATGTTCTCCCGAATGTGACAAATTAAAGTTGATGCCGTGTGCCTGGGAAGCTGTCAGGGCCGGTCGGCCATGGCGGCCGTAGATCAGTTGGATTGATCTGGCGGGGTGTCCGGTATAAGCAGACAGGAGTTGACGCAGTACACCGCGGGCAACGGTAAAGCGGATCCTATCGCAGTCTGAGATGAAGCGGACTGCGCGGGCTTGTTCGTCGTCAGAAAGGAGTTGACTCAGGTTCGCGATATCGGATTCGGCGTCAGAAAATCTCAAAGACCACACATGGACTTCACCAGTCTGAATGGTTGCGCTTGATGTTGCCATATTATTTAGTGGGTCGTTTCTACTCTTCTGAATCTTAATTTGTCAGCAAATACAATTATGGCGACTCCCGCGAGTACGATCAGCCCGCCGCCAAGTACAAACCAGGACGGTTTTTCGCCGAGCAACAACATACTGGACACGATTGTGAATATAGGCAACAACAATAAAACAGGCATGACCTGTGACATGGGGTTCCGGGAAAGCACCGTAAACCAGATCCCGTAACCTGCCACGGTCATGACGATACCAAGGTACAACACTGCCCCCCAGCCTACCCAGGTTGCCGCGCTAAGCGCGTTGAGTTGACCTGTTTCAATCAGAAAAGAGCCGGCTAACATCTGAGGCCCAGCAAAAACTCCAATCCAGCCGATAAGTGTCAATCCGCTGACCGCACCGTGAAGTCGTTTGACCATGAGTTGTCCAATTGCCCAAGTCATTGCCCCGCCTGCAGTCAGCAGAATCGGAAGTCCTTGTCCACGGACCTGTGGCTGACCGGCAATCAGCACGATACCGAGAAAGGCCACGAGCATGCCCAACCATCGCTGATAGCCGGGACGTTCCCGAAGTACGATTGCAGCCAAGAGTACGCTGAACGGCACTTCCAGGTGGACGATAATGACGGCCAGGGAGGCATCAATTTGAGACAGGCCTGTGAAGGTCAGGCCGTATTGAATCGATGAGCCGATCAGGGCAATCCAGAAAATATCTTTAAGGTGACCTCGTGGAATCGGCAGGAACCAGATCACGAGCGCGGCTGCCAGGGTAAACCGCATCCCCATCAGGAACAGAGGTGGAAATTCTGCCAGGCCAGCCTTCGCTATCGTAAAGCCCAATCCCCAGATGAGCGGGACACTGGCAGCAATCAATAAATCTCGTGTTTTCAATCAAGCGGGCCTGATGGCATCCTGCGATAATCCTACGGCAAGGAAGGGGTAGCGTAACAGGTAATTAGGAGATAGGAATCGATTGTTCATCGACTGTGAGGTGTGGCCCATCGGCAGGCTACGTGAGAGTATGTTAATCAAAAACCAAACATGGTCGGTGTTGCGGAGACAGGATGGTTGTTAACAATCTGCGGATAGGGTGGCTGGGCACGCTTGCCGTGGCGGGTTGTGTGTTCTTTAGCTCAGTAGGTCGGGCTGTGGGTGATGAAATGCCCAGTGCGGGCTGGTGGCTGACCCAGCCTGTAATGGGGCAGCCCGTGCTCACTTCGGTGTTTGGACTTGCAGATCAGGCCCAGATATTTGGACTTGCAATGGCCCGCCGCAGGTTTTCTGGGCTGACCTTTGCAGGCCAGGGGTCGCATCTGTCGTTGCTATCGGACCACTACGCGGGCGTTGACTCTCGTTTATTTCACCCCTCTGGCGGCCTTCCGGCGGATTATCAGGGAGGTGCTATACGCTACAGCGGTGCGCTGGCCTATGTCGATGTGGGCGGTTCGCGAATTATTAGTCCGGGTGTGGGAGAGCGCCACAGTTGGTATGGTCGGATCTCGACGGACGTGTTTTCCAGTAGCCTTTTTCGCATAGAACGGGAAGATAGTGTGGCGGCCTATGCCGCCGACATCCGTGCAAAGATACGCGATACCACGCTCACGGTACGGCAAATTGAAGCGGGGTCTGCCTATGATCGACAGGTGAACTTGACGTTACCTTTTGCATTTAGCACCTATCCTCAAGCCAAGCTGGAACTCAAGTTTCATCAGGGGCGAAGCCTACGCTTTCCAGGATCGAACAGCGAGCGGATCATGCTGACATTACGCGGCAGTTTTGGTCGCTCGCCCCTGTTGGCGCTTGCGCCTGACTCAAAAGATGGCTCAAGCGATAGCGTACGTGATGTGGCGTTGCTTGGTGCGGCTGCAGTCGCAGTAGCGCTGATTGCTAGTTCTGGTGATGCGGACACTGATACTGCAAGTCGCTGGTCGGGGCAGCACGATGCGGCGTGGAACGCATTGAATGACATCAATCCAACGTCGGTCAGTGAAAACATCGAATACGGAAGCTGGGTCTATCGCAACACCGACGCGACCTTCAGTGCGCTCAGTCCGGTTCGAGGTACTGTGAACTCGGTTAATATTGGCTCCCCCAACCAGGTACCTTCCGGTTCGGTGGCGACAGCCAGTTATCACACGCACGGCGGCGATGATCCGCTGTATGACAGTGAAAATTTTTCTCCCACTGATTTAATTACCGACAATCTTTGGAAAGTGGATGGCTATCTGGCCACACCGTCGGGAGCTTTCAAGATTCACAACTACGTTACCGGTGAGGTGTCGCGGTTGGGTACGGTAGCCAACTGATTACCGAGCCGGTTGTACGACGGCTTATGAGTGCGCTGATTGACTATTGCGAATTGGGTAATAATCATGACCAGACCCCTCTGCAGTTCGCACTGGGCAATGTCGATCATGTGCTGAATACTTCAACGATGTCACGAGTGCGAGAGATTAATGCGCAAAGCAGTTTTTCTGTGTTGGGTTAGATTAGCGAACCACAGCCTGTCGTTCATCCTGCTTGCGTCAACATATAGGGCAATAATATGAAAGCTGCAGTTTGTCGGGAATTTGGGGCACCTTTGTCGGTGGAAGAGGTTGGCCTTGCCGATCCAGGATCCTATGAGGTCAGGGTTAAGCTGAGCGCTTGTGCCATTTGCCACAGCGATATTACCTATATGGATGGAGGATGGGGCGGTTCTCTGCCTGCTGTATTTGGACACGAAGCTGCAGGTGTCGTGGAGCAGGCTGGTAACGGGGTAGCACGTGTGGCAGTGGGCGACACCGTGGTGGTTACCCTACTCCGGTCTTGTGGTGACTGCTACTACTGTTCCAAAGATCATCACAGTCTCTGTGAAACGATATTTCCACTGGACACGGCCTCACCGCTCCAGGATCGAGATGGCAAAACTCTCGGTCACGGGTTGCGTACGGGTGCATTCGCTGAACAGGTTGTTGTCCACGAATCCCAGGTACTGGGTATTCCCACGTCAGTACCTATGACCAGTGCTGCTCTGCTGTCGTGTGGCGTGATCACCGGTTTCGGTGCTGTCAAGAATGTAGCCCGTGTTGTTCCCGGCAGTTCGGTGGCGACTATCGGCACAGGTGGTATCGGTTTGAACTGTATACAGGGTGCGGCGATCTGTGGCAGTAAGGTCAACATTGCGGTTGACCTGGTAGACGAGAAGATTCAGGCCGCGCTGCGGTTGGGTGCCACCCACGGGATCAATCCTGTAAACGGGGACATCAAAGATGAGGTTGAACGGTTGACGGACGGTCGAGGTGCAGACTATGTATTTGTTGCTGCGGGTAGCGCCACTGCAGTCGAACAGGCACTAACACTGGTGCGCCGGGCTGGCATGGTGGTTCTTGTGGGCATGACCGCAGAAGGCGTTACAGCACAATTTAAGACACTCAATTTTGCGAACGATGCGGTTCAATTGGTCGGCAGCAAGATGGGGCAGACACATCTTGATACCGATATTCCCCCGCTGGTCGAACACTATCTGAAAGGCAGTTTGAAACTCGACGAACTGGTGTCAGAGTGTTATCCCCTTGAAGGGATCAATGATGCGATAGCAGCAGTAAAAGGAGGTCAGGCCCTGCGTAACGTGATTGTCTTTGATTCCTGAAAGGCTGTCTTTCTTGCAACGGGTTTAGTTATGTCGAGCGCCAAAATTACACGCATAGAAACGTTCAGTCGCGAATATCTAGCTTTCGTCAAGGTCACAGCTGAGGATGGCGCTTACGGCTGGGGTCAGGTCGCGCCTTACAATGCCGATATCACGGCACGGGTTGTTCACCGGCAGATCGCACCCTGGGTGTTGGGTGAGCCGTGTACCAACATCCAAACACTGGTGGACCTCATTCCGCTCAGAGAGCACAAGTTTCCAGGCTCCTATCTGCGACGGGCATTGGCAGGGCTTGATACCGCATTGTGGGACTTGGGTGGGCGTGCCCAGGGAAAGAGCGTGTGCGAGTTATTGGGAGGTTCACCTGGAAAGTTACGTGTTTACGGCTCAAGCATGCGGCGTGATATCAAGCCAGAAGCTGAGGCCGAACGGCTTTGTAGATTACGACAAGAATACGGATATACGGCGTTTAAGTTCAGAGTGGGTGCTGAATGTGGGCGGGACATCGATGAATGGCCTGGTCGGACTGAAGCGATCGTGCCGGAGGTTAGGAAAGGACTGGGCGACGATGTCGCATTACTGGTTGATGCCAACAGTGGTTTTTCCCCTGCCAGGGCGATTGAAGTGGGGAAGATGCTCGAGCAGTACGGCGTCGAGCATTTCGAAGAACCCTGCCCATACTGGGAGTTGGAGCAGACGCGGACGGTCACGCAGGCGCTTAGCCTGGATGTCACCGGCGGTGAACAGGACTGCGAAATACCGACCTGGCGGAGAATGATCGGCATGCGTGCTGTTGATATTGTACAGCCCGATGTGTGTTATTTGGGGGGTATGGTGCGCACCATGGAAGTTGCGCGCATGGCAGCAGCAGTCGGGATGCCTTGCACACCGCATTGTGCGAATCTATCTATGGTGACGCTGTTCACCATGCATCTTTTGCGGACTATCGAGAATGCGGGAAAGTATCTCGAGTTTTCGATTGAGGGTCCGGAATATTATCCCTGGCAGGATGGTTTGTTTGTCGAGTCACCGTTTTCTGTTGAGGACGGCCATGTGGAGGTGACGGATAAACCGGGTTGGGGCGTCGACATCGATCCGATCTGGCTTGAATCGTCGGAACATTTGATGAGTGAGGCATGATCGATAGTTTTATGTCAATTGTAGAATTTACGGTTTAGCTGTCGGAAAGAATGCCTGTTGGCCCAGGATTCGGTAGTTAGCAATCAGTGTCTGCCCAGTCTCTGAGAGCATCCAGTCGATAAAAGTCTGGCCGTCGAGGGTCTTGACGTGGGGATGTTTTTGCGGATTTACGAGGATGATGCCATATGGATTAAACAACGGCGGGTCACTCTGAAAGAGTATATCGAGCCGTCCTTTGTTGCCGAATTTGAGCCAGGTTGCACGGTCAGTCAGTGTATAAGCGTCCAGCGCGCTCGCCATATTCAAAGTACCCCCCATGCCGCGGCCTGTTTCCTGGTACCAGCCGTTGCCTACTTTTGCGGTGTCAATACCGCTCTGGTTCCAGAGTTCCAGTTCCTTTTTGTGGGTGCCGCTGTCGTCTCCTCGAGAAATAAATAAGCTCTTATTGGTTGCGATGCGTTGAACGGCACCAATAACATTGGCTGCGAAAAGGACGGAGGCCGGGTCATCCCGAGGACCGACGAGGATATAGTCGTTGTACATTAGATCATACCGAGTCACGCCATGTCCTTGTGAAATAAACTGCTCTTCCGAGGGGCGATGATGCACGAGAAGGACATCAGCGTCGCCGTTTTGAGCGATATACAAGGCCTGGCCCGTGCCCACCGCAACGACCCGAACTTCAATACCGGTTTGTTCACTAAAGCGCGGTAGCACGAAGTTGTAGAGACCAGAATTTTCGGTAGACGTCGTGGAGGCAACTACGATGAAGCGTTCACCGGCATTCGCAGACCACGGTATAAAGACCTGGCTGGCGAGGGCTGTGATCAAGCAGAAGAAGAATTTTGTTGCGGCGCTCATGCGTCTATTGGTGCCATTCGATCCTTTTATTTAGGCCGGTCTT
Source organism: Candidatus Thioglobus sp. MED-G25 (assembly GCA_002456995.1). Lineage (GTDB taxonomy): Bacteria > Pseudomonadota > Gammaproteobacteria > Arenicellales > UBA868 > REDSEA-S09-B13. The sequence continues at coordinate 12,952 of NTKC01000027.1, read as the reverse complement.
CATCTAAGTTGATTCTTGTTGGGGCACTCCAAAAGTCTCCCCGCCGCTGTCCAGGTATGCCTGTTCGGCGGCCGTCGTCGAGCGGCCCAGTGCTTGGTTCCGGTGGGGGAATCGACCGAATTTAGCGAGAATATCCTGATGCTTGCGTGCATACTCGACTGCCGATTCCAGATGTTCCTTAAGTTCAGTCGGCGCATTCTGAGCCAATCGTTTAAAAAGCCCAACCGAAGTCACCTGGTCCCTGGGATCTTCGGAGTGTTCAAACGGCAGATAAATAAAAGTTGCCTCCAGTGGGTGAACTTTACCGTCTATACCGAGGTCTATCGCAGTCTGCGCCACTGTCCTGGCTTTGGCGTCATAAGAAAATGAACGTGCTGTTCCGCGATACATATTCCGTGGGAACTGATCGAGTATAAGAATGAGGGAGGTGGCCAACAGGGGGTCGCTTTGCCAGTGGTCGAACTCATTGTTAAGCGCCCGGTCAGGTAGGTCGCTGTAGGCGCGCCGGATCGTGTCATCGAACGATTTGCTACCTCCAAACCAGTCGGCTTTACGATTGCCAAGTTCTTGTGGACTCGTCAGGCAGTCCTGGAACCAGAATCGGTGAATGTCGCTTGACTGTACAGTCCGCGGGGATGTTTGAGCACCATCAGACATGAGAAAAAGTGTTCAGTTAGATAACAAAACTTCGAGTATGAAGCGGGTGCCGAAATAACCCAGGGTCAGAATAACAAAACTTGCCAGAGTCCAGTTAACTGCTGTGCGACCGCGCCAGCCGAAGAGTCGGTGACCACCGAGCAGTACGGCAAAGCTCAGCCAGGCTAGAACGGCCAGTGTGACGTGATGATTTAGTACGAACGGTTGTCCAAACAAGCGATCAGAAAACACCATGCCACTGATAAGAGTGACTGTAAGTAGTGTGAAGCCGCTGAAGATCAGTCGAAATAGAATCAGCTCCATTGTCTCCATTGGTGGGAGGCTCAGCCAGAAACCCACTGGATGCTTATTCCGAATCAACCGGTCCAGAAAAAACAACAGGATCGACTGCGCAACTGCCAGACTCAGTAGCCCAAAGGACAATCCGGCAATCAACAGATGAAATTTGGCAGCAATGCTCCCCAATGCTAGCGCATGCAATGTGCCGGGGTAGAGCCACCCGACTAGTGTAGCAATCGCGGCGGTTGGTAGAACCAGGATACCAAGAGAAGTGAGCGGTGCGCGAAGACTGCTGACAAGAAACAACATAACGATGATCCAAGCAACACTGGATACGGTGGTGCCTAGGGCGAAATTTGGAGATTTACCGACACCTAGAACCATTGCCAGAGCACTGCCATGCAGGAAAAGCCCTACCACCAAGACCAGGCGAAGCGCCTTCAATTCGGTTTTGCCCTGAGTTTGGGTCGGCCCCATCGAACGAATCGTCAGCGCTGTTGCAGCCACATAGGCGATTACAGCCAGAATATTCAGGCTATCTGTCAAGTTGCTTGTCCTTTGGTCAAATACACAGTGCGATGCTGGATTCGATCGAGTGGCAATGGGGCAGAGTGTAGAATCGCAAGGGCAGTTTAGGAAGTCCGAATTCAGAAATTGCCTTCGAATCATTAATTTGGCACTCAAGGAGGTCAGAGTTTAATGTTTAGTCAGCTCGGGGATCGTCTCAAAGAAACCTTTCGTGATCTACGTGGGCGCGGCCGGTTGTCGGAAGATAACATCAGCCAGGCACTGCGCGAAGTCCGCCTGGCACTGCTGGAAGCGGATGTTGCTTTGCCGGTAGTCAAATCCTTTTTAGAGGGGGTGCAGCAGCGGGCGCTGGGAGAAAAAGTACTCGATAGCCTCACCCCTGGACAGGCTGTTGTCAAAGTGGTTCACGATGAACTTGTTGAGTTAATGGGTGCACGAAATGATGCGTTGAACCTCGCAGTTCGTCCGCCCGCAGTGGTGCTTATGGCGGGACTCCAGGGTGCAGGTAAAACGACGACTGCTGCCAAGTTGGCACTGTTGCTTAAAGATCGAGAGAACAAAAATGTACTCCTCAGCAGCGTCGATGTTTACCGGCCTGCGGCTATGGAACAGCTACGCAAATTGGCCGAGGAGGTCGGTGTTGCCTATTTTGGTGATGGGGACGACGCTCTGGCAATCGCACGCGATGCTGTCGCCCATGCAACTACGCACGTTATGGATGTAGTCATCATTGATACTGCCGGTCGTTTGCACGTGGATGACGAGATGATGATGGAGATCAGTCGGATCTACAATGAAGTATCACCTGTCGAAACATTGTTCGTGGCCGACAGTATGAGCGGCCAAGATGCGGTCAATAGTGCCCGAGCTTTTGACCAGGCACTTGAGCTTACAGGTGTCGTTCTGACAAAAACTGATGGCGATGCGCGTGGCGGTGCGGCCTTATCCATTCGTGAAGTCACAGGCAAGCCCATCAAATTCCTGGGTACGGGAGAAAATGTCGAGGCACTGGAGGCCTTTCATCCTGATCGAGTGGCTTCTCGAATTCTGGGAATGGGCGATGTACTGACCTTGGTTGAAGAGGTCGAACGAAAGGTCGACCGAAAGCAGGCTGAGCAAATCGCAGCCAAGCTCAAGAAAGGCAAGGGCTTCGACTTTGAAGATTTCAAAAATCAGTTGATTCAGATGGAGCAGATGGGAGGCCTGGCTGGGATGCTTGATAAGCTGCCTGGAATGACAGATTTGCCGGACCATGTGAAGAATCGAGTTAATGACCGCGAAACCCGTCGCACTATTGCCATCATTAATTCGATGACTGCCAGAGAGCGACTGTTTCCCGCGCTGATCAAAGGATCGAGGCGCCGTCGAATTGCGGGTGGATCGGGTTCCCAGGTGCAGGACGTTAATAGACTGTTGAAGCAGTTTACGCAAATGCAGAAAATGATGAAAAAAGCAAAGGGAAAGGGGGGGCTGGCAAAAATGATGGGACAGATGAAAGGCGGCACGCCTGGCATGCCGCCTTTCGGGCGCTGATTTTTAGATCCCGCCCCGGGAAGTTGATGGGGAGTTATGTTAGAATCTGCCGGTTTTTGAAGCAGATAGTGGAGATTCTTTATGGTTAAGATACGGCTCGCGCGGGGTGGATCGAAGAAAAGACCTTTCTATTCGATCATAGTCTCAGATCAGCGACGTCAGCCGAGCGGGCGCTTTATTGAGCGGATCGGGTTTTTTAACCCGATGGCTGTTGAATCGGAAGAATCATTACGCATCGATACGGAGCGGGCAAACTACTGGATCAGTCAGGGTGCGCAGCCGTCAGAACGGGTTGCGAATATTCTTAAACAGGTCAAGCGCAAAGCCGCTGCTTGATATGAGTGCGGCCGGCGCTCACGCCGGTGTGCGGTGTAACCCAGTGAACTATGAGCAGGACGGCACGGTGGTAGTGGGCCGGGTCCGAGGTATCTTTGGAGTCAAAGGCTGGGTCAGGGTTCAAGACTATTCCAGCCGGATTGGCGACATTCTGCAATACGACACGTGGCTGTTGAAACAGGACCAGGACTGGGTGGTGCGAACAGTGCTCGAGGGTCGTCTTCACCAGAAGGGTGTTGTCTGTCATCTGAAGGGTTATGACGATCCAGCCCAGGCGAAGGAACTGATGGATGTGGATATTGCTGTAGCGGCAGATGGATTCGGTGAGCTCGAGCCTGGAGAATATTACTGGCATCAACTCGAAGGCCTAGAGGTTGTCAACTTAAGTGGCGAGAATCTGGGAAAGGTAGATCGTCTGCTCGAGACAGGCGCCAACGATGTGCTGGTGTTGAAGGGAGAGCAGGAACGATTGGTGCCCTATACACCTGGAGTAGTGGCAGAGATCGATTTGGATAGAGGTCGAATTCAGGTCGATTGGGAAAAGGATTACTGACCGGCGTTTGTTGGAGCCGGCAGGGTGGCAGGACGATGCGACTCGACGTGGTCACGATATTTCCCGGAATGTTCGATGCAGTACGCTATTGGGGAATGACCCGACGAGCCCTGGAGTCAGGGTCGCTTGAGTTGGCCTTGTGGGACCCGAGGGAATTTACCGAGGATAGCTATCGTCGGGTAGATGACCGGCCTTATGGTGGGGGACCCGGCATGGTGATGATGATTGAGCCCCTGCGTAGGGCATTGACATCAGCTCGCGCGGCGGGTGGTGGCAAGGTGCTGCACTTGTCTCCACAGGGTGGTAAGCTGGACCAGGCGCGTATCAAAGCGCTGGCGAATCAAGATTCGCTGGTTCTGTTAAGCGGACGGTACGAGGGCATTGATGAACGTCTGATCGAGACTGAGGTCGATGATGAAATTTCGATTGGAGATTATGTGGTTGCAGGGGGTGAGTTGCCAGCGATGGTGTTGATAGAGGCGCTGGTCAGGCAGTTGCCAGGTGTGCTGGGTAACGACGGTTCGGCGGCCGCTGATTCATTTAGTGATGGCCTGCTCGACTGGCCGCATTACACCAGGCCGGAAGTGTATCGAGGTGGTAACGTACCGCCGGTGTTGCTGAGTGGTAATCATGACGAGATCCGTCGTTGGCGCCTGAAGCAGGCACTGGGACGAACTTGGATGCGCAGGCCAGATCTGCTGGCCAAGAGGAAACTGAACAAGGAAGAGCATCAGTTGCTCGAACAGTACAAACGCGAGCGAGAAGAACGGGAGAGTTAGAATGACCAACCTGATTAAAGAACTAGAACAGGAACAACTGAAAACCGATCTACCGGATTTTGCGGTGGGTGATACTGTTCGTGTCCAGGTAAAAGTCAAAGAAGCGAACAGAGAACGCCTACAGGCGTTTGAAGGTGTTGTCATCGCAAAAAAGAACCGGGGACTAAACTCATCGTTCACGGTTCGTAAGATATCCTACGGTGAGGGCGTAGAGCGTGTTTTCCAGACCCATAGCCCGATGGTGGATTCGATCGAAGTACGCCGACGCGGCGATGTCAGACGAGCCAAGTTATATTATCTGCGCGAGCGTACGGGAAGATCTGCCCGGATCAAAGAAAAGATCTCCTGATACAACCTTCAATGCTGGTCGCACAGTTCGGCCAGGTTGTGATATGACCCGAGGTGTCGATGCGGGTCCTTGGATGACTTTGCGCAGTGACCAAACTGTGCTCCCCCACCGTATATTCAGGCTGTTCGAATCACTGATCGGATATCAGTTAAACAGGTGGAAGAATCTGATGCCCGGCATGGCTGTTGCAGTATTGCTGTATGCCGTGCCACTTAACGTCTTATCTGATCCGACTCATTCACCGCTGCCGCTGCCTAATCTGCGACAGGCAGATGAGGATACGCGTTTGTGGTTGCCGCAACTAGACACTGGTTTCAGAACTCATATTTCGGTCCAGCCGAGTCTGCTGCCGCAGTCAGGTATCGCTGGCCCCGTGTTTCTAGCGGTCGAAATATCGACTACGCTGACCCGGATCCGCGAGCTTCGGCAGTCTGGCGCATCAGGTCTTGCACTGGCTCTGTTGAAGGAAATAGAAACCGAGCATAAATCTGATTGGCTGGAATGGGAGCAGGAGTTGTGGCTGGCACTTAGAGCGGCAGGTGACTACACGATGTTGTTGTCACGTCTTCAATCCGCGTTGTCCAGGCTTGATGGTGTGCTTAAGGCTCGGGTTTATGTCGAGATCGCTGGCGTGCATATCCTGCAGGATAATCCGAGGCGTGCACGGTCAGTGCTAAGAGCGATGTGGGTTGACAGCGAGCCGGATAACCATACCGCTATGACAGCCCGGCGGTTGATGATCGATGCTTACCGCGCCGAAAACCTGTTTCTGGATGCGGATGCGGCCTGCAGCCGGTTTCAGTCTGAGTACTATCCCGATGACGCGAGTTGGGGGGAGTTGAGGGCTACGATTCTGTTGGAATCAGGTCGGCCGGGAGAGGCTTTACGTTATCTTGTCGGTCAGCAAGGGGAACAAGCCAAGCGATTACGACTCGTCGCGCGACTCAGGGAGGGATCCTATAGTGCAGACGACGTACTGACTCGTCTCGTTGCATCGGCAGAACAGTCGAACGTCGGTGTGGATGCACACTTCCATTGGGGGATAATGGCGGAAGCCGCGTTGCTGGCAAAAGACTGGTCATCCAGGGTTAAAGCACTGGAATGGTTGTTGGCATCCGGTGTGAAGACAAAAGCCCCGGTGCTGCCACCGACGCGAGTCCAGTTGTTGACTGCGTATAACAGACTCGCCGCGGAGATTCTTCCAGTAATACCCTTTGGGCCGCAGGATCCGGGATCCTGGATTAACGCCGTAGAGAGCGCCGGCGTCGGGCCGGAGGGACAGCGTGCATTACTGGTGACCATCTTGCGTACAGGTGTCGAGGAAGATGCCGTCGGAATTTTAACCCGTTCTTTGGTGGCGTCCCTGATTGAGACACAATTATCGCCGTTGGTTCTGCTCTTGTATGGAGATACTGCCCCGCTGGGATCAGAGAGTCAGATCGAGGACGACCTTCTACAAGCTCTGGCTCAGGAAGCGGTACAGAATCAACACTATGCGCTGGCTGCTCGCCTTTCGGGCAAGATGCGAGCACCGCCCCCTAACATGAACGAAGGAGAATGGGTGCTCCGACGGTCACGAATCCAGATATTTGCAGGGCAGGCAGATGACGGCTTGATCGCAGTAGTGGATTGGCTGTCGGGGAGCGATCAACTGTCGGAGGAAATGCTTGACCGTGTCATGCAAGTGCTGTTTGATCTTCAGACTATTGGTCGCCATGCACTCGCATTGAAGGGATTTGCGCAGGCAGCCAATCTGGTCCAGACGCCTCGCCAGCGGCAGGAGTTGTTTTTCTGGATGGCCGAATCCCACGCTGCACTGAATGAACATGTGCGAAGTGCAGATTTGTTCCTGCGTTCGGCGGTGGTCGATACCAGAACTGCCACGGCATCGCGGTGGAGCCAGAGTGCTCGATTCAAGGCGGCTGTGCAGCTGACACAGGCCGGCTTGTTGACTGATGCGCGGATGATTTATCTCGACTTGTTGCAGCAGACTGACGACCGAAATCAACAGCTGGTTCTGAAACAGAAAATTCAGGATTTAGATCTGCGCCAGACCTGGAGCCACTAAGGATGTCTGAAACAAAAAATATCCAGCTGATCGATCAGTTTCTAGACGCAGTCTGGCTGGAGTCCGGGTTGAGTGCCAACACTCTGACGGCCTATCGGACGGACCTGAGGAAGATGTCCGACTGGCTGGGAAAACAAAAACGTTCTATGGATGAAGCTTCCAAGTCCGAGCTTCTTGACTATCTGGCGCACACGGTCCGCTCGGGGATCAGTGCAAGATCTTCAGCAAGGCAGCTATCGAGCCTGCGTCGTTTTTACCGTTATCTTGCCCGGGAGGGAATTGCTGAGTCAGATCCAACGTCAGATCTGGAATCGCCAGTCATCGGCAAAACACTACCTAAAACATTGTCTGAATCCAGTGTAGAGCAACTTCTGGCAGCGCCGGCTGAAAACACAGCGCTCGGTATTCGAGATCGAGCGATGCTTGAGACGATCTATGCCACTGGGTTGCGGGTTTCAGAATTGGTAAATCTGGCTCTGAGTGAACTCGATTCCGCTGCCGGCCTGGTGCGGGTGACAGGCAAAGGAGGGCGAGAGCGTATCGTTCCGCTAGGCGAAGAGGCGCTTGCGTATCTGGCACACTATCTCAACGATGCCCGCCCCGAATTACTGGGAGACAGGGTTTCTGAAGCGGTGTTTGTCACGCGTCGAGGCGGTCCGATGTCGCGCCAGGCATTTTGGCAACTGATTAAACGCTATGCGACCATCGCCGGTGTGGGCGAGGCATTATCACCACATTCCCTGCGCCATGCTTTTGCCACCCACCTGCTCAATCATGGCGCAGATCTTCGTAGCGTGCAGATGTTGCTGGGCCATTCCGATCTTTCAACAACACAAATCTATACCCATGTCGCACGGGCACGCCTGCAGTCACTGCACGCCGAGCACCACCCTCGCGGTTAATCAGGGTGGCTTGTTGGGCCAACCTGGGCATGAAAGTGGTTGAGCTCGCTCGGATATTGCTGGTTTCTAGTTACAATCCAGTATCGCTATAATTGTGTAGGATATTTTGCTGAACCAGAAATCAGGAGTGCATCATGATAGCCAGTCGTGCCGCAGTTGCTCACGAGGCCGGTAAGCCGCTCAGTATCGAAACAGTCAATGTAGACGGGCCCCGGGAAGGAGAGGTTCTGATAGAGATCAGGGCGACAGGTATCTGTCACACCGATGCGTTTACCCTGTCTGGCGATGACCCGGAAGGACTTTTCCCTGCCATCCTCGGACACGAAGGGGCGGGTGTGGTGGTTGAAGTCGGGAAAGGAGTAACAACATTGAGTGAGGGTGACCACGTCATTCCACTTTACACCCCGGAATGTCGCGTTTGTGAATACTGTACCTCTGGCAAAACAAATCTCTGTCAGGCGATTCGTGAAACACAGGGTCGTGGCTTGATGCCGGATGAAAGCAGTCGTTTTTCCCTGGGCAACGACAGGCTTTTCCATTACATGGGTACATCAACGTTTTCAAACTACACAGTATTACCCGAGATCGCTGTTGCCAAAATCCGTTCTGATGCACCGTTTGACAAGGTCTGCTACATCGGTTGCGGTGTGACCACTGGTATCGGTGCGGTGATCAATACTGCCAAAGTAGAACCCGGTTCAAACGTGGTTGTGTTCGGCCTAGGCGGTATAGGCCTGAATGTTGTTCAGGGAGCAAGGCTCGTTGGTGCCGACATGATTATTGGTGTTGACCTGAATCCGGAGCGTAAGTCTCTGGGCGAAAAGTTCGGTGTAACTCATTTTGTCAATCCGAGCGAGGTAGATGGTGACCTGGTTGCGCATTTGGTCGATCTCACGCGGGGCGGTGCAGACTACAGTTTTGAATGTATCGGTAATGTGGAAGTAATGCGCCAGGCGCTGGAGTGCTGTCACAAGGGCTGGGGCGAAAGTATCATTATTGGTGTCGCACCTGCAGGTGCCGAGATAGCCACCCGGCCGTTTCAGCTGGTGACCGGCAGAGTGTGGAGAGGCACTGCTTTCGGCGGTGCCAGAGGTCGGACAGAGGTTCCGCGGATTGTTGACTGGTATATGGACGGAAAGATCAACATCGATGACCTGATTACACACACAATGCCGCTGGAAGATATTAATTCAGCATTTGATCTGATGCACGAGGGCAAGTCTATACGCAGCGTTGTGACCTACTAACACCGTTTGAGATCGCAACTTTATAAGTCACTGCTTACCATGACAACCCGGTAGCACTCTCTGCTGGAGTCAGTTCAATGCCTGAGCGAGCAGGCGTCGATAACGAACGACATGCTCGTTTGAATTGCCCAGGGCTTCGAATATTTTTAACAGCGCTTCACGCCCGGAGTCTCGATCTTTTTCGCGGCCAATCTTCACGATCTCCAGCGCCTCGGACATAGCACCATCGATATCAGCCTCCAAAAAAAGAAGTGTGCTGAGTTGTCGGCGTGCCTCGTAGTTTTCAGGTGCAGAGGCGATCTGGATTCTGAGCGATTCGATGTCGAGTTCTGATCCCGCGAGTTCGTTCATTTCAATTGTCGCCAGCAGCGCTTTGCAATCAGCATCCTGTCGTCTGGACTGGGCCATTGTTTTAAGGGTTGTTCTAGCTCCAGCAGGATCCCCGTCATCAAGCTGATATGATGCCAGTTTAAATTGGAGTTTGTCGTAGTTTGGATCGTCGATCAAAGCCTGCTGCAACAATGTAATAGCTTCAGAACGATTATCTTGGTCTACAAGTTCAGCGGCTTGTTTTAGAGTCTCATCTGCTGGCCGATCAAGGTGTCGTTCTAGAAACTCACGAATGGCTTTTTCGGGAAGTGCGCCAATAAATTCATCGCTAACCTCCCCATCTTTAAAGAGTTTCACCGTTGGCAAACTGCGTACGCCGTACTGCGCCGCGATCTGTTGTTCTCGGTCTGTATCTACCTTGGCCAGGTGAAACTTGCCGGCAAGTTCGTCAGCCAGTTTTGCGAGTATTGGCGCTAACATCTTGCACGGGTTGCACCATTCAGCCCAGAAATCGACCAAGACAGGCAGATCTCTGGATCGATCGATTACCTCAACTGCAAAAGTATCTTGTGTAACGTCTATTGATAGGGAGTCATCTGTCATGTGTTTAATTTTAGGGCAATGAGTTTTATAGATCGATCAGTCAGAGACTGTAATTGGTATTATCTACAAAACAAACCAGATTTGTGTGTAATGTTGGGTAACTGGTTTATTTTTCGATGCATAGCGCTTAGGTAGGTGACCTTGTTAAATACAAAACCTATTCCACAACAACTGTTACTGGTTGGTGCCCCCAGTTTGTTTGTGGTTTTGTGGAGTACAGGCTATATCAGTGCACGGTTAGGTTTGCCCTATGCAGAAGCCGGTACGTTCTTGATGATGCGATTCGCATTGGCCGCCATAGTCATGGGTGCACTCGTGGTCGTTAGCCGTGCACCGCTGCCGGCAAGTTTTCGTGAGTGGGCCCACTGTGCTGTCGTTGGGGCCCTGGTCCACGGGTTGTATTTATATGGGGGATTTGCTTCTATACAAGAAGGACTGACGCCAACCACAATCGCGGTAGTGGTGAGTATGCAACCGGTGATTACGGCCGTGTTGATTGGCCCGATTCTGGGTGAGGCCGTGAATATTCGGCAGTGGGGAGGGTTCTTCCTAGGTACAGTCGGGGTCGTTTTAGTTATCGTGGCTAATTTTGCCAGCATCGGATTCGGTAGTGGTGCCCCTGCAGTGTTTCTATCTCTTCTGTGTGTATTGAGTATCAGTGTTGGGACGCTGTATCAAAAACGATTTTGCGCTAGTGTAGATCTACGTTCCGGCACGATGATACAACTCATCATTGCTGCCGTGATGATGTGGGGTATCTCGAGTTGGTTTGAAACTGGACATGTCGAGTGGACTGGCACATTCGTGTTTGCTTTGATGTGGTCGGTTTTGGTGCTTTCAGTAGGCGCTTATACGTTGTTATGGTGGCTGGTTCGTAGAAACGCGGCAACCAACGTGGTTAGTCTTTTCTTTTTGATGCCACCCGTTACGGCTGTATTCGACTGGCTTCTTTTTGATGAAACGGTGTCTTTGATAACGCTGATGGGTATCGCTATTGCTGTAGCGGGTATTGCGATTGTTATTCGATACGGGCCGCAGTCATCGTCTGCGGCCTCACCTGCCCAATGATGTGAGTCATGAACGAGGTTCGATCTATATTGGCGGTTGTTATCTGCACGATATTGCTGATGCTTTGTCCAGCGAGATCATTTGGGCAGCAGACCTTCGAGAACTTCGAGAGCCAACCTGCAACGATCGAGCAGTTTTTTGATGGAGAGCACTGGCTTGTTGTCGTGATCTGGTCATTTAGGTGCCCAATCTGTCAGAAAGAATTTTCAACCTACGCAGATTTGGCTCGTCGACAAAAAAGCGGGAGTTTTACAGTTATAGGTTTATCAATAGATGGTCACGAGGGTTTCGGTGGTGCTTGGGCCCTGTTGGAAGAGTTAGGTGACGACTTTGAGTCTTTGATCGGGGAAGCAGACGGGGTTGCAGATTTCGTCCTATCCCATAGCCATCAGCCTTTTCGTGGTACACCTACTATAATGATCTTTGATCCTGGTCGAATTCTTGTTGCTTTTCAGGAAGGTCCTGTTCGGGTCGATTCTATTGAGGAATTTATTGCCCAACGTTCTAACTGACCGTAGTCACCCTCTGGGTTAGAAAATCGATGGAATTTTGGTGTCGGTGGGCGCCACTCTAATTTGATGTCTTGGTACCAGCACGGACCGCCCCCTGGGGAAACTGGAGAATCTCTTGAGTTCTGACTATCGTAAAGGCTTTTGGATAACGCTGGTAGGTGTTCTGATCTTTACGCCAGATGCCTTGCTGATCCGACTTGTCGGTGTAGAGTTCTTTACGCTTGTTGTTTATAGATGCACGATTGCTGGTCTTCTGATGTTGGTGGGATATTCCCTCTACTGTGGGCGAGATTTTGTACGTCACATGCTGATGATTGGCGTCTGGGGTCTAGTAGTGGTTGTGCTCGAAGGTGCGGCAAGCTGGACATTCTACTTGGCGTTGGAGCGAACAACGGTAGCAAACGTCCTCGTCATATTTGCAAGTACACCATTGATTGCCGCACTCCTGACCCGAATATTTCTGGATGATGTGATCGAGCGACCCACATGGCTCGCCATCTGGTCTGCAGGTCTTGGCCTCGTGGTCGTGGCAAGTGGTGGTGTGATTACTGGTAACTGGCTGGGCGATCTGTTAGCACTGATCAATGCTGTTGCTATTGCTGGTGTGTATACAGTGGTTCGTCGTAGACGTGATCTCAATATGATTCCTGCTGCTGGCTTTGGACTATTGTTAGCCGCGTTAGTAGCCTATCCATTTGCCCAGTTTCCTGTTTTGGGAGTGCATCAATGGTTGATTTTGCTGATAGGGGCTGGCGTTGTGTTACCTGTGGCGCTCGCACTGTTGACCCTTGGGCCACGCTATCTTCCAGCACCGGAGGTGGCCATGTTAACGCTTTTGGAGGTGATTATCGGTCCGGTGTGGGTTTGGTTGGTGATTGGAGAAGAACCTGGTATTAGAACCCTACTGGGTGGTAGCGTTGTTGTTGCTGCATTGTTTTGTCATGCACTATGGCGGTTCAAGCAAACTCGACAAGCTGTGTCGAGCTGGTCGTGAAAACAGCATTCAGAACCATGGAACCCGCTAGTGTTAAGAAATTGACCCGTGGCGGAACAAGTGCTAGAACGATTGTTCGAAATTAGAATGTACAGTGCTGCTAGTCAGCGTTCATTTCACCGTTTGTAGGATTAATTTGACCGAATACTGTCTGTTGCACAGGCGTTGGACGGTTTAAGACCTGCAAAGAGCGACCAGGAGTAGATGTATGACA
>NTKC01000026.1 GCA_002456995.1 Candidatus Thioglobus sp. MED-G25 | reverse complement strand
TCAAATACACCACCATATACGGCACACCCACCTGCCGTGCCAGCAGTATGTGCTCCCGGGTCTGAGGCATCGGTCCATCCGCCGCCGATACCACCAAAATCGCACCATCCATCTGCGCCGCACCCGTAATCATGTTCTTTACATAGTCCGCATGCCCTGGACAGTCCACATGCGCATAATGACGCGCCTCCGTCTCATACTCCACGTGCGCAGTCGCTATCGTAATACCACGCTCACGCTCCTCAGGTGCATTGTCAATATCATCAAATGCCATCACCTCACCACCAAACTTGGCACTCAATACCCGCGTCATCGCCGCCGTCAACGTCGTCTTACCATGATCTACATGACCAATAGTCCCAACATTTACATGCGGCTTGCTTCGCTCAAATTTAACTTTCGCCACTTTCTCTTCCCTCTCGTGATTCAGTGGTTAACTTAGACCGAAAAACCAATTCCGGCATCCTGTTTTCTGGAGCCCACAACTGGATTCGAACCAGTGACCCCCTCCTTACCATGGAGGTGCTCTACCGACTGAGCTATGTGGGCACTTTGTCCTAGTGGAGCGGGTGATGGGGATCGAACCCACATCATCAGCTTGGAAGGCTGAGGTTCTACCATTGAACTACACCCGCTCTGAGCATTTCAGTCTCCTGATAAAACCTCGTTCTGATTGAACCGGTGCAACTCTGTTGGCCGTCTGCAGGCGGCCACTTGGTGGAGGGGGGAGGATTCGAACCTCCGAAGGCTGAGCCAACAGATTTACAGTCTGCCCCCTTTGACCGCTCGGGAACCCCTCCTGGAATCCACAAACGGTTGATTTTCTCTAAATTACGCCGATTCGTCAATAGATTACGGCCGTTTTTGAGTCCGTTTTACACAAATATCCCCACCAAGACCTCACCCTGTCACTGTCTACCTATGATGATCTTGATGGGCGCCGGATTTTATACGACAGAGCGAGCGCCGTACAGCCTGTTATCGATTGAATCAGCCGAATCTCTCGAATGGACTGTAAGCGATGGATAGGGATACGATCAGTCAGAAACCGGAACGAGCCTGAAAGACAGGATTTTCTGGGAAATTGGAGCCCGCAGGGGGATTCGAACCTCCGACCTGCTGATTACAAATCAGCTGCTCTGCCAACTGAGCTATGCGGGCTAAATCTGTACGTCAGAGTATGAATTGTGACTGGCAAGACACAACAAAGTCCAGGACATCGCTGTGTTATGGACAATCTTTTGGGACTGCGGTAGCTAAAGACACACTACTTCTATGGGTTGGCGCCACAAGGCACTGCAGCTAAACGAACCGTCGTGTCAGCCCAATCGAGCGCCGCCAGGCTCTGCCGACGTTCTTCATTCACAACATCTGAGACTTCAAGCCAGCGTAAAGGACCCAGCGTTCTAACTTCAGCTTTTGCGTTTGCCGCAAGGCCCAGCGCAGTCAGTTCCGCGACATAACGGCCAGCTTCTTCACCCTGCGAAAACATCTGTATAGATAGTAGTGTGCCAGCTTCATCTTGATGGGCATAATGATTCAAGCCCATCTGATCTAGCTCCCTGGCAGACTGATCCTGTTCAATTGTGCTGTTAAACGGCCCCAGGTAAACCCGAAAGGTTCTAAGCTCTCGGGCACTGATTACATTTCGTGTAAAACCATAGCCTCTATTGACCAGCAAACGTGACGCTCGAGAGTACGTCTCCTCGGTCGCGAACGGACCTACCCGCAAACAATCAACCAACGCTGGGCGGCCACGCCTTGCATTTCGCTCGTGCAATAACTCCATCACTCGCTCATTCAGGTTCGGCATTGCGTTAGGAAGAATCACGCTGCTCTGTACAGGATGCCCCGTTACCCACAAATAAAGAATCACATTCACAAGAGCCAGAGACATAAAGACCCATTTCATCTGTCGAACCCGGGACGGTTAGGGAAGAAATTTCCGACGAAGCGGAAAAATATCACGTCGCTACAATAGAATGCTTGTTTGAGCAAAGTCTCCCCTGTAAATACTAGACCGTTTGGTTATTCGGCTTGTCAGGAGCCGCCGGTTGCGGGATTATCTCACCTGTTACTATGGATTCAACCTGGTGATCATCGAGTCGTACCCGGTACGCCCCGCTGGTATCGACACCAAGGGCATCCCCTTCAACAGTTCTGTTATTTATTTTAGCCCTAACTCGCAATCCGGCATACGCATCACAGGCGTTCCAAGCGTCGACATCGCCTGAAAATCCGTTACAGTCGAATGTTTCCAGTGTCCGGCTCAGATCCGCAATGATCAACGCAATCAACCCAGTGCGGTCTACAGGAACTGCACACAAGTCCACTAAATTGGCGACAAGTCTGTCAAGAGGATTTGTAATCACCGCAGGATTCTTCAGATTAACCCCAATTCCGACAATCACCGTACAACGGTGGTCTGGGCCGGTCAGAACATCAACCAGAATTCCTGCGAGTTTTCCATGATCGCAAACTATATCGTTGGGCCATTTGAGCTGCAGGCACTCTGCACCGAATGTCTGTAGTCGTTGGAGGAGTGTTAGACCCACAGAAAGGCTTAAGCCCCCGACACGCTCTGCTGTTCTATCCATTTTCCAGGCCATGGACAACATGATGTTTCGGCACGGCACACCCAGCCAGGCGCGCCCCCGTCGGCCCCGACCCTGACTCTGAAATTCCGCAACGCAGATTCTGCCGTGCAGAATATCCCGATCCGGCCACTCAAGCAGACGCTCACTGGTGGAATCTACTTCCCCCAGAACCTCTAACCGACCTTCGTTCAATACACCTTTTGAACGCAGTTCTTCTCGTAACCGATTTTCATCAACGAACTGAAGTGATTCGGTCAACTGATACCCTGTTCCTGACAGATCTGAAATCCCGAATTCCCAATCTCGAAGAGCCCTCACACAATTGTCCACAGCACTGGCAGAGATCCCAAGCTGTCTGGCCAGATCACGACCAGAGACCGATCCATTGTTCTGTAAATGCCTCAAGATCTCAATGTGATGCTTCATGTAGAACCCGGACCCAATTTCCCTTTCAGCCGTGCCAGTTTTTCACGGATTCGAATTTCCAGCCCACTATCGACCGGTTCATAGTAGGTTCTGCCCTGGAGTTCTTCCGGCAGGTAAGTCTGTTCTTGAGAATACTGGTTCGGCTCGTCGTGTGCATAACGATAACCTTTACCATGTTCAAGCTGCTGTGCCAGCTTCGTGGGAGCATTTCGCAGGTGTACGGGCACGTCCAATGTCCCAAAATCGGCAGTATCTGCACTGGCTGCATTGAAACCCTTATAAACCGCGTTGCTCTTCGGAGCACAGGCAAGATAGACCGTCGCCTGCGCTAGAGCTAACTCCCCTTCCGGAGTACCCAATCGTTCATAAGCCTCAGCACTGTTCAATGCCAGAGTCAGCGCCCTCGGATCGGCGTTGCCAATATCTTCACTGGCAACCCTTATCAGTCGGCGCGCGATGTAACGGGGGTCGCAACCGGCTTCCAGCATGCGAGCCAGCCAGTACAGCGATGCATCAGGATCGGTACCACGAATAGATTTATGAAGTGCCGAAATCTGATCATAAAAATAATCACCACCCCGGTCGAAACGGCGCGTTGTTGCACCAGTAATGTCCGGCAACATACCTTCTGTAATACGAACGTTACCGTTATCATCTACGCCAAGCTGAACCGCCACTTCCAGAAAGTTGAGCAACCGCCGTGCATCCCCATCTGCAGCTCTGATAAGTGCGCTGGCCATGCCATCGTTGAGTTCAACCCGCATCCTGCCTACACCTTTTTCCTTATCAGTTAGTGCCCGGTCAAGGACTCGTTGTAGTTCAATATCCGCTAATGGTTTAAGAACATATACACGAAGCCTAGAAAGTAGAGCATTATTTAGCTCGAAGGCTGGGTTTTCAGTCGTCGCACCAACCAGTATCAAGGTGCCATCCTCTACATGCGGCAGGAATGCATCCTGCTGCGCCTTATTGAACCGGTGGACCTCGTCGAGAAACAAAACTGTCTCACCGTCATGATCCTTGGCTTCGCTGACCACAGTTCGCACATCCTTAACACCCGAGGTGACAGCTGAAAGCAGCTTGAAGCGGGCACCGCAGGACCCCGCCATAAGTCGCGCGAGGGTAGTTTTTCCAGTTCCAGGCGGTCCCCACAAAATCATCGAATGCAGACGTCCCGCTTCCACAGATTCTCGAAGTGCACGACCAGGTGCAAGCAGATGGGACTGCCCAACAAACTCAGCGAGATCTTGCGGGCGCAAAGATTCTGCGAGCGGCTGATAATTCTTAGTCGCCATAATCAGATCAGATATCAATACGGTCTGACTTTTAAGGTCCTGGCAAACGACTGAAGTCCCTTACATCACCAAGCTGCATTACAGAATAGACCGGTTATTAGCATTGTGTCCGGTGTGATCGTGCCATTGCTGTTCACTCAATTCAACAGCCGGCAGGTAATCTTACCTAGCAGTGCTTGAACAGCCACCAACTAAAGCCTTCTCGACTCCGACTCACCCTGTTAAAGTGATACTTCCTGTACCGTGGACTATCCTTTAAGAGTCTGTTTCCATAGCCTTATACCCGGGAGGTTGTGCCATGTTGTTACTGGTGGACATAGGCAATACTAATATAACGCTGGGAGTGGCTATTGATGGACAGCTGGCTCGTGACTGGCGACTCAGTTCCCGCACCAATATGACAGCCGATGAGTTCTGGATGATGCTCACCTCACTGTTGCTGCCTGAAAAGATCCAAATCGAAGACCTAGCGGGCGTGGCTATCAGTTCTGTTGTTCCCAGTCTGACTCCTACTGTGCAACAGGCCGTACGTCAACGACTCGACATTCCACTGGTCAACGTGACCTCTGACCTGGACCTCGGCATTACCATTGGCTACGAAAAACCTGAAGATGTAGGGGCCGACCGGCTCTGTAACGCGGTGGCTGGCTACAAACAGTACGGTGGTCCACTGGTGATCGTAGATTTCGGAACAGCCACGACCTTTGATATCCTGTCCGCAAGTGGGGAATACCTTGGCGGCATCATCGCACCTGGACCAGAAACAACGACCAAAGTGCTCCATGCAGTTTCGGCTAAATTACCAGCCGTTAAGCTCGAATTCCCCCCAAACCTAATAGGCCGGACCACCGAAACCAGTATTCAGTCGGGCCTGATGTTCGGAGGGGTATCTATGGTTGATGGACTGAATCTGCAACTACGCGCTGAACTCGGTGATGACACCAGAATCATTGCCACTGGTGGACTGGCAAAGGTCTTCCTGCCACATTTCAAAACCGTAGAAGCCATCGAGCCAAATCTAACGCTCTACGGATTACAGCTTATATTCGAGCGATGTCGACTCCAAACAAAATAATAGTGACTCAGACTGCCTCAGTTAATCCGACGAAAAGTCAGATTGAGTCGGGGACTATCTTGGTTGCGTATCCTGGGCACACTGTGCCGCCAATTTTTCTGTGTCGTGCCCTGCATTAATAGCAAGGATCCGTGTTCCAGACTCACCTCGTGAACTGGCAGATCACTGGACCTGCGATGACGCAGCAGAAACCGCCGTGGCGCACCAAGACTGACTGAGGCAATTACTGGGTTCTCGCCCAGCTCCTTCTCATCATCACTGTGCCAGCCCATGCTGTCCTGCCCTGTTCGATAAAGATTCAGCAACACACCATCGAAACTCAACCCCATGTATTGCTGGACACGATGCCGAATCTCCAGCAACTCTGGAAACCACGGCAGGGGTTGATTGACTAAACCGGAATAGCGGTATACAGATTTTTGATCCCCGTACCAGGCTGCAAGTCGCGGTGAACAGACTTGCTTACCAAAAAGTGTGATCCTTGGCTGTGTCCAGCGAACCGCACCGGACAGATCACTGAGTAGCCGATCGCCGACCCGGGCCGAGAAAAATCCAGGCACATAGGCAAGATCACCATCTGGCAAAGCAAGTCGACCGCGACCCTCCAGTTTCACCGGCTTCTGGCGCCGGTTCTTCATGGCGTTACATAAAAAATCGTTTGCTGATTCAATCCGCACCCACGGCTGCAGCTACGGGTGACATAACGAAGGCCGCACCTGTGCTGTTGCCGGTACGTGGATCAAACTGGGCAATTCCAGGGCAGGCGTACATACTCGGATAGACTCCATGGGGAATATTAATAACCGAGTAACGGCGACTGAGAAATTCGACGATGTCAGAATCAAGCAATGTATCGACGGTAATATCCGTACCTCCACTGACATCGATACGAGGCTGGTGAATCGCATCGTGAACTGTCATTTGACAATCAACCAAAAACGACAAAAGTTGAAGTACTGCTGACATGATACGCCGACCACCGGATGCCCCGATTGCGGTACGGTATCCAGCTTGATCGCACATGATCACCGGACACATATTAGACAATGGACGCTTACCTGGAGCAATTGAGTTCGCTCTGTCAGGTGTTGGGTCGAACCACATCATGCCGTTATTCATCAGGATACCTGTATCGGGAAGCACCACCTTTGACCCGAATAATGACAACAACGTCTGGGTCAGGGCAACCACATTACCCTCTCGATCGACTACATTGAGATGAGTTGTACACGACGGTATTGCACCCTCAGGGGAATCACCAAAACCACAAAGCCGCTCAGCATACGCTTCATTCATCGCCGCAACATAAGCACCATACAACTGGCCATCGGGTACCGTAGGCGAACCAGCTAGTTTTTGTTCCAGAAGGCCCAATGCATGTTGCAATGTTGGTCCAGCGCTGAGGCCGGTTGCCGAATTGACTGTAACGTTACGATAACTAAATCCGTTAACGGCGTGCAGCACGGGTGTATAGGATTTCAGGTCATCGGTGCCAAGTTTCATACCGAGCAGCGACGCATCCCTGACAATATCCTCGGCAAGGGACCCCCGATAGAAAGATTCTGCACCTTCTACGGCCAATCGCTGCAGCGTGCGCTGAAGCGCTTTCAAATCTAGGACCGGTAACGGCCCACCCCACTCACCAACTGGCGCCTGACCATCTGGCAGGAACAATGCTTTACTTGATGGAAACCGTGAAAGATCGCGTGCTGCAGAAGCAATTTTCAAGCTGGAATACCAGTCGACCCGCAAGCCCTGCTCAGCAAGCTCGATCGCAGGCGCAATCAAGTCACCCCAGTCCCATGTTGCGAATTGATCGACCACAGCATCAAGCCCGGCCACTAACCCGGGCACGGCTACTGACCAGGGACCCATCACGTTTCGATTGTCGAACACGCCGGGCCAGTTGAAAAGATCTGAATCAAACCCGGTACTCAGTGGATAGTCAGCAGGGTCAACAGCGAGTGGCGCACGCACGCCGCTTTCCAGCACATAGGTTTTGTCATGTGCAGCGGAATAGGTCACCATGAACGCGCAACCACCCAGTCCGCTCATCCACGGTTCAACCACGCCCAATGCAAACGAAGTGGCGACGGCGGCATCCATAGCATTGCCGCCTTGGGCGAGCACCCGTGCACCCACCTCAGATGCAAGATAATGCTGGCTGGTCACAACGCCACCAGAGCTTTCTACGGCCGGTTTGGTGACCGACCATTTTTCCGCCAATACATTACTCATGCGACAGGTGCTCTATCACCCTAAATGGAGTTAGATCGGCTGTTTACCTGCACGAATCCGTCAGTCAAATCCGTAATATCTTGCCGGGGTTCATGATGTTATCTGGATCTAGCGCCTGCTTGAGGGAACGCATCACGCTCACTGCTTCACCATGCTCGGCAACCAGAAAGTCTAGTTTTCCGTAGCCAATGCCGTGCTCGCCGGTACAGGTTCCACCCATCGATAGTGCGCGCATCACCATGCGCTCATGAAGTGCTTCGGCACGATCACGTTCATCCTGGTCGTCTGGATCGACTACTAAACATAGGTGAAAATTACCATCACCCACGTGGCCTGCAATCGGTGCCAATAACCCTGCATCCTTAATATCTGCTTGAGTCTCGGTAATACAGTCCGCGAGCCGAGAGATAGGCACGCACACATCCGTGGCCCAAATTTCCCCTTTCGGCCTCATTGCCTTACAGGCATAAGCGACATCGTGCCGGGCCTGCCACAGCCGATTGCGCTCCTCGGTATTAGCCGTCCACTTGAAATTTCCACCACCGAATTCTGTAGCGATCTCCTCCAGACTTTGCGCCTGCTCAACGGCGTAGGCTTCAGTGCCATGGAATTCCAGAAACAAAGTCGGTGCAAGTTCGAAATCAGTCTTGGAGTAATTGTTGATGGCTTCAATTTGAGTTTCATCAATAAGCTCAATTCGGGCAACAGGGATACCAAACTGTATGGTTGTTATTACCGTATTGACCGCAGATTCGACATCCGGGAAAGTGCAGACAGCAGATGTAATCGATTCAGGTATGCCATATAAGCGAAGTGTGACTTCAGTAATTACGCCGAGAGTCCCTTCGGAACCTACAAACAATCGTGTCAGGTCATAACCCGCGGCAGATTTTCTGGGACGGCGGGAGGTCTGGATGATTCGTCCGTCTGCGAGCACCACAGTCAACGCAAGGACGTTCTCTCGCATAGTCCCATACCGAACTGCGTTGGTTCCTGAAGCGCGGCAAGCTGCCATACCGCCGATGGACGCATCCGCACCTGGATCAATCGGGAAAAAGAGTCCGCTATCCCTGAGATACTCATTAAGCTGTTTACGAGTGATGCCCGGCTGAACGACAACATCAAGGTCCTCAGCGTGGACCTCAACCACCTGATTCATTTCGAGCATGTTGATGCACACACCACCGTGCAACGCACCTACATGACCTTCAAGTGCGGTCCCCGTACCGTAGGGAATTACGGGCACGTGGTAGCGAGCACAGATTGACACGATCTCACTCACCTCTTCAGTGCTGTGCGGAGTTACAACAGCATCAGGTGGTAAAGAGGGGTGAAACGATTCATCTTTACCAAATCTTTCCCGCACGGCATCAGACAACGACACGCGGTCACCAAATCGAGTAATCAGTTCATCGATTGCAGGCTCACACGAGCCATACTCATAGGCCAGCTGTGACATTATAGAAAGCCCTCTCCAAATTTCACGGTCATAGCGACAGTATAGCCCTCCACAACCGTGTGGTGTTTGTATTTTCTGGTACCATCAGCCTAAATATGACATCAAAAGGAGTGTCGTCAATGGCGCTAACAGCAGGAAGTACTGTTCGGGGAATTACACAGTTTGGCCAGGTTGAGTGGGATACACGCGTGGAGCTAGCTGCCTGTTACCGAATCTTTGACTACCTCGGTTGGACCGAACTGATTTACAACCACATCACGCTCAGAGTGCCGGGACCGGAGAAGCATTTCCTAATTAATCCTTTTGGCCTGCACTATAGTGAAGTGACTGCATCAAACTTGGTCAAGATTGATTTGGACGGCAATCCAATCGGCGACAGCGATTACCCTGTCAATCTTGCGGGTTACGTAATACACAGTGCAATCCATCGACACCGTGAAGATGCGCACTGCATCATGCACACCCACACCACAGCGGGTATGGCAGTCGCGTGTCTAGAAGAAGGGCTCACCTATGACAATTTTATGGCGGCATTTTTGCCGAATGTTGCGTATCACGATTTCCAAGGTGTTACGGTCGACCGTGCAGAACAAGATGACCTCGTGAGCAGTCTTGGACAATCCAATGCCTTGATTCTTCGAAGCCATGGTTTATTGTCCTGTGGACCCACCGTTGCTAAAGCCTTCAGCACGCTGTGGACGCTGGAAAGAGCATGCCAAGTTCAGCTAGCAACCCATTCTATGAATAAGGCGGTATTACCGCTGCCAGAAAAAGCATTCCACCGAAGTGCAGACCTTAGCAACATTGATAAGAAAAGGACCTACAGCCCCGAACAACTGGTGTTGGATTGGTTACGTCGTGAAATTGACAAACGTGATCCCAGCTATGCCACTTGACCTGGTCACAGTTTATTAAATTCATCCCGTGATTTAGGATGGCTATGTACTGGCGGGAAATTTCTGTCCCTTGGGGAGAATCAGACCCCTTCGGCCTGGTGTATTACCCCAGAATTGTGGCGTGGTTCAATGATACTGAACATGAATTGTTTCGAACTATTGGGTATCCCATTGATCAAATGATTCGAAACGACCGCACTACCTTTGTTATGGGAGAGATTCACTTTCGGTTTGTCGGGCCTGCAGCCTATGGCGATCGGGTAATGACTAAGGTCAGTCTTGAAAAGCTCGGCGAACGTACACTGCATTGGAATTGTGTCGCGACGAATGTCGAGACGGGTGAATTAATTTGTGAAGGTAGGGCTGTACGCGTATATGCGCGAATCAAAGAGGATGGTAATTTGGAGTCCCAGCCTATACCCGACTTTATGCGTACCGTGCTCAACGAGCTCGGGCAAGTCAAACAGTTGGGAGACGGTCTAATCGACGAAGTCAAACGGTAGATCTACCGCGATTACACTGACCCACTTATTAACTGGATCAGAGCTTTCCAATGGTGCTTCAAGAACAAAGCCGAGGCATCCCCAAATCAGGTCAAAATTGCTGCATCGGAATCCTTGTTAATCCGCGTGCGGCACGCGATGTTCGTCGACTCGTAACTGGAGCATCTTCAATCCCTGTTTCTGAACGGATTGCTATCTGTCATCGAATCATCCGTGGACTCTCGGCACTTGATATTGGGCAGGTTCTGATGATGCCCGATCGTGACAACATTGCGTTAAAGCTGAAAACTGCCGTCGAACGCGACAGGTCATTAACTTCTGCGGAGCTTCCTAAGGTTCGAATTCTAGACATGCCGGTCACTGATTCGGCCAAGGACACTCTAGAAGCCGTTCAAATGATGCTGAAAGCCAAGGTCGGGGCTATCGTGGTCCTTGGGGGTGACGGAACCCATAGGCTGGTCGCCCACGCGTGTGGAAAGATTCCTATGGCCTGTATTTCGACGGGTACAAATAATGCGTTTCCCGGCAATCCGGAAGCTACAATTGCCGGCCTCGCAGCAGGCGCTGTCGGTCGCAGTCTAGTTACTCCTGACGTTGTGTGCCATTCAAATAAACGACTGTGTGTTAGGGTCAATGGTCAAGATACTATTCCAGCTCTTGTCGACGTCTGCATCACCACAGACACACAAACAGGAACCCGAGCGCTCTGGCGTAGTGACCGACTTCGGAAGCTGTTTTTGACATTCGCGGAACCAGGCCAAGTAGGCCTTTCCTCAATTGGTAGCTTAATCTCACCTACAAGTCGAGAGGATAACAACGGACTCGTCATCGACATAGACCCGACAGCAAAAGAATTCAAGAAACTAATGGCACCCATAGCTCCGGGACTCTTCGAGCCGGTGGCAATAACTAACTATGAACCTATATCGATAAACCAGAAATGTGTACTGGACAACTCTGTCGGCACATTGGCTTACGATGGGGAAAGAGAAGTAACGGTGTTTAGTGGTGACCGAATCGAAATTGCATTGGATCGCCGGGGGCCACGCACAATTGACATGACAAAAACTATTGAAAACATCGCCTACAGTGGCTTATTGATTGACGACGATACACTACAATCTGATCGCTGACACAGAATAGAAATCTTTTAGACCACCGTCACCAAATACTTATTTAATATCGAAGAGGAAATATCCGATGACCAGTTCCACAACGATCTTTGCTGCGAAAACAATCCTCACCATGAACTCTTACCAACCCGTAGCTACTCATGTTGCTGTTCGGGACGGCCGGATACTTGGGGCAGGCTCGCTTGATGAACTTGCCCATTGGGGTGATTACACACTGAATGAGATATTCGCTGACAAAGTTCTAGTTCCAGGATTTGTGGAAGCCCACTGCCACGCAATGAACGGATCTGCCTGGGACAATACCTATGTTGGATTTTTTGATCGCACTGACCCCGATGGGAGGTTGTGGCCGGGAATAAAAACCCTTGATGGTGTAATTGAGCGACTTATAGAAATTGAGCGCACGCTCGATGATCCCAATCAGACGTTGGTTGCCTGGGGATTTGACCCAATCTATTTCGACGATGGTGTCCGCATGACTCTGGAACATTTAGACCAGGTATCGCGTGAACGACGTATTATGGTTCAACATTCGAATGGGCACCTACTCAATGCCAGTCGCAAGGTAATTGAACTGGCTGGTATAACCTCAAGCACCGACGTCGAAGGCGTCATGAAGGATGATAGTGGGCAGCCGACGGGTGAACTCGGTGAAATGGCGGCGCAATTTATGGCCTATAAGGTAACAGATGATGTACGCCGGTTCGACGGTATTAATACCAATGACCTATGGACCTTCGCAAAAACCGCAACCAACGTTGGTGTGACCACTGCAACTGATCTACATGCCAGAGTTGAAGATCAAAACATTCAGGCCTACGTAGAGGCTACAACATCTGCGGATTATCCATTACGACTGGTTCCGGCTGCAGGTGCGTTGACAATGTCGATACAGGATGGGCCTTCTCATGTCGCACAACTGAAGCAGCACAATAACGACAAGCTTTATCTTGGCTTGTGTAAGATTATGACCGACGGCTCTATTCAAGGCTTTACGGGTCGCCTTAAGTGGCCAGGATATATCAACGGCAAACCCAATGGCATTTGGAATCTGCCTCCACAAACACTTACTGAAATGGTTGAGGCCTACCATGCCGCCGGCCTTCAGATGCACATGCACACCAATGGCGATGAAGCATCAGAACTGATGATCAACGCAATTGAAGCAGCATTGCATAAATACCCTCGACCTGATCACCGTCACACACTCACACATTGCCAAATGGCGGACGAAGCACAGTTCCGACGCATGGCACAATTAGGCATTTGTTCAAACCTGTTTGCCAACCATATTTACTATTGGGGAGACCAACACTACAGCCTGACGATGGGACCAGACCGAGCTACTCGCATGGATGCCTGTGGCACAGCAAAACGACTCGGTGTACCTTATACAATCCATTCTGATGCTCCCGTGACACCCCTAGACCCTCTATTCACTGCCTGGTGTGCAGTTAATCGACAGACAGCAAGCGGCCGAGTTCTTGGATCAAACGAGTGCATTGAAGTGCAAGATGCCTTGCATGCGATCACGCTTGGCGCTGCTTTTACCTTACACCTTGATCATCTCGTTGGTAGCATTGAGTCAGGAAAATTTGCAGATTTTGCGGTGCTTGAAGATGACCCAACTGGAGTACCTGCAGAAGCACTGAAAGACATCCCCGTTTGGGGAACTGTAGTGGGCGGCATTCCCAGGCCTGCCTCCCAACAGAACCACTGATAGCTAAATGAACGAGATCCAAACGTCAGCTTTACCGTTCACGGTATTGGGTGGATTTCTTGGATCAGGTAAAACGACACTATTAAATCGCCTGCTTAACCTGACCAAGGAAACACGCTACGCCGTACTGGTCAATGATTTTGGTGAACTAAACATCGACGAACGCCTTATAGAGGCACACGATGGAGAAACTATCGCACTTGCTAATGGGTGTATGTGCTGCAGCATGGCAGACGGTTTTGTCAGCGCATTAACCGCAGTAATGGAAAGAGCGGATCAGTTCGACCAGATGATTGTAGAGGCAAGCGGTGTGTCTAATCCAGGACGGATCATGGATATCGCAAAACTCGATCCAGGCCTATCACCGAACGGAGCAATCGTATTGGTAGATGCAACCCAATTTCTCAATCAATTGAACGATTCACTGATCAAGGATGCGGTTCTCACCCAGGTCAAAGAAGCAGATATCCTACTGATTAACAAGGCACACCTAACCGATCAATCAACTTTGGAGACCATAAAGGAAACTCTGGACACGCAAAATTCTGACTGCACGACACTCATTAATGATCGTCCCGTAGTTGATCCCGGCCCCCTATTTGGCAGCATAGACACGGCAATTCTAAAGAGGAGAGAAACTCTGGCATTAGTTGATAAAAAGGGTACTGCAGAGCACGATCATGACCACACCCATGACCAGTTTCACAGCTGTGTCCTTCGCCAGATTAAACCTATAGATCGGAGTACATTTGAAAGCTGGGCAACGACTCTGCCGCCTTCCGTTATTCGTGGCAAGGGACTCATATCATTTACCGAATCACCGCATCAACAATGGATTTGGCAAAAAGTGGGACGAACCTACGACTTAGAATCTAGCTCCGGGGCTTCAGGACAGTCCTCCATGGTTGTATTAATTGGCACAAAAGAAATGCCAGTTGAATCAGACCCTGTTATCTACGGTCCCTTTTTAAAACAATAAAGACCCGCCGCTACTTGTTAACAAAAACAATAAAACTTATTTTACTTAGACAAGATGACAGGCAACCTGATGACTCTTTTCACGTAACGTAAGTATAGGTTCCACTGATTTGCAGCGTTCTTCCACCATTGGGCAGCGTGAGGCAAATCGACAACCGGGAGGTAGATCGATCGGATTTGGCGGATCACCAGAGATCGTTATTCGCTGTTCGCGGTTTCTGCGACTTGGATCTGCCGAGGGGACAGCGGACAGCAAGGCCCGAGTGTACGGATGTAGGGGATTATTAAACAGCGACTCACGGTCTGATTCTTCAACAATTTTTCCCATATACATCACAGCAATACTGTCACACATATGTTGAACAACCCCCAGATCGTGAGAGATAAACAGATATGTCAAATTCAAATCCTTCTGTAGCCGACGAAGCAAGTTAAGTATCTGCGCCTGAACACCCACATCGAGCGCTGAAACTGGCTCGTCACAGATCACCAGGCTTGGGCGAGAGGCGATCGCACGAGCTATACCAATTCTTTGGCGTTGGCCACCCGAGAATTGATGGGGAAACAGCCGAAGTTGGTCCTGGCGCAAACCGACCTGCTCAAACATCTCCTGAACGCGTTGGTTTCGACTATCTACCGATCCAATGGCTAAACGATCCAATGGCTCTCGAACAATATCCTGGGCACGCAATCTAGGATTCAATGAAGAGTAAGGGTCTTGAAAGATAAACTGCATGTTCTGACGATGAGTACGGAGCGATTCGCCAGTTAAGCCAAGCAAATCAATATCACCCATCTGTATTTCGCCTGACGCCACAGGTACCAGTCGAGCAATGGCTAGTGCCAGTGTGGTCTTTCCTGAACCCGATTCACCGACGATTGCCATCGTCTCACCCTGTTGGACCGACAACGAGACACCATCTACCGCCCGCAACTGTGGTACTGCACCAAATAATCCGATTCGCTTAAGATTAAAGCGAACTTCCACATCACGAAGCTCTAGCATCGAGGTTGCTTCAAGCATTGGTCGACTCATTGCTGGACACTAGATCCCAACATGCCGCACTTTGCGTCTTAGTTAAATTTGTATCAGCAGGTTTCTCTTGCCAACAAACATCACGCACCAAATCACATCGTGGAGCAAACATACAACCATCGAAGCCAAAATCAGAAAGTGGAGGCACTACCCCGGGAACCTCCTGCAGAAAAGGCCTGTCGGACGTAACCTTATCGAGCAAATGTGGTACGCACGCTATCAATCCCCGAGTGTAAGGATGCCGTGGTCGCAACAGGATGTCTTCTACGTGACCATCTTCGATCTTACGACCGGCGTACATAACGACGACTCGCTCAGCCATCTCTGCTACAGACCCCATGTCGTGAGTGATAAGAATTATTGCTGCACCTGTCTCACGTTGTAAATTCTGCATGAGGTCAAATATTTGCGCCTGTACAGTTACATCCAGTGCCGTTGTCGGTTCATCTGCAATCAGAATCTTGGGCCGACAAGCGAGTGCCATAGCAATCATGATTCGCTGTCTCATTCCACCCGATAACTGATGAGGATAATCATTGACACGACGATCTGGCAGAGGTATCTGTACAGCTTCGATCATCTGAATGGCCTGGGCTTGAGCCTGACTACGTGTTAGGCCCTGGTGACGTCTTAACGTTTCTGCAATTTGTTCACCTACAGTAAAGACAGGATTCAGAGATGTCATGGGTTCCTGAAAAACCATCGACACTTCGTTGCCTCTGATCTCGCGCAATCTCCGACCTGATGCTTGGACTAAATTTTCACCCTGGAATAATATCGAACCTGCAGATATCACTCCTGGTGGTGATGGAATCAATCCCATAATCGCAAGAGCCGTCATACTTTTACCACAACCGGATTCCCCGACCAGGCTCAATGTTTCACCGGGAATTAGATCGAATGAGAGATCATCAATCACCGGCACCACACCATCACGAATCGTAAACTCAACCGTCAAGTTTCTAACAGACAATAGGGGTTCTACCATCACCGTTTCCGCAGCTTTGGGTTTAACGCATCATTCAAACCGTCACCAACTAATGAGATGGCCAACACGGTAATAAAAATCGCTAATCCTGGATACATAATGGTGAAGGCATGCTGCAGAATGAACGGGCGGTTATTTCCCATCATAGCGCCCCAACTCATTACATCCGGGTCACTTAATCCCAGGAAACTGAGGCCAGCTTCAAACAAGATAGCGAAACCGACCAACAATGCCGACTGAACCACAATAGGTGGCAACGCATTTGGCAGAATTACTCTAAATATTAGCGTAGGCGCTTTTGCCCCGCCTGATCGGGAAGCCGTAACGTACTCAAGTTCACGTATTTTGAGAAATTCAGCTCGTGTAACCCTGGCAACACCAGTCCAGCTAACGATTCCGATAGCAAACGTAATCATCGCTAATGAAGCGCCAAATAAGGCTACAAGAACCATAGAAAATAGCAATGTCGGCAGCACTTGAAAGAATTCTGTGATTCTCATCAGTACTTCCTCCACCCATCCTCGATAGAATCCAGACAAAGCACCGAAGGTAATACCGATTAATACACTCAACAACGCAGCAGCGCAGCCAACTGCGATCGTCGCCCTTCCACCGTGAATAATTTGAGCCACAAGATCACGCCCTAAATAATCTGTTCCCAAAAGAAACCCTTTCGCCCCTGGTGGACTGAACGGTGACCACACCATTTCCCAGGGGTCAGTGGTATAGATGAAAGGCCCTAAAAACGAAACAAGAATGACAATCACCAAGACAACAAACCCCGCAACTGCAGCATAGTTTGTAGCAAACATGCGAACAGTTTCTTTAAACGGGTGCTCTACCTGGACAAATCCCATTTCTTTTTGCCCAAAGCCTCGTTCTTCTAAGTTTTCGGTCACAGTTACAGATTGCTCCCACCCGAGGTCTTGATCCTGGGGTCAATAATTCGATACACCATATCAGTCAAAAGATTCGCTACGACAACCACCAAAGAAGAGAAGAACAAAATTCCTAAAATCGTCGGCGTGTCTCTCGCGATAATTGACTGAACAGCTAAGGTGCCCAACCCGGGCCAACTAAACACGGTCTCAACCAGGACTGCACCCGACACAATTCCAGACATCACCAGACCGACAGTAGTAACCACTGGAAGCAGTGCGTTACGTAATGCGTGTTTATAAACAACCTGAAATTCCGACAAACCTTTTGCCTGCGCGGTTCTAACATAATCAGACCCCAACACATCTAACATGCTGGCCCTCGACAACCTACTGTAAAGCGCAAGAAATATTGAACCCAAAGTTACCGCTGGCAAAACGAGATGGCGTAAAACGTCCATCGCATAAGCAATTCCTTCCCTTTCAACGGATACGTCGACCATGCTCCCTATAGGGAAAATCGGCACCATCACGGCAAACAGGATTATCAACATGATCCCAGTCCAAAATACCGGAGCTGCATAGCCAACCAGCGACAACACGGTCACAAAATGACTCGTCATTCCTGTTGGCTTACGAGCCGCCATAACCCCAAGCATTACACCCAAAAATATCGACAGAACCTGAGCACTGATCACTAACAAAAGCGTGGCTGGTAATTTCTCTAATATAAGTTTGGTAACGGGCTCGTTGTAATAAAATGAGTAACCAAGATCTAGTTGCGCCACGCCCCAAAAATACTTTGCCATCTGTTGCCACAATGGTAGATCGAGCCCGTAATCTATGCGAATCTGCTCCATCACCTCCGCATCTAACCCCCCGGCATCCTGAGCAATAGTGTCTGCGACATCGCCTGGGGCGATATGCATCAACACAAAGTTCAATGCCAACACAGCGACAAGCAATACCAGGCCAAATCCGGCTCGCTTAACTGTGGCAATAAAAAACTGCATGAGAATTATTATGTCTTTTGTATGCGATTAGTTACTGGGACAGAATTAGAAATGCCTGCTGACAAGCAGCAGGCATTTCTGCATCACATCTGAACAATCAAACGTCAATTCTTCAAGTACACCTCGTCCATAGGAGCACAAGTACCCCAAATAGTGTTCGGTGGATTCCCTACCTTAGTGTGATTATAAATCGTATGATATGGCAAGGATTCTGTGAAATAGATCGGCACGTCCTGTGCAATCAACTTCTGTGCTTCGGAATAGTAAGCAACTCGTTTGCCCTGATCGTTTTCCTGACCAGCTTTAGCTAATAGGGCATCGACCTCTTCGTTACAGTACCGCTGGGTATTAGACCAAATCACGCCCTTCTTTGCGTTATCACATAGATAAGTTCGATGGACGCCGATAACGGGATCACCCCAGTTAAATACGACATCCGTTGTGATATCAAACTCCCAATTTGAAACAGTCTTTGCCCACGCCGGAAATCCCGCCGATGTACGCACCTCAATATCTATTCCTATCTTTTTGAGCTGAGGTTTCAGATATTCAGCATTTGGCTTTGCCCCTGGCCAACCAAAGTCAACTGTCAAAGGAAACCGCATCCCATCACTGCCTCGAGCATAGCCTGCGTCATCAAGTATGGCATTGGCCTTATCGAGATCTAAATCATAGTGCTCGACATTGGGCTCGTGAAATATGCTGTCGGGATGTATGCCTGTGTATGCCGCTTTCGTTGTACCCTGGCTAATGGCGTTCATAAGAAAATCGCGATCAATTGCGTAAGCGATCGCCTGTCGCACCCGCACATCACTTAGTGGCTCTTTCTTCGTATTAAACGCATACCAAAATATAGGTCCAATTGCGGCATAACCTTGGTCAGTCGCAGTCAGATGGGAAATGCCCTTGGCATGCATAATATCCTGCGCCAGTGATTCAAAGGCAGACATGTAGATTTCGCCATTTTCTCTACCGAGAGACCGCGCTGAAGGGTCTTTAATAATACGCATAACAATCTTATCTAAATACGGTCGACCCTCAATAAAGAAATTCTCATTCCGCTCTAGGATGATGTGTTGGTCGCGAACAAACTCTACAAACTTAAACGGCCCTGAACCAACTACGTTTTCAGAGTTGCGTGGATGTTTTTTAGGATCTTGTCCATCACCATAAATATGCTCCGGAATGATCGACCCAAGCTGCGAAGAAAGCGCAAGCATCAGAGCCGGGTGTGGCTGGGATAACTTGAACACAGCTGTGTTCGCATCGGGTGTCTCAACACTCTCTACCGCACCGAACATTGTTTTAAAAGGATGATTCTCTTTTATTATTTTGATCGAAAATGCAACATCGCTTGAGGTGATTGGTTTTCCATCATGGAATGTGGCACCCTCAACAAGTTGAAAAGTCACTGTTCTTGAATCGTCAGACACGTCCCATGACTTAGCAAGATAGGGGTGGGCATTCCACTGATCATCAAACCGTACCAGTGTTGCAAAAAGCTGTGCGCCGGGTGCTCCAGTTGCAATACCGGACTGAACAGCTGGATTAAGGTGTCTAGGTGTTCCGCCAACCGACATAATCAACGTACCACCTGCTTTTGGCGTATCCGCCTGTACAGTCACGCCAGTCAATGCTAGAACAATCGCACCGAGGGCGCTAATTAACTTCATTGAGAATCGCATTAATTGTCTCCTTTGGTAGTCAGACTTGTACCGTATCAGCATCGCTGATTACTTCCCCATTGTTCACCTTATCAAACCGCTTTGCAAGTCTGGTAACGATTTCTCCCGCGATTCAATATCTAAATGTAGATTGACCTGAGGCTTACGACTTTACCCTGATCTGGTGACCAGAAACCCGACCCAGAATAGCTTGAGGGGTTGAGCAGCACTAAACGTTAAATTTCAGCTAGGTAATTCTGCTTCGCTCCGCTTCGACAAGCACCCGCCGCAATATTTTTCCAGAAGCAGATTTAGGGATCTGCTCAGCAAAATCTAGTAGCCGCACGCGCTTGTGCGGTGCGACATTTTCCGCCACAAAGGACATGATTTCTTCAGCCATCTCATCGCTGGCAGAAGCTGCATCTTTCAATACAACAATTGCTTTTGGAATCTCACCAGCTTCCTCATCGGGACTTGGAATCACCGCGGTATCGAGAATTGCTGGGTGAGTCACCAATAAATCCTCGAGCTCAGCAGGACTCACTTGCATCGCTTTGTATTTAATGAGCTCTTTTACACGATCTACAATGAAAAAATGCCCGTCGTCATCGACATAGCCAACGTCACCGGTGTGATACCAGCTGTCCAAATCAATACACTCTGCAGTTTCCTCAGGCTGGTTGAGATATCCCCTCATGATTTGTGGGCCGCGGATCCAGAGCTCACCATCTTCGCCTTGAGCGCAGTCGCGGCCAGATTCAACGTTCACGACTCGGACTTCGGTTTCGGGAATAACTTTACCAATCGAACCCTGTCTTGAATTCTCTAAAACAAGCGACGACAAGTGTGTCACCGGACTGGCCTCGGTCATCCCATAACCTTGGACCACAGGGCAGCCAATTCTATCGCCAGCCTCTATTGACAATTCCCTTCCCAAGGGAGCCGCTCCACAGAAAATAGTCCGCACACTGGAAAGATCAAACTGGTCGACCAGAGGACTTTTCGCAAGGCCTAGTACAACAGGTGGAACTAGAGGCAGCGTAGTGACTTTGTACTGTTGAATTAGGCCAAGGAATTCCTCCATCTCAAATCGGGGCATACTGACCACAGTCGCACCCCCAGCAAGCGCGAGCTTCATCACCACAACCATGCCATAAATATGAAAGAACGGCAGCATCGCTAGAATAGTCTCATCTTCGCCCATCCTTTTTTGCTCCTCGAACCCGTCCACCTGACACAAATTAGCGACAAGATTATGGTGAGTCAGCATCACTCCCTTAGGCAGACCGGTTGTGCCGCTCGAATAGGGTAGAACGACGAGGTCATTCTTAGGATCGATCTCAACAACTGGTGCTGGTGAGTCGTTGGACATCAACTCTGAAAAGGAGCTTGCTCCTTCAGCATCACCGAAGACGAATACCTCCTCAACCGAAGAATTGTTCGCAGCTTCAAGGGCCTTATCCAGAAATGGGGGTACAGTCACTAGAAACTTAGCCTTGGAATCGTTGAGTTGCTTGGCGAGTTCTGCCGCTGTGTACAGTGGATTAACTGTGGTGTTGATACCTCCCACCGAAGCGACAGCATTAAACACCAGCGCGTACTCAGGCATATTCGGACAATAGATTGCCAGTACATCGCCTTTTCTAAACCCTCGGGCATACAGCCCACCGGCAACCTTTTTGATGCCACCTGCCAGTTGGCCATAGGTCAGCGTACGCCCGGAAGGGCCGTCAATCAGTGCCGGCTTATCAGCCAACCGATCTGCGTGTCGCAGCGCATACTCCGTTATCGAAACATCCGGGA
>NTKC01000025.1 GCA_002456995.1 Candidatus Thioglobus sp. MED-G25 | reverse complement strand
AGACAAACCCAATATGTGGACCATGACAATACGTGAGCCCCTGGGAGTCGTTGCCGCTGTAGTCCCTTGGAATTCACAACTATTTCTGGTTGCCGTCAAAATCGGCCCAGCCCTGGCCGCCGGCAACACAGTTGTACTCAAGGCATCCGAACATGCCTCAGCACCCATGTTGGAATTTGCCAAGGTATTCGAAGAGGCCGGTTTCCCACCCGGGGTTTTCAACGTGATCTCAGGTCTCGGTGAACCGTGCGGCCGCGCGCTCACAAGCCATCCGTTGGTCGATAGGATAAGTTTTACCGGCGGCCCTGAAACAGCCCGCCACGTGGTGAGAAATTCTGCAGAAAATTTCGCACAGGTTTCACTGGAGTTGGGAGGAAAATCACCAGTGGTGATATTCGACGATGCTGACCTTGAAAGTGCAACCAACGGTGTACTGCTGAGCATATTTAGTGCCAGCGGTCAGAGCTGTGTTGCCGGTTCAAGGCTGCTCCTGCACGAATCTATTCATGACGAAGTTCTTGCACGGGTGGCAGAAAAAGCAAGCAAAATCCGGATTGGGGATCCCCTTGATGAGAACAGCCAGATGGGCCCTCTGGCAACTCAGGCACAGCTCAACAATATCGACTCGACGGTCGCTGATGCCAAAGCCAACGGCGCGACCCTTGTCCATGGGGGTAAACAGCCTGCCGGCTTGGGAGACGGTTGGTACTACGAACCCACGGTCGTGGCATGTCCGGACCAGCAGATCGGTATCGTACAGCGTGAGCTCTTCGGACCGGTCGTCAGTGCACTTAGGTTTACCGACGAAGCCCACGCACTCCAGCTCGCCAACGACTGTCGTTTCGGACTCGCTGCAGGCATCTTCACAGCAGATATCGGGCGTGCTCTGCGAATTACCAAAGGCATTCGCTGTGGTATTGTCTGGGTCAACACTTACCGGATGGTCTCACCACTTGCCCCATTCGGGGGTTATAAGGACAGTGGCTACGGCCGCGAATCCGGCCTTGAGGCGATCTATGACTATACTCGGCCCAAAACTGTCTGGCTGAACACTTCGCCCGATCCTATCGCCGATCCCTTTGTCATGCAGTGATCCCTCTCAGGCCGAACCGAGGAAAGCAAGAAAAGCTGACCTGAGTCAGGACAACACACATTACTGGTTCCATTAGAACTGATCGATAGTGCTAGACTTCAAGCAGTTACGGCCCGCCTTTTGCGAACTTTGAGCAATTCGAAACAACGTTAAACATGAAATTTCAACTCGTTATCAACATGGAACGCATGTCGGCTGAAGCCGATATGAAAGATGTGGCCCAGCACACGCTGGAGATGGTGCAGATGGCAGATAACGCAGGATTTGAAAGCGCTTGGGCTGCCGAACACCACGCACTCGAGATGACCATCGCACCCAATCCTTTCCAGATCCTGACCTGGTGGGCCGCACACACCAGCCGAATCCGACTTGGAACTGCGGTGGTTGTCGCACCCTACTGGCACCCGATCGATGTGGCCGGAGAAGCTGCCCTGCTCGACCTATACAGTGGCGGACGACTTGAATTTGGTATCGGATCAGGTGCCTACCAGCGTGAATTCGATCTCATGCAGCCCGGTCTCAAACAATCTGAAGGCTACAAGTACACTCAGGAAATGCTGCCCGCTGTAAAAGCACTCTGGGCCGGTGACTATGCCCACGACGGGGAGTTCTGGTCGTTCCCGACTGCCACGTCGGTACCTAAACCGCTGCAACAGCCTCATCCCCCTATTTGGGTCGCAGCCCGCGCGCCGGTGACTTTCGATTTTGCGGTAAAGAACAATTGCAACATCATGTCGTGGGCTCTCACCCGTCCGTTCTCGGAGGTGGAAACCTACATGGAACGGTTTGAAACCGCACTTCGGGACAACCCCGGCACCGCCCGACCGATCTTCTCGACGATGCGTTTCGTCGCTGTGGTAGAAAATACGGAGCAGATCGATGAGGCCGTCACGTCCGTGTACCGAAAGCTGGGCCAGTTCGAAAACCTGTTTAAAAACCTAGGGGGTGTTAAAAATGGCTTCCCCCAGCAAATCGACCTTTCTGATCTGAGCAGTCGCAAAGAATTCAATCGGGATGAACTGGTGAACAACCTGATGTTCGGCACGCCCGATCAGGTAATTTCCAAACTCAAGCAATACCAGGACATTGGCGTCGATCAATTTACCTATTGTGCAAGTTTTGGCCTCGGTCAGGCAGCACAAAAACGATCGCTGGAACTGTTTATCAACGAAGTGATGCCCGCATTTGACCAAAGTGCGACTGGCACTGCCGAACAACAGGTGGCCAGCTGAGCTGTCCACGGGAGACTCGAGTCTCCCAAACTTTTAACCAACCCCTACTTTATCCCCAGCTTGGCCCGGGTTTCATCCGCACTGCAGGGTCGACCGCCTAGCTCACGAATTATTCGGATAGCTTTCTCAACCAATTCGCCATTGCTCGCTAATACACCTTTTTCTAGATAGAGATTATCTTCCAGACCAACACGCACGTTTCCACCAAGCAGCATCGCCTGCGCGACCATTGGCATCTGGGCACGACTAATACCGAATCCAGACCAGAACACATCAGGCGGCAGCTGTCCGACCATCGCGCTCATGGTTGCTGGATCAGCCCCCGCACCCCAGGGAATACCCAGACATACCTGATACATGGCCGGCGAATCGATCAAGCCCTCACTGACCAATTGATTGGCAAACCTTAGATGGCCGAGATCGAATACCTCCATTTCAGTTTTAACTCCAATCTCTTGGTAACGCGCGGCCATACTGCGGAGCATGTTGGGAGTCTGCACATAGATAAGGTTGCTGTCACTGAAATTGATAGTGCCACAATCAAGCGAGGCAATATCTGGTCGCAGTAGTTCGACATGAGCCATTCGCGTCTCCGCGTTAACCATATCGGAACCCTCACCTGCAATGGTTGGATCATCGTCGTCGACCACGAGATCCCCTCCCATACCCGCTGTCAGGTTGATCAATACATCTCGCCCACTGTTTCGAACCCGTTCCACCGCATCTTTGAACAGATCGACGTCACGACTGCCAATACCTGTTTCCGGGTCGCGTACGTGGATGTGAACGATCGCAGCGCCAGCATCAGCAGCTTCTATTGCGGCATTAGCCACCTGTTCCGGTGTGACCGGCACGCCGGGGTGCTTGCCGACGGTGTCACCGGCTCCAGTCACCGCACAGGTGACGACCACTTCTCTGTTCATCTCCATGGTGTTCTCCTTATTACTGTTCTCTGTTCGATTTCATTCATATTTTTTATTCTTGCAGTAACTTCATTACTCCATCTCAGGCCAACCATCCTCTCCAGGGGGATACCAGTATTTTTCCAGAACTTTCTGGAATTCTGCTAAACACTTGTCCCGCCGTCGCTCAAGTTCATTGAAATCTCGATCGCCTGATTCGACTTCACAACCATCGATAATTCTATTCTTGAGTTCCTCGGTCAACTCGGGGGCTTTCATATGCGACCAGGGTAATTCAAGTGCAGGTCCGAACTGCTCGATAGTATGACGCATACCACCTGGCCCCCCACCGAGATGCCACGCCATAAAGGTTCCCATGAACGCCCATCTTAATCCTGGGCCTCCAGTAACAGCAGCGTCGATCTCAGATACTGTCGCAACCCCATCATTTATGAGATGAAGCGCTTCCCGGTAGAGCGATTCCTGCAATCTGTCCGCAATGTAAGCTTCAACCTCTTTTCTAACATGAAGTGGGCGCATACCAATCTGGCGGTAAAACGCACCGGCGGCACGCACAAACTCGAGGCTGGTCTGCTCGCCGCCCACGACTTCAACCAACGGCAATAAATAGACCGGGGCAAAGGGATGACCGATTACCAGTCGCTCTGGTCTCCGGCAGCGGGACTGGAGACGGCTGGGCAGTAAACCCGATGAACTCGAGGCAACCACAATGTCGCCTTTGGCGTACCGGCCGATCTCTTCGTGCACAGCAATCTTGAGATCCTCACGCTCCGGTACGTTTTCCTGAACAAAATCCGCATCCGCAACAGCCGTCTCGATATCAGGCGCAAATTCCAGTTTGCTGCGATCGGCTTTTTCGTCGATGCCCGCCTCTTCGAGTATCGGCCACGCACTGTCGACAGTCTTCAAAACCATCTCAACCGCAGCAGGGGAAGGGTCTGTCACGACCACCGACAGTCCGTGGGCAAGACATCGTGTTGCCCATCCGCTACCGATAACCCCACCCCCGACCAGCGCTACGCGTTGGATGTTTTTAGTCTTCATATGTCATCAATTCCTATTCACCCCGAAAAACTGGTTTTCGCTTCTCTACGAAAGCCCGTACACCCTCTTTCGCATCCTCTGACTTGAGCATTTTTCGATAAACCGGCAAGTCTCCGGTACGCATGGTCTGAAAGGCATTCTCCACCGTATCGCCTTCGATCGCGCGCAGCACTTCTTTTACGGTCTGAACAGCCAGCGGTGCCGAATCGGCAATCTGATCCGCCCATTCACGCGCACGTGTCATTAGTGTGTCGGCCGGGACCACTGCGTTGACCAGCCCGCGCCGGGCTGCCTCCTCAGCCGACATCCGGCGACCCAGAAGCAACATCTCCATCGCTATGTTGTAAGGGAGTCGGCGGGGCAGGCGCTGTATCGCCCCTGCATCCGGCACCATGCCCAACGGCATTTCAGGCAACGCGAACTCGACGTGATCAGCAGCAATGATCAGGTCGCAGGCCATCGCCAGTTCAAACCCACCGCCTATGGTTAGTCCGTTCAGAGCCACGATCACTGGTTTGTTGAGATCCCACATTTCCGTGAGGCCGGCAAAACCACCGGGCAAATCAACGTCAGCCTCCCACCAGTTATCCAGCTGCTGATCGCCACTGTCTACTGCTTTTAAGTCCCAGCCGGCTGAAAAAATCCGATCACCCGTTGCGGTCAGTAAACCGACGCGCAGGTCTGGATCATCGCGCAGAGTCACGATTGCATCGTTGAGCATCCGGCTCAGGGTAAAATCTATTGCGTTAACTTTGGGCCTGTTCAACGTGATCTCCAGAACCGCACCACGTCGCTCTACCATCAATTCTTCACTTCGGTCCGTCATTTGTTCCTCACTGCGACCGGCTTTCGGGGGTCGCTACGCCTGGTATCTCTAGTTTAAAGCTAGCGCGATAATAGCGCCTGGGTCTGATCTACGGGGCAGGTGATTCTAGGACATCGACGTCAAATCGTCTGTACTCCGATGGAAATTCACGCTATCCCACAATAAGATGGTGTACTAAACACAACTCTCAAGCGCCGTTGTCCGCTGATTCCGAGGCGGTTGTCAACAGCGCCATACAATCAAGGCGCGAAGCAAATGGATCTTGAACTTACTGAAGAACAGCGCATGCTGGCTGATTCCGCGCGAGCTTTTGTCTCTGAGGAACTTCTGCCTCATGAAAACGAAGTCGAAAAACAAGGCGAAGTACCCCCTGATCTTGGGCAGCAGATCACTCGTAAAGCAATCGAAATGGGCTTCTATGCTGCCAACCTGCCCGAATCGGTTGGAGGCGGCGGTCTTGACTACACCAGCCTGGCGGTTATTGAACGGGAATTCGGCAAGGTCTCGCACGCGCTCAACGGCTTTGCGTGGCGTCCCACGGAACTGCTGATGGCCTGCGAGGGCAACCAGATAGAGCGTTATCTGGACCCCTGCGTTCGAGCGGAGAAAACCGAATGTTTTGCCATCACTGAACCCGGTGCCGGATCCGACATCTTATCCATGGCAACCCGGGCAGAAAGGGTCGGGAACGATTGGGTCATCAATGGCTCAAAACATTTCGTCAGCAGTCACATTCTGCCGGATTTCGCCATTGTTTTTGCAGTGACTGGAATCGATGAAACCGATCGCGGTCCACGCAAACGGGTCACGGCATTTCTGGTTGACCGCGGACATCCGGGTTTTGATATCGTACGCGGACCCCGCTGTGTCAGCCAGCGTGCCTATCTGAACTTTGTACTGTCTTTCAATGACTGCCGTGTCGGACCTGGTCAAGTACTGGGAGAAGAAGGCGAAGGTCTCATCCTGGCAGATAAGTGGATCAAGATGGGACGGGTCTGGGTGGGTGCCGGTTGCTGCGGGCGGGCGGAACGTCTGCTGGATCTGTCGATCGACTGGGCGGCGAATCGTAAACAGTTCGGCCAGAGTATTGGCAAATTCCAGGGCACATCTTTCAAACTGGCTGATATGGCGACCGAACTGCAGGCTGCAGACCTGCTGGTGATGCACGCTGCGCGCAAAGCAGACCAGGGCCGGATGACACCTACAGATGCGGCCATGTGCAAGCTGTATGCGTCTGAAATGCTGCACCGACTGGCTGACCACGCCGTTCAGATATATGGTGGCATGGGCCTGATGGAAGATCTGCCCATTGAACGACTGTGGCGGGATTCCCGTCTGGAGCGAATCTGGGAGGGCACCTCTGAAATTCAGCGACATATCATCAGCCGCGCTCTATTGCGTCCGCTTGGAGCATGACTCCCGGCCAGAAGAAAAATCTGCAGCGACTGCTCGCCCCCAAGCACATCGCTTTTATCGGGGGGAGCGAGGCGCTGTATGCTTCTCGACAATGTGCAGCCGGTGGCTTCAGCGGTCAGATCTGGGGCGTCAATCCGAAGCGCCGTAAACTGGACGCACATCCCTGTTTCGCCAGTGTGGATGATCTTCCGGAAGCACCTGATGCTGCATTTATTGCGGTGCCCGGACCCGCGGTCCCCACGGTAGTCAGCCAGCTGCACCAACGGGGTGCTGGCGGTGTTGTCTGTTACAGCGCGGGTTTCGGAGAACTGGGTGTCGAGGGTGAAGCGTTGGAGCAGAAATTAATCGAAGTGTCCGGTGACTTAGCCCTCGTTGGCCCCAATGTGTTTGGCCTGCTCAATTACATTCAAGGCGCCCATCTGTGGCCTTACAGCCACGGTGGTCAGCGAGTGACCCGAGGTCCGGCAATCATCTCGCAGTCTGGAATGCTCTCTGGGTATTTGCTCACCAACCGACGATCGGTAAATTTTTCCTACGTGATTGGTGCAGGTAATCAGTCTGTCCTGGGTGTCGAAGACTATCTTGAAGCATTACTGACCCGGTCAGAAGTCACCGCCTTCGGTATCTATCTCGAATCGCTTCGAGACATTCCGCAGTTTGCGAAAGCCGCCCTGAACGCACTGGACCGAAACATACCGCTCGTCGTGCTCAAGGTGGGTCGCTCTGATCTTGCTGCCCGCACCACACTGACACACACCGGATCCCTGGCCGGCAGCGATACTCTTTACCAGGCACTGTTCGATCGACTGGGTGTCGTTCGGGTACCCACACCTAGCCTGATGCTAGAAACACTCAACCTGCTGACGATCGCGGGGGCACCAGCTGGTCAGCGACTGGCCGCTTTTACCTGCTCCGGAGGTGACGTTGCCATGCTGGCTGACCGGGGAGAGGAGTGCGGAATCGACTTCAAAGCCCCTTCACCTGCAGCCAGTCACACGCTCAAAAGCCTACTGCCGGCCATAGCAACCGTATCTAACCCCCTGGATTACACCACCCCGCTGTGGGGCCACGAGAAAAAGCTCAAGCCGGTCTTCAGCGCGCTGGTCGAGGATGATTACGATGCGGCGTTGCTGGTCCAGGATTATCCTCCACCGCATCTTGATGAAGACCGCCACCTGTACCAGGCCGACGCGCGTGCATTTATGCAGGCCACGCGCGAGGCAGGCATCCCGGGCGCGGTATGCAGCAGCCTGCCAGAGAACCTTGATACCCAGATCCAGCAATTCCTGAAAGACCACGATACGGCCCCGCTACAGGGTATCAGTGAGTCCGTACAGGCAATTGCCGCGGCAACCGTGTTTGGTCGGCAACGTAAAAAATATCTGACTCAGCCAGGATCGATTTCAGTTGAGATTGTGGGTCGGACTGCCAACAGCGTCACCCTGGATGAGTGGCAGGGCAAGAAACTGCTAGAAAACGTCGGCATCCCGATTCCGGCTGGAGAGCTGGTCACAGTTGCCGGTGTCTCGGCTGCCGCTGATCGACTGGGCTATCCTGTGGCGCTGAAATTGGTCAGTGCAGACCTGCCGCATAAGACTGAAGCGGGCGCAGTGAGACTAAACCTTGAGTCGGCAACCCAGGTGAGCGATGCAGCAAAGGCAATCCAGCAAGCTGTTC
This sequence comes from Candidatus Thioglobus sp. MED-G25, assembly GCA_002456995.1. Taxonomy (GTDB): domain Bacteria; phylum Pseudomonadota; class Gammaproteobacteria; order Arenicellales; family UBA868; genus REDSEA-S09-B13. The sequence continues at coordinate 14,519 of NTKC01000025.1, read as the reverse complement.
AAGACTATTCACCAGACCTATCGAAAGAGTGCTTCCTGGTTGAAAAGATGGTGGCCAATTCAATAGCCGAACTGCTGGTTGGTGTCCGCAATGATGCGCAATTCGGTCACACCCTAACACTGGCCAGTGGCGGTGCACTGGTAGAACTGGTGGCCGACAGTGTGACCGTACTTCTACCGACGCCGCGCGAAGACATTACTGCAGCATTGCACTCACTGCAGGTGGCTAATCTGCTGCGAGGATTCAGGAATCGGCCAGCCGCAGACATTGACCGGCTTGTAGACACCATCTGTACCATCGTTGCCTTTGCCCAGCAGCTTGGCGCCAAACTCGATGAGTTCGACATCAACCCGTTGATTGTCCACCCGGGTGGATGTACCGCAGCCGATGTGCTGCTTCGCGTGGATCCAGAGATGCTTTAGTCTTTTTTCCAATTCCCCAGTATCGGCGCCATATGTTCTGCCAGAGCTACCGCGGGCAGATTGGTGTTAGAACGCATAACGTTCGGGAAGATCGATGCATCACAGATAAATAATCCTTCCATACCGCGTACCGCCCCTACCTCGTCTACTACCGCCAACGCATCTCGTTCGGGTCCCATTCGGCAGGTTGACGAAGGGTGATAATAGATCGAGACACTCCGATCGATGTGATTCCACAATGCCTGCCCGGTACAGTCATCAGGTGGACTGCTGATGTCACTGATGAATCCCTGGCGCATCATCGATCTCGCTATTTGTCGCCCCAACTCAACACCGTCCGCCAGCACAGTCCGATCATGACCTGACGAATCTGAGAGAAATCCATGATCGATCTCCACATCATCCGCGTGGCCCGACGCCGACAATCTGAGCGCGCCACGACTGTGCGGATCCATGCACGAGATGGGTAACACCAAAGACCATTCCCCAGTTCCTGGGTCCCGGTGACTGACCGCGAATAGGTGCAGGTCAAAAGCCTCGGCACAACCGCTACTGCGTGCTTTGAGCAACACCTGCTCGTCCGGCAACCAACCTGAAGCCGCAAAATCGTTCATCTGTTCTATCAGAATTTGGCTCGGCTTCAACTTGAGATCGATGATCGGGTGATCGGTTAGGTGCTTACCGACGCCTGGCAGCGGGTGGTGACAGGCAACGCCAGCAGATTCCAGCTCCATGGGATCGCCAATTCCAGAGTGCAGCAGAATCGTCGGCGAGCCATACGCACCGGCCGCAAGGATTACTCGCTCCGCATGAATATCCTGACCGGCACCATCAACACTCGCATGGACCCCACTCACCCGCCCAGAATTGATCAGCAAGTGCTCGACCGTCGCATGACCCAACACGGTAAGGTTCGACTGATCGCGAACCGGATCCAGGTAGGCAAAAGCAGAATTCCAGCGTGTTCCTTCCACAATATTTGTTGGCGATGGAGCAACCCCCTGCGTGTCATAGGGATCGTTAAGATCGGCTACCCGCGGAACACCTGCTGACTGCGCTCCTTCAAGAAACGCCGCCTGGAAGGGCGTCAGCTCGGCAGTGTCGGGTATACGGACACGCAGCATTGCAATGGCTCGCTTTATGGCGGGTTCAATCGACAGCCAGTCCCAACCAGGATTGCCCAGTTCTGCCCAAGCATCGTAATCACGCCGGTGACCATAGAGCCCGACACAACCATTGTGTGCAGAACATCCACCTATCACCCGGGCCCGATCATAGGTGGACAGTTCTGCATGTGTTGCGTGATTACGCCCCCGATAACCCCATTGGTGGCTCTGAGGTATTTCCCGGGCATCCAACAGATCAGATGGCCATTGACCTGCGCGCTGGTGACCGTAGTCCGGGCCCGCCTCAAGTAACAGCACACGTACACTCTGATCCCGCGCAATCAGTCCGGCCAGTGCCGCACCCGCGGATCCACCACCAACGATAATCAGATCCGTGCCGTTCACCTCAACGGACCCGGTCCCAGAAATAAGTCCGCACGGGTTCGGACAATGAACAGCTGGCCGTCGACAGAAAATTGTTTGTCCAGTGAATACCGTTCAGTATCAATCAAGCAGGATGGGTCGATCGAAGTCATCTGTTGTGCAGGTCTATTCAGAAGTCTGTCACCAGATTATGCACCGATCGATTGGCAGTAATGCGACAATGAGCGCCAGAATGTTTAACTTGGCTCGCTAACGAACGATGGGGAGATACCCTGTTGAATTCAACATCGCCCCGCAATCGGGGTCTACTCTTATTCGACTATGACGGTGTACTAGCCGATTCTCTGAATATTCTCAGCGAATATACGACCATCTTCTGTCGTGAGCATGGTCTGGGAGAAGGGCTGAACAAAACAGATGTCGACGCGATGGAATCGGCGACGCTGTCGGGTCTTATTGAGGCCGCGGGCATCAGTCAAGCCTACGTTAAGGACTACGCGCGGTATCTGTTCCAGGCCCTAAATCGCGACCCACTGAAAGTGCCACTGTTTAAAGGAATACCCGAAATGCTAAAGGACCTGGCGCAGCACTATACGCTTTGTGTGGTTACGGCTAATCATTCGGCGATTGTTCGGCAACGACTGGATGCTGCTCAACTAACCAGCCTGATGGACTGTATCTATGGAAACGAACAACCCGGCGGTAAAACTGAACACATTATCAACGCACTTGAAACGAACCGTGCACAGCCCACCTCCACCTGGATGATTGGCGATACCGTCGGCGATATTGAAGCCGCGCAGAATGCCGGTGTTAACGCGATAGCTGCAACCTGGGGTTGGCAATCTTCTATAAGGCTCAAAAGCAAAGCACCTGACCTTATGTTCGAAAAACCGCAGGCGCTGCACGACTACTTCAAGAATTCCCATCAACAGACAACAGCCAAGACAGGTATTCCGCGGTGAATTATCTGGCCCATCTTTATCTGTCGGGCGATGTTGAAGATTTAGTGATCGGCAATTTCATCGGCGATGCGGTCCGTGGAGACCAGTACAAACGATTAAAACCAGCTGTTCAGGCCGGTGTCCGCTTACATCGGGAAATCGACCGTTTTACCGATACCCATGACACTGTGCGCCGCTCCAAAAAGCGGATGTGGCATGTGTTTGGCCGATACTCAAGTGTCGTGGCAGATATTTTCCTCGATCATTTCCTGGCCCGAGATTGGGACACGTATCATCCGCAGTCTCTTGAGGCCTACGCGGGCTCGGTCGAGTCGATGCTGCGACCCCGGCTGGCTGAATTCCCCGAACGCTCTCGCCGGTTTTTTGATTACATGACCCAAAATCGGGTGCTGTTGAGCTACGCCAGCATAATCGGCACGGGGAAAGTCCTGACACAAATGGCCCAGCGAGCCCGATTTGAATCACACATGGAACACGGTGCGGCCGAACTTAGTCGATGCTACGAAGCCTACCGTCAGGACTTCCGGTCGTTCTTCCCCGAGTTGTGCACTTTCGTTCAGACTCGGCAGATAGAGATCACGCAGGAAAAATAGCCATTTCGCCCGGGCGCCTAAGCCGATCCTGCATCGGCATCCAGCGGGGTGTGAAAATACTCACTTTCCTGAGCAAAACGCCTGACTTCCTCAATCAACAGCCGCACACGTTTGTCCGCAGTATCGATATCGGTACAACTCTCGCAGTAGGGTTCCCCACAAGGCTGTCGAGTATAGAGCCAGAAATGCACAGCACCGGCTAAAAGACCTGATGCCACCTCCCAGCGATCCGACTCATCATCCGCATCAATTAATCGGTTGCCAAGCTCAATCATACGCTCAGCCGCCTCGTCAAACTCCAGGAGGGTTTCGTTTAGTTCCATGGATTACCCCAAGGCTATTCAGTCCAGTGAATCACTGGTGCCGCCGTTGAATTGAAATCAGCCAGGGCATTCTAAACGTAACGACATTCTTACGTCGCACAACAGTCTAAACACCGGTGTGTTCTCAGGAAACCGATAGATGTCGTGCCTGTTTGTGCAAATCGGTTAACGCCGCATCGATCCGAGCACATCGTTCAACGAGCCATTGCTGATGAGCCGCGAGATCGCTAGCCACTTGATCAGCCTGGCGGACCACCTCGTTTGGGTTAGCGCTACCGATTGTGACACGGGATTGAATAAACGACTCTGCATTTAACATTTTACGGAGTTCAGCATCGCCAATCTCTAACGAGCGCCCCACAATTGCCAACGCCGCCTCGTCGAGCCGGGTTGATGAAGCCTTAGACACCGGCTCACCGGCTTCAATTGACGCTTTAACAAATGCACCTACGACGTGATGTGCAACTCTGAACGGAAAATCAAAGCGACGTACAATCTCATCTGCCACGTGACTTGCTGTACTCCAGTAAACATCGGCACGCTCTCGCATTGTCGACTCATGCAGAATCAATGTACGCACACATTCTGTCATCAATTCCAGTGCGTCCCGGCAAGCATCAGTGGCATTCGAGACGATATCCTCACCGTACACCATATCCAGATCGGTCGATAGCACGCCGCGTTGGCAACTCATTACCGCCGGTAACCAGCCTGCAGACTGTCCGGCCAATGATTTAATTCGTTCGAGCGCATGCGGGTTTTTCTTTTGCGGCATGATGCTGCTGGTACCCGCCAACCCATCGTCAATTTCCAATAAGGAAAATTCCCACGAACTCCAAACGTAAAGATCCGTTGCGAATCGACCAAGATTACTCATCATAATACTGAGTACCGCTATCGCCTCTTCAATATGATCACGGGCGAACTCTCCAGCATCGCTGGCGTTGACGACCAGACCGTCGTGCCCCAGCAAAGCAGCCGTGCGTTCCCGATCCAATGGCCAAGAGGTGCCAACTTGAGCAGCGCCGCCTAACGAACTCAAATTTGTACGCGCATACAATGCTTGCATACGTTGCAGATCCCGCTCGAAAATGAAAGCTTCACGCATCAAATAATGTCCGAAAGTCCAGGGCTGTGCATGTTGGAGGTGTGTATAGCCCGGCATTATTAAATCTGCATGACGGATTGAGCGCTCGATGATTTGCCGCTCCAAGTTACTGAGTAGTGCAAACAACTCCAACAGCAAATCACGAAAGTAGAGCCTTTCTACAGCTGCTTCTTGATCATTACGACTTCTGCCTGTCTGTAATCGACCAGCGATGTCCTCCCCGCAGTACTCTGTGATAAAGCCTTCAAACTGGACGAGGCATGAACCCGACTCAGCGACCCACGGAAAGTCCTCCGCACCGAGTTCCTGGATTTCGAGCAGCGCGTCAAGCAAACGTCCACCGCGCTGTGTGTCCAAAATATCGTGCTCGACCAACATCACAACATGCGCGAGATCGACGTGTGTATATGCTTCGAAGCGTCGTTTAATTCCAGGCAAGTGGCGTTTTTCATCGTGTTCGACAAGCACTTTATTACGTGGGCCCAATCGGGCCTTTTCAAGAAAGATATCAGATTTCATTTCACTCCACCTTGGACGATTAATCGAGTCTGTGCTGACTCTATCCAGAATAAAAAAGTCGGATGAGACTGGCCTAAAGCCTGCTTACACTGGCGAGTCCGACACGTGACTCGAATTCACCGTGATTACGCAACCAGATGGGTCACAAAGTGTGAACGACCGGTGGAACGTATCGGTCTGGATAGTAGATGGCGATAGTCCAAGCGCTTCAAATTTCTCGTAACTGATCTCCAGGTCGTCTACCATGAGATCGAAAGGTGCCACAGTACCTGAAACAATTGGGTCCAAGGCAGGTCGAAGCAATAAATGTGTACCGCCACGCAGTTCGAGAACAGAAATATCGTCTGCTTGAAAAATCTCTCGCATCCCGAGTTTGCACATGTACTCGGCAGATTGCCTGACGTCCGTCACCGCCATAAACACATGCCCGATCCACACTGGAGGGCGTTCATCGATTCTAGTCATCACCATTTCCCCTATTTCCACCTTTGAGTAGCGACACCACACATTGAAATGTGCTTTTGATTGTTGGCCACTTCGATACAAAAAACAACAAAGTCTTTGCTTGAACAGTTCCCATAAAACTGTCAATAATAGCGCGACATCGGTCCACAGAGACCGAGACATAATCTCTATGACCCAGCGAGGACGCCAATGAGTAAGTCCCCAAACGCCAGCCAAGTATTTCTAGAGACGAATCAGTATTCCCCTAACTCAATATTGCGCTATAAATCACCGAGAATCTGATATAGATGATCCTACGATGAATGTAACCAACACTTATGATTTCATCATTGTCGGCGCTGGCTCGGCGGGCTGTGTACTGGCAAACCACTTAAGCGCGGATCGGCGACGCACTGTGTTGTTAATCGAAGCGGGGAAAATGAGTCACCCCCTCACACCAGTGCCGATCAGCTTCAGCCGCTTTATCGACAATCCAAAAGTCAATTGGTGCTATGCGTCGGAACCCGAATCGGTCATGGCCGAACGGGCGATACCAGTTCCCCGCGGCCGGATACTTGGTGGTTCGAGTGCTATCAACGGATTGGTATACGTTCGCGGCCAGCCCTTGGATTACAACACCTGGGCACAATTGGGTAATAGGGGTTGGAGCTTCGACGATGTCTTGCCGATTTTTCAGCGCATGGAGAACTACGAACCCGGGGCAGATGAATGGCGTAGGCAAGGTGGGCCACTACATGTCAGCGAAGTTGCCGATCAGAATCCGCTGTACGACGCCCTAATTGCCGCCGGCGAAGAGATCGGGTTGCCTAACAATCCAGACTACAACGGTGCCGACCAGACTGGCCTGTGTAAAACCCAGACAACCATTCGTGATGGGAAACGCATGAGCGCAGCGGTGGCCTATCTGGCGCCGGCCAGGTCCCGCCCAAACCTAACAATTGTGACCGAGGCATTGGCACACCGTCTGACGTTAAGTGGAAAACGATGCACAGGAGTCAGCTATGCGGTAGACGGCCGTACTATCGATGCACAGGCGCGTGGGGAGGTGATCCTATGCTGCGGGTCGATCAATTCGCCGCAGCTTCTCGAACTATCTGGGATTGGACAACCTGCCCTGTTGAAATCGCAGGGGATTGAAGTGCACCATGACTTGACGGGTGTTGGTGAGAGTTTGCGCGATCACATCGCTCCACGCATGGGCTGGACAATCAAACAACGTGGTGTAACGTTCAACGATCGGGCACGCGGCCTCGGGCTCCTGTGGCAAGTTGCCAAATACGCAATTAATAAAGATGGCTTCTTGAGCCTTCCGTCCGCTCCGCTTGTCGCTTTCATTAAAACCCATACCGACTTGGAAAGCCCCAACGCCCAGCTCCATCTTGTCCCGTATGCGTTTTCCCCCAGCACACGCAAATTGCTTGACGAACCCGGTATGACGATTGCCGTTTACCAGTTACGCCCGGAAAGTCTGGGATCAATTCACATCAAGTCGATGGACCCACATGAGGCACCGGCTATTCGTTTCAATTTCTTGTCCGACCCGCTGGACCGACAGACTCTGGTCGATGCGGTGCGTTTCACCAGACGTCTGATGCAGGCGCCAGCGATGGATCAGTTTCGTGACATAGAGTTTAAGCCTGGGCCCGACGTGCAAAGTGACGACGAGCTGATCGAGTGGATCGGTAAAACCGCAGAAACGGCCTATCATCCAGTCGGCACCTGCCGCATGGGCAACGATGAGAACGCAGTAGTCAACGACCAATTACAGGTACACGGTATCGAAGGTTTACGCATCGCCGACGGCTCTATCATGCCGACCCTAGTCTCGGGCAACACGAATGCCGCCTGCATCATGATCGGTGAAAAAGCCGCAGAAATGATTCTCGCTGAACATAAATAATCGTTCGATGTGATGACAGACATCTTCTCCACACGACGTATCCCCGATTCGTGCTTTGGCTCGATAATTGAATTCAACCAGCCCAATCTCCCCACCAAATGCACTGTTCTTAAATGCCAGGACCCTTTTCTGGAGGAGAGCATGGGAATTTCATGATCCACTAACTGCGCAACCTTCAAAATAATAGTATCTAACAACGTCAAAAATTCAATTCATAGGGTATAAACAGAACATCTTAGTGTGATGAACTCTGAGTTTAAACAAGGAACATGACGATACAAGTAATTGGCGCTGGATTTGGACGAACTGGCACGAAGTCACTTAAATCTGCCCTCGAACAGCTTGGTTTCGAAAAATGCTATCACATGGTTGAAGTGAACGAACACAATCATAAACACGAATGGCTAAAGGCACACCGTGGGCAACCAATCAACTGGGATGTTTTATTCAACGGTTTCAAAGCGACCGTCGACTGGCCTTCTTGTAACCTATGGCGAGAACAATTAAAACATTTTCCAGATGCCAAAATTATTTTGTCATTGAGAGACTCAGCTAGCTGGTACGAAAGTATTATGAACACTATCTACCCCTATTCAAAACAATCTCTTGACTCAGAAGATCCGCAATTGCATTACTCAGGTAAGTGGGCATTCGAAATTATTTGGGATCGGATTTTCGATGGACGCTTGAATGAGCGCGAATTCGTCATCGACAAATTTAATCGACACAACCAATCAGTAATAGAAGAAACACCTTCTGAAAAGCTACTCATATTCGAGGCCCAAAATGGCTGGGAACCATTATGTGACTTCCTAGGTGTACCGGTACCAGATACACATTATCCTCACACCAACACAACCAATCAGTTTAAGGATGCGGTGACGCACCACGAACCCGCATCCAGTGATTAAATTTGATGGAGTATCCGTTCAGATACTTGACCGGTAGAATTGGTGGTCTTGTCTAATCAATTGGTTCAGTATGGCCTCTTTTTCACCCAAACGAATATCCGAAACTGCAGACCGCTTGATTGAAGAGTTCCACTTGCCAGGTATGTCGGTCGGGGTGGTGTCCAACAACGAACTAGCCTATGCGAAGGGGTTCGGCTGGGCCGATATCACCAAACGAAAACCACAGGATCCTGTTCTACACCAACGAATCGGCTCTATTACTAAAACCATGGTATGCCTGTGTGCAATGGCCTTAGTCGAGGAGGGACGACTTCGGCTCGACAGCCACGTCGGAAACCTACTACCGGAGCTTAAGCTCAACGGCTACGGTGATGAGCTGACTCTCTGGCACCTGCTTACCCACACCGGGGGCATCGGCGAATCACCGACCGTTTCCAACGCTGCCGACCCTATCAAGGTTCTATGGGCAGACAGCCCGGACACACCGCCGTTAGCGGAGAAATATCCCGACGGCATCACGATTGACGTTAAGCCAGGTAGCAAGTGGCATTACGCAAACCACGGCTGGATGCTCGTTGGCGAGATTATTGCCAGGCTGGAAGGAGATACCATTGAGCAAGTACTCCAACGACGTATCTTCGAACCGTTGGGAATGCACGCTACCGATAATCTCGATCTACCTGGCGAACGACTAACCACCGGCTATACGCATGCACCAAGTCCCGAGTCCCTAGATCAGCTTGAACTGTTGGGTAAAGCACCCCCCTCGGCCAGGCCGGTTGATGGCCACAACATTCCTGGCGAGTGGGTGTACATCAATGGACGGGCAGCCGGTGCAGTGCAATCGAATATCCCTGATATGGCCCTTTACGCAGCCGCACTTCTAAACAAGGGCAGCGGAATCGTCAAACCAAATACTTTTAATGACATGCTCAAACCACACTGGTGTCCGGACGAACGGCTGATCAGTATTGGTCTGTCGTTCTTTCGCTCGCACCAGTTTGGCGAATTCACCTTCGGGCATAACGGCGGGGTAGATGGTGGCTGGAACACCAACCTAACCCTGATACCGGGGAAGAACCTCGCAATGCTGGTTCACCTTAACGCCTACCTAGATTCTTCCGAAGAGGTGTACAGCCAGTTGTTGCAGTCTGTTTTAGACGCGCCAGCTCCGGCTATACCGGACACACCACTTGACGCAAAGGTCCGGTCATCAGCAACCGGGGTATACACTTTTCCTAGCGGAACACTCACTAACTCTCGTCCCGTGCGCTTACATGGCCGATTGCAGATCACCGAGGAAAACAATGAACTCATTCTCAGATCTCGCCGGGGTGCCTGGCGCAATGGCGTGCGGTTATTGGCAACTGATGCAAACGACCCGCTTTTACTGACATTAGACACAGCATCGACGATAAAACCGAACATCGCTCTGGCAATGGATAGCAACGGCAGCATCAACAGCCTGAGGCTGGACCGGCTAAGTCTCATGGAGCGAGACGATTCACTGTCGCCTTGGGGCTGATAAATCAAACAACTATGTAAGTCACTATACAAAAGGTGGGTCAACGCACCACAAATAGTTGAAAAACGAACTTAATTAAGAATAGCGCTATTCGTTACTAATTTGTCTTAAGACCTAGTAAAGCCCCTACCCCTTCTTAAATATGAACAAATCCCGCACATCTAATCCAGACACATGGAAAAAATTTCTGGAAATTCAGCTGACATTATGTCGAAAGCTTTGGCTTCAGATTTGAGAAAAACTTCTGGAAATGTTTTGCTATGATGCATACGGCCCCGTCAAAAATGAGAACATAGTATGGTTTCTCGACTAACTCCCCAAAATATCGCTAACTACCACGAGGACGGTTTGATCTTTGTACGTGGCCTGTTTGATGCTGAGGAGACCGACCTCCTCAGACGCGCCATGGAAGAAGACCCTGCCATCGCTGAGCACTCACTGTTGCGCGCAGATCAGCAAGGTGGTGCGACCCGAATTTCGTTGTGGAACCGCGCAGGTGATAGCGTCTATGGCCTTGCTGCCCGCGCCCGGAAAGTTGTTGACATCGCCGAAGCGCTGATTGGTGAGCCTGTCTATCACTTTCAGTCGAAGCTGACCGCAAAAGAACCCTATGTGGGTGGGGCCTGGGAGTGGCATCAGGACTACGGCTACTGGTACTACAACGGTTGTCTAATGCCCAAGATGTTAAGTTTTATGATCGCGCTGGACCACACCGACGCAACGAACGGCTGCTTGAAACTGATCAAAGGCTCACACAGGCTGGGACGGCTCGATCACGTCCAGGTCACACCCGAACAGAATACAGCTGATCCAGAACGCCTAGCATACATCCTAGAATCACACGAAGTGGTCGACTGCGTGCTGGACCCTGGGGATGCGGTAATCTTTCATGGGAACACACTGCATTGCTCGGATCAGAACCGCTCTGCGACCAGACGCTGGACCTTCATGTGCTGCTACAACGCAGTCAGCAACGACACCTTTAAAAAGGACGACGATCGTTACTACGTACCACTTGAGAAGGTAGACGACGATGCCGTCAAGCTAGCCGGGTTGAAATTCGCTTCCGGCGACAGTGAGCACTTCACGTCCAAGCCCTACGTACCGAGTGTTGGCAAAGACTCCTGAAAGGACATAAATTTGATTGAGCAACTTATGTAAGTTTCCCTATCGGCGGGACCTTGCCATGACGTGGATCGATTGGCACCTGTTCAGCTAGGCCACTCTCTACTTCGAATAGTGCACCGGCGGCTAATAAGGCAGCCTCGCCTCGTGGCCGGCCGATGAGTTGCAAACCGATTGGACGACCATACTGGTCAAAACCACAGGGCAGTGAAAGGGCAGGGGATGCGCTGATGGTTACCGCCGCGGTCAAAGTCGAGGCTGCCATATAGTGCTCCAGTTTGATACCGTTTATAGCTTCAGGAAAACGTAGTTCGACATCAAAGGCTGGTGTGTTGGCGCCTGGAGTTACAATTAGATCGTACCGTGAAAACAAGTCGTTAAATTGCGCATATAACGCAGCACGGGCTCGTTCTGCCTTCGCCAAAGTAGAGATAGATTGCTCTAAACCTAGTTCGGTATTCCAAATAATATCCGGCTTTATTTGATCCCGATAGCGTTGCAGTTGTAATTCTCTATCAATGACGAATTCTTGCGAACGCAAGGCTAAAAACGTATCTTCCAGATTTTCTAAATCAATAGCAATTTCCTCTACCTTCGAACCTACGTTTTTAAAATGTCGCATGCTGTCACGACATATATTTTCAGTCTCTTGATCTACAGGTGAACCTCCAATGGTTGCTGCAAAGGCTACTCGGTGAGGTCGCCGTGGCGCTGCCACCGCGTGACTGAAAGACAAACTGGGCGCATCAAAGGTCATCGGATCCAAGTGGCAATATCCTGCCATGGTGTCTAAAAATAGTGCAACATCGGGGACACTACGTGCCATAGGCCCCTGTACCGACAAAGGTGAGAATAGTGTATCTACCGTACCTCTGGTGACCCGTCCCGGTGATGGGCGCAGGCCAACTACGGAACAATAGGTGGCTGGGCGCCTAAGGCTGCCACCATGATCGCTTCCATGCGCCAACCACACTTCACCTGATGATAGCGCGGCTGCCCCTCCACCGGTAGAGCCTGCAGGTGTCAGGGAAGTATTCCACGGGTTGCGAGTCTTTCCGAACACCTCGTTGAAAGTAGAGCCGCCAGCGCCAAATTCTGGTGTGTTCGATTTGCCTAATACAATTCCTCCCATATGCTCGATCCGTTCCACCAAAGGATGTGATCTTTCAGGGACATAATTTGCAAAAATGGGAGAGCCATAGGTTGTGCGTACGCCTGCAACATCCATAAGATCCTTGATTGCAATCGGGAGACCAGCTAGCCAGCCAGCTTTGCTCTTTGACTCACCCCCAATTCCTGCCATCAGTCGTTTGGCATCTGCCCGGGCGCGATCCAAGCATAGAGTAGGTAGGGCATTGATGGATGGCTCGACTTCAGCTATTCGAGCCTCAGCCGCGTCAATTAGATCCAACGGGGAAAATTCCCCTGACTTTAAACACTGGACTGCTTCACAAGCAGTTAAACGAAAGAGATCTTCCCTCAATCCGTTCTATTCCTCCCATCAAAACATCTCGAACTCTACTACACCCCGACTAACCCTAGCACTTGTGCATGGCAGAAGGGGTGTCTTTGTTGGAAATCAGCCTTCCAATATCCCTTCGATCAGTCTCTGTACGGAAAGACCTGCCGCAAAATCAGGCAACGTATGAGGTTGGCCGTCAAGCATTGAGGCAAGCTGATCATATTGTCGCTGGTGCCAGTCACTTGCGGGATCGGTGTCCGCAGTATTTGAATCGAGCCAACACTCGCCGGTAGTGACCTGCAATCCGTACAAATCGTATACACGATACGAGCAGTGTTCGCCCCATACAGTGTAATTGCAGACATCCGGACCGCAGCCCAGTGTGCTGCCATAGACGTTGATCGGGATATCACCACAGGTGAGTTCTGCAACGACACCAGTGATTGCGCTACCATGTCGAAGACCTTGGCGGCAATGCGAATTGTTGACGACGGCCGGCCCGAACAGACGCTCGGTCAGGTAAATGAAATGGGAAAGTACTTCACGGACAAAACCACCCTGATCGGACTCCATTAGCCAAGGGGCCTCGGCATATCGCCGCCTCGCCCAGTTCGGTAGGTGCAGCTGGGCTTCCACACCTTTGATTTCACCGAGCTCTGCCCGTGCCAGCGCCTGCTCGATCTGCGTGGCGGGATGTGCAGAGGCGAAAATAAAGTTAACGCCGTGTGCAATTCCACTAGCAGTTGCACGCACTGCCAATGTCTCGCTGGTCGCGACATCGATGCCGAGGGGTTTTTCGCAAAGTACCGGTTTGCCAACCTCGAGGGCAGCGTTAGCATATGCCGCATGGGTCAGGGGCGGCGATGCGATATAAACTACATCTACCGAATCATCGTTGATCAGGCTATTCACGTCCGCTGCAGCCCGCAACCCAGCTGAGTTGGCCGCTGTTTGAGCTAATCTTTCTGTGGCTAGGTCCCAGGCGACGGTAGGTTTGACCCGCGGATGATTCCAGGCATGAGCGAGCATGCGCTGTCCAATGCTGCCAAGACCAATGAAGCCGATACCATGACGTTCTGTCATGTATCAATTCTAACCGTGACTTACGTTGCGGCAGGATGTCAATAATTCGGGTTTGTTCTCGGAGAAACACAGAAATTTCTGGCTGTCAGGAATCTGCTGTACCGTATTTACTCCTTCACGAGTCAGCTTCGCCACAGACAAACGTAACTAATTGATAAGATGGTGGCACTGGGTGGGATCAAACCACCAGCCCCGGCATTATGAGTGCCATCACTAAGTCAGCAGTATATGTAAATCACCACATACGCACACTGATCTCACACAAATGTAGTTGAGAGTGGACCCCTGTCGGTCACATTATGGTTACACGGCAGGTGGTACCCACTCTTAACATTTTCGATATTTACAAATATCCCGCCCACACAGAGAAGGGTAAGAGAATCCCGCCGGAGCGGGTTTCCTATTATTTTTCAGCAGGCGTATTGTTTTGCACAAACCTGACTAAAACTGCTGACTCCAGTCTGCCACCGCTCTGATCAACTCATCATCCATCTGGTCAAAAAAGTGATTGGCACCTTGGATTACCTGTTGACTGTACTGCGCATTATGTGCCGCAGCCTGTTTTCGGCGTTCTGCAGTTTCGAGCACACCCGGGAGGTCGTCTGAACCGTAAAGATCAAGCACCGGA
>NTKC01000024.1 GCA_002456995.1 Candidatus Thioglobus sp. MED-G25 | reverse complement strand
AAGGCACGCAGAGAATCAGCGAAACCACGGTCGAGGCATTGACCCGAAAAACATTTGGTGAGCTGGTTCCAGACTATATGCCTCGACCTCCAACGCGCTCATCAGAAAATGCGGTGGTGCTCGATAATGTCGTACCTGCTGGCACTGCCGAACAATCGCCTCCAGCACCGATCAACCTCGCAATCCGTAAGGGCGAGATATTCGGAATTGCCGGTGTTGCGGGCAATGGCCAGAGCGAGCTCATTGCTTGCCTGACGGGACTCAAAGCGATTGAGCGCGGTGCGGTGCGTATCCTGGGCAAAGATATGACCGGTCAGCCACCCCGGGCGTTCATCGAACTCGGTGTGGCTCATATTCCCGAACAGCGTCGGGAAATCGGCATCGTCGAACCCATGTTCGTGGCCGAAAATGTGGTCCTTAAAGACTATCGCACCGCCCCCTTTTCCAGACGGGGCGTACTGAATCCCCGTGAGATCACCCGTCACACCAAAGACATCGTGTCAAAGTTCAATGCACTGGTACCGGATCTTTGGACCACAGAATCCAGAATCCTATCCGGTGGCAATATCCAGCGTCTCATACTCGGCCGCGAAACCTGGCGCAGCCCGCCCGTCATCGTCGCCTCTCACCCCACGGAAGGGCTAGATGCCCGAGCGATCCGCCATACCTGGGAGCTCTTTCTCGCACTGCGGGCGGCGGGTTCAGCCATATTGGTCGTATCGGAAGACCTGGATGAGATCATGTCACTCGCCGACCGAATCGGGGTACTTTTCCAGGGCCAGCTGATGGGTCCAATCGATGGCAAAAACGCCGATCGGGAACAGTTGGGCCGCTGGATGGCGGGCAGTGACGAGGCTCACATGGCGGCCTGATCTCCAGCACAATTTATGTCACTCACGAAAATATGGGTTCCCCAGTGCTTTCGGAAATTGCACACGTCCGATCGCACCGGCGACCACCAGCAGGGTGACAACATAAGGCGCCATCGCAACGAACTGCCAGGGAATTACATCCTTGACCTTAGGATAGGTCGGAATCCAGGTCGCCAAGGTATCGAAAAGCCCGAAGACAAAGCCCCCCAGCAAAGCCAATAACGGATTCAATCCGCTGAAGACCACCGTCGCGAGCGCGATAAATCCTCGACCTGCGACAATCTCTTTAGTCACAGCACCAAACCAGTCCACACTGAGATAAGCGCCGGCCAGTCCTGCCAAACACCCGGCCGCTATCGCGGTACCCAAGCGTAATGCGTTCACCCGGATACCGGCAACGTCGGCTGCCGCGGGGTTTTCTCCGACTGCCCGGATACGCAATCCGAGATGCGTCCGACGCAGCACCCAGTACACGCCAACAGCCAGTATCACTGTGACAATCACCAATGGACTCAAGCTGCCGACACCAAGCGGAATCAACTGGACCTGCACTGCCCGGGGAACACTGTGGAATCCTGGTGCACCCAGGGTGATGAGCATAAAAGCAACAAAACCGAATGCGAATAGATTGATACCAACGCCGGTGATCAACTGACTGCCCTTCCAGTAGGTATTAACCACACCGAATACCAGCCCGATGAGTGCACCCGTGCCCATTCCGACAGTAAGCCCTATGAGGGCACTCCCGCTTGCTTCAGCCCCTAATGCGCCCGACAACGCACTGAGCAGTAAGATACCTTCAAGCCCGATATTGAACAAACCGGCTGATTCCTCGATGGTCTCACCGATTGCTGCAAGTGTGATCGGCACCATCGCGTGTAACGAGCCGAAAAGAATACCCCAGAGATGATCAAGTTCCATCGATCTGCTTCCTGCCGCGTGTTTTTGTCCATAGCCGTACCACCACCGTCCTCAACTCCGGTACAGCCAATGCCAGAATAATCAC
This sequence comes from Candidatus Thioglobus sp. MED-G25, assembly GCA_002456995.1. Classification (GTDB taxonomy): domain Bacteria; phylum Pseudomonadota; class Gammaproteobacteria; order Arenicellales; family UBA868; genus REDSEA-S09-B13. Next base: position 20,971 of record NTKC01000024.1, on the reverse strand, counting down.
CCCTTCAATGACCCTCACCAACTCCAGGGGCACACCGGGCGAGAACTGCATAATACGGCCTCCAACCAGTAATCCCCCAAAAAAGATCGCAGCAAACACAATCCCGATGGGATGGTTGCGACCGATCATTGCCACACCAATACCGTCAAACCCCAGATTGACAAACTGGGGTAGGCCACTCATCACCGCATAGGTGGGTGGTCTGCCCATCACCTGAACCGCACCGGCGAGACCCGCTGTCGCCCCACCGATCACAAATGCGGTCATCACCTGCTTGCGTCGACTGATGCCTGCATAGCGCGCAGCTTCTGGATTGTGACCACTGACCCGCAACTCGAATCCACTGGTGGTTCGCCAGAGCAGGAACAGTACCACCGCCACCGCCACCAGGGCGATGATCAATCCGTAATTGAGGCTGGTATGCGGGACCATTCTCGCCAGACGCGACGTTTCAACGATGCTGATGGTTTTTTCGCCACGGATCGGATCGGTCAGCACATTCGCGATCAGGTAAAACGCAAAAAAATGGGCGATCCAGTTAAACATAATAGTGGAAATCACTTCATGGACGCCACGGCCCAGCTTGAGCAGCGCGACCGGTAGACTCCAGATCATACCGGCCAGCATGGCAGCCAGCAGTGCAACAACCACATGAAGCGGATAGGGCAACTGAATCAAACTGACGGACACCGCCGCCAGTGCACCAATGTAGAGCTGACCTTCAGCACCGATATTGAAAAGACCACCGCGCATCGCGACTGCAAAGGTCAGCGCTGTCAGAATCAGCGGCGTGGCGTTGGCCAACGATTCTGCCCAACTATAGACGCTGCCAAAGCTGCCACGGAAGAGTGAACTATAGGCTGAAACAGGGTCATAGCCATAGGCGAGCATGATGGCTGCTCCAATGGCAAGCCCGATGATACCGGCAACAACCGATTCAACCACTGGGTTAAGTTGGTGCAGGCGCATGTCAGTCACTATTGTGAAAATAGACCATGGCTTCTATCAAAATACTAGACAAACACAATACAACAGGGGAGAGTCGCAATGGCCCTCTCCCCTGTCTTAGACCGCTTGAAGCGTGTTGGACTTCAGTCCGGATATTGGTTCCGGATATCCCCAATAGTATCGGGGCACCAGCCGCAAGGAATCTCGGCTTCACCTGAGCTGATCTTGGCTTCGAGTTCGTCGACGGCATCCCAGATCCAGCTCGGAATACCAGCACGCATGGCATCCCAGTTCGCTGTGATCGGGCCGCGGTCAGCCTCGGTGATCACACCCCCTTTGATCCCAAAATCAATAAAGTCCGCCAGATCCTGGCGACGGGAGATCGCGATGCCGCCATTTCCAGGTCCGAGAATTTTGACCCCAGCTTTAAAACTGCCATTGACCACTGATTCGATGGCACTGTATACCCCGAAGTCAACGCGTTTCATCATGCTGGCCAATACGCGGTGCCCGTCACCCAGATAATCCTGGTTCGCATCAACACCGATCATGAACGGTGGGCCGGCTGATTTTCCTTGGGCTTCAAGGTGCTCGGTGATCGCTTCCAGATCGCCTATCCCCAGCGGGCCGGCGACGTTGTAAATCATGCCCGCACCCTGTGCCAGCATTGCGTCAGTGGCTGCCTTGCCTTTGGCGATATCACTGAACGTGCCGGTGTAGTTCCACAGCAGACCAACACCTGGATTTTTGCCCGTCACTTCGGCGTACTTGGCGTTACCCCAGTGCATACCGTAACGATAACCCGCTTCAAATTTGTATAACACGGGTATTTCGATACCCAGCACGACACCGATCTTGTCGTAACCGTAGTGGGCAGCCGTCATAGCACCCAACGCGCCGACCAAGGCAGAGCCTTTGTTCTCTTCATAGCCGATTTCCATCAGATTTGGTTTGCCCAGCCAGGTAACATCAATGATGCCGAACTTCTGATCCGGAAACTGATCAGCGACCTCTGCCATTGAATCAGCCAGCAGAAAACCGACGGCGATGATAATGTCGAAATCACCGGACCGGGCCGCGTTCTGCAGATTCGGCAGGTAGTCCGCAGCGGAGTTGCTCTGAATCTCTACCAGTTCTACGCCGAGCTTCTGGACGGCTTCGTCTGCGCCTTTAAACCCCATGTCGTTAAATGAAAGATCGCCCCGCCCTCCCACGTCAAGAACGAGTGCAACCTTGCTTGCCGCCAGTGCTACCCCGCTTAACGGAACAGCAACCAGCCCTAAAATGGCAATCAGAATCGCTGCCACTTTGATGCGAAAGAGTTTCATCAAACATCCTCCCTTAATTGGCTTAATCAGTATCAACACTCCAGTGCGCTGGTTTGATAGTTCCAGCACCTAAAGTTCATGAACGAGGGTAACCCCGCGATTCTATGAGGTCAACCGTACTAGAGATCTACAGGTATATGTGACGCTGGCGCTTATCCCTTTGCCCGCAACACATCCTGTGCATAGGGAATTCCGGACTGTGCCCCCATCCGGGTACAGGCAAGAGAAGCCGCCTGAGTAGCACCGGCAGCACACTGACGAAGCGACAAACGCTCCTGTGCCAATAGCGCCGCAAAATAGCCGGTAAACGTATCTCCTGCACCGGTGGTATCCACAACCTCTACCCCGGGTGCATCAACACCAAAGGCATGCTCATCGCCACTTGCCACCACACAGCCCGCGGGTCCGAGTGTGATCAGCGTACCGCAGTCGTAGGTGTTCGCGAGGTGCTCAGCCAGCTCGGTCATGCTGACATGAGGTTGCGCACCGGCGAGAAACTTAGCTTCAACCTCATTGACAATTAGAAAATCGGTGTTGGCCAACAACCCTTCAGGAATCCGCGTCGCTGGCGCCAGATTCAGGACGATCTTCAGCCCCGCCTGTTGGGCACGACATCCCAAAGACTCGTTTTCCTCGAATGATACTTCCTGCTGCAGAACCAGCACGCGGTTGCTTTGGAGCAGTGCATCGCTCACTTGATGCGCACGCACATCCAAATTTGCACCACTGGCGACGACAATGGAATTTTCACCTTCCGTATCCACCATCACCACCGCACAGCCTGTGGGTCGGTCGGATACTATTGTCGCCTCCAAACCAACCGCCTCTCCACGCAATAGCGACAAAGCACAATCAGCGAAATGATCTTTACCCACTGCACCAACAAAATTCACCGGCACACCGGCTCTTTTTACGGCCAGCGCTTGATTGGCACCCTTACCCCCTGGAACCGGGTGATAAGACTGTGTCAATACGGTCTCGCCCGGCATAGGAAAGGTAGAGACCGGCATCACCAGATCCACATTGGCAGAGCCGAAAACAATCACGCTCATGGTAAACGTGCCAGTCTCTCGTTCAAAACCTCAAAAAAGCGGGTGTCATCAGCCTGGTGAGCCACATGACAATTCGGTGTGCGATCCGTCACTGTCCACCAGTCCGCAACCGTCTGACCTAACGTGAGATCTGCATTCGTTTCGATCTCGACATTGACATGCTTCAGATCGAAAAGCGTGCTGTCAATCAAGTAAGCGATCACGCAGGGGTCGTGCAATGGACCTCCCTCCATCCGGTATTTATCCAAGTCAAAACGACAGTAAAACGTCATCAAGTCAGCCACAGTTGAAGACACCTGGCCACCGGTAGTTCGGAGCGCATCTATTCGCTCTGCAGTCACCAGTACCTGGTGCGTCACATCAAGGCCCATCATCACCAAAGGCACGCCTGATGAAAACACGACATGTGCGGCATGCGGATCGACGTAGATGTTGAACTCTGCTACCGGTGTGACATTACCGGGATTAATTGCCGCGCCTCCCATCAAGACGATTTCACGAATGCGAGGCACGATTTCGGGTGCCTGAATCATCGCCACAGCAATGTTGGTCAAGGGACCGATTGGACACAAAGTTATCGAACCCGTGTCTTCGGCTGTCAGGGTCTCAATAATGTAGTCAACTGCGTGCTGAGATCTGAGGGTCATAGACGGCTCAGGCAGTACACTGTCCCCCGGCAGATTCAATCCCGACTCGCCGTGCACATTTTCGGCTGTGTTGAGCTCTCGAACCATTGGTCGCGCGCAACCCGAATACACGGCGACATCGGTATGACCTGCCAGTTCGCAGACTTTCAGCGCATTGTTACGCGTCAGCTCCAGCGGTACATTTCCAGCGACACAGGTAATCCCTAAAAGATCAATCTCCTCGGGTGAGGCCAATGCCAACAAAATAGCCACGGCGTCATCGTGGCCTGGATCGCAGTCCAGAATAATCTTGCGCTTACTCACAGCATTTCTCCCGTGTTTACCCAGCCATGGCGCCTCAACCAAAATCAGGACCCGAGCTGTGACAGAGAGTTCGCTGATCCCGCTCCTAAATGGCTCGACCCGTGTCCGGTTCTTCGGCATTATTCAGATATCAGTACATTACACCAGACACCACCCGAGGAGTCATCCGAGTTGCCTCACAGAAAATCGAGAATTCTGTGTTTTGGTGGCCTTCACTATGATGAAATAATTAGATGCGAGGCAGATACGATACTCAATGAGTCCAACCCCGCATCCAGAACCCAAGCTCCCGGCGGAGTGGCGCTCAATGTTGCCCGGACGTTAGCCGCATTGGGTAATACGGTCGGCTTATCGAGCCGGGTAGGCGCTGATCGTGAGGGTGTTGAGCTGCTCGACTACGTGACCCGGCTCGGCATCACGGCTGTTTCGATTCAAACGGACAACGCCCACGCGACCGCCCGTTATACGGCAGTTCTTGACCACACCAGCAATCTGATCCTTGGGCTCGCCGATATGGGGATATATGATGATTTCAAACCAATTCACTGGCAACAGGGCAGACAAGAGATCAAGCATTGGGATTACTGGTGTGTGGACACGAATCTGCCGGCTGATACGCTGCACTATCTAGCAAGTGAAAAAGCGGAGCAGCTGTTGTTCGCCGTGGTGACATCACCTGCCAAAGCGCATCGGTTACGTGGGGTACTACCCACTATAGATACCCTATTCGTCAACCGTGTGGAGGCCGATACTCTGGTCAACTCAAATACGGGTGCATCGCAAACCATTGAAGAAAAAGCCCGTGCTCTATGCGATCTGGGTGCCCTACGAGCGATTGTCACTGCAGGTGTCGACGGTGCTGCCTGGGCCGGTCCAGACAGCTTCGGCCACATTGCTTGTCCAACAATCAATCCACAATCAGTCTCAGGGGCAGGCGATGTACTCGCTGGCACCACGATGGCGGCGCTGCTGTCCGGAGACACCCTGGAGCAAGCACTGACCTATGGCACTTGTGCCGCCGCACTCGGTACACTGTCTGATATGAACGACCCGCACTTGTCCTGGTCTTTGATCAAGGACAAACTGGCGCACAATGATGCATAACTCGATTTCCATCTCTGCCGAAGTTGACAGCGCGCTTTCTGAAGGACAACCAGTGGTCGCGCTGGAAAGCACCCTGATCACGCACGGACTGCCAAATCCTGAGAACTACCAGTGCGCGATCAGTGCCCAGGATCAGGTCCGTGCCGAAGGTGCCGTGCCTGCCACTATCGCGGTGTTGGCCGGTCAAATCAAGGTGGGGCTTGATCCGTCGGAGATTAATCAGCTGATCGAAACCGAAGATTGTCACAAACTCAGTCGCCACGATCTTGCCACGGCGTGTGCCAAAGGCTTAACCGGTGGCACCACGGTGGCGGCAACAATGATTTGTGCCCGGATGGCCGGCATCCGAGTTTTTGCGACGGGTGGCATCGGTGGTGTACATCGGGGCTGGCAGGACAGTTTCGATATCTCTGCCGATCTGCAGGAACTGTCGCAGACGCCAGTGACGGTCGTGTGTTCCGGTGCAAAATCACTGCTCGATCTGCCTGCAACCATGGAAATGCTCGAAACACTGGGTATTCCCGTTGTGGGACTGGGTACTCGAGAGCTTCCTGCGTTCTTTTCGGTCGAATCGGGTATTCCACTTCATCAATGGGCGGATGACATTGCCGAAGCTGCACAGATTATCCAGGCTCGACAACAATTAGCGCTGGGTGGCGGCGAACTGGTGGTGGTACCACCGCCTGCTGAGCAGGCCGTTCCCCGACAGGACGTGGAGCAATGGATCACACAAGCGGTGTCAGAAGCTACTGCCTCAGGCCTCGCCGGCAAAACCGTTACTCCTTACCTGCTTGATCGCATTGCAGCACTTTCCGGCGGCACGACACTGAAAGCCAACATCGCACTGATAAAGAACAACGCAGCAGTCGCGGGACAGCTTGCTGTTGCGCTGCGGACCTAATACGGAATCTGCAAGATTCGTTCAGGCCGACCGTGTTCCACGAGCGATCAGGGTCACCAGCAATTTGAATGGGTACAACAACACGGCAATCATCACGAGCTTGGCACCAAAATCACCAAGTGCCCAACTGGCCCAGGGCAGGCCAGTGCCGGCAAAGGCCAGAAAGAAAAATGTGATCGTATCCACCAGCGAGCCCAGAAACGACGACGCGACTGGCGCTTTCCACCATTGCAATTGTCGCAAACGATCAAAGATCTGTATATCCAACAGCTGAGCGATCAGAAATGCCGTGCCGGATGCGCACGCAATTCTGAACATCTCAAAAGCCGATTCATCCTCAAACAGACTTTTGATCAACGCTGTACCCGGTGCTCGATTGTGATCTGCAATACCAAGCGCCACCGTTATCGTCAACACCAGTCCAAAGACAAATCCCACATACACGACCTTGCGCGCGGAACCCACACCATAGATCCGGTTGGTGGTGTCCGTGACCAAAAACGCCGCCGGATAAGTGAACGCGCCCCAGGTGAGAAGCCCCCCAAGATCCAAACCCCACAGACTGGCCTGGACCGGATACTGGACCAGTTTGTTCGACGCTAGAATAACGAGCCCCATCGCCACCACTGGCAACACAAACCTGAACAGTACTTTCATTCAGACTGTCTCAACGAACATAAGATGTGTACATTTTTATTAAACAGGCAACCCCACCCGTTGCCTGTCATCTGAACCTTGGGTTTAAGCTATCCAAAACCCACAATAGGGCGCTTGTCGTGACTCAGGACAGGTCAAGGGCGTAGGGTTTGAGATCAGATAAATTAACGTAGTTAAGGACCGCTTCGTGGGTCGACGTGAGCACGACCCGGGGCGCGTGACCCGCTTCCAGCGCTTCCTTCCAGCGGAGCGCACACAAACACCAACGATCGCCGGGTTTTAGACCAGGGAATCCGAAGTCGTCTACCGGCGTAGACAAATCGTTTCCGCGTGATTTCGAAAACTCCAGAAACTCTGCTGTGGCCTGAATACAGACCACATGGGAACCGAGATCATCAGGTCCGGTCCGGCAACAGCCATCGCGATAAAACCCTGTCAGGGGTGCGCTCGAGCAATTCGCAAGCGGTTCCCCGAGAACATTCAAAGGCACGGCGTCTTCTGTGATTGGCATCAGATGGGCACCCGTCAGCTGGACAGGTAACGAGCTCCTTCCTCGAGGCCCTCTAAAGTCAGAGGGAACATTCTGTCTTCGACGAGTTCACGCACGATACCGGTCGACTGGGTATAGGGCCAGTGTTCCTGCGGTGTAGGATTCAGCCAAATCAATCGGCGCCAGGTCCTGGAAAAGCGGTCCATCCATACAGCGCCCGACTCCTTGTTCAGATACTCAATACTACCGCCCGGACTCAGTATTTCGTAAGGTGCCATGGCTGCATCGCCCACGATTATCACCTTGTAATCCGGCGGATAGGTGTTGAGCAGATCCCAGGTGGTTGTGATCTGTTCACGCCGTCGCCGGTTGTCCATCCACACAAAGTCGTAGAGAAAATTGTGGAAGTAATAATACTTAAGGTGTTTGAATTCTGATCGAGCCGCCGAAAACAATTCCTCGCAGGTCCGAACGTACGGATACATGGAACCGCCAACATCGAAAAACACCAGCACTTTCACGGCATTGTGACGTTCGGGCCTCATCTTGATGTCTAAAAACCCCGCGTTCTTGGCCGTTGAGTATATGGTGTCATCCATATCCAACTCTTCATCGGCGCCGGTCCTGGCAAATTTGCGCAGCCTTTTCAGTGCGACCTTGATGTTGCGCGTGCCGAGATGAATCGAATCATCAAGGTTACGATACTGACGCTCCTCCCAGACTTTAACGGCACGTCCGTTTCGCCCCTGGCCGCCCACGCGAATGCCCTCAGGATGGTAACCACTGTTACCAAACGGGGAGGTTCCCCCGGTCCCGATCCACTTGCTGCCGCCGGAATGCCGCTTTTCCTGCTCTTCAAGCCGTTTTCTGAACTCCTCTAGCAGTTTATCGAGTCCGCCGAGTGACTTGATCTGCTCTCGCTCTTCCGGCGTCAGGTATTTTTCGAACTCAGCACGCAACCATTCTTCAGGAACCAGTGCATTCAGAACATCATCTAAGGATTCCAAGTCTTTGAACCAGGCACTAAATGCTCGGTCAAACCGATCAAAATATTTTTCGTCCTTAACCAGACACGACCTCGCCAACAGATAGAAATCATCGACAGAGCCGAAGGCCAGTCGAGCCTGCATTGCTTCTAGCAATACCAGAAATTCCTTGACCGAAACTGGTATCTCGAGTTTTTTAAGGGTCTGAAAGAAATTGATCAGCACAGCGTTACCCAAAGATTATCTGTTTACGACAAATGCACACGCAAAGCATCTGGCACCGCCGACATCAACGGTCGGCGTGGGCTTCCCGGCGCACCATGAACGCCAGCCGCTGCAGCGTATGGACATCCTGTTCGTTCTTTAACAGAGCACCGTAAAGTGGAGGTATAGCCTTGGACCGATCGCGTTCTTTGAGAATCTCTTCCGGAATATCATCAGCCATCAACAGTTTCAGCCAGTCGATCAACTCTGAGGTGGATGGTTTTTTCTTCAGTCCGGGAACCTCCCGAACCTCGAAGAAAACATCCAGCGCCTCCTTGATCAGTGACTTTTTGATATCCGGATGATGAACATCAACGATTCGTTCCATAGTTTCGCGATCCGGGAATGCAATAAAGTGGAAGAAGCAACGCCTTAGAAATGCATCCGGCAGTTCTTTTTCGTTATTGCTCGTAATGATCACGATAGGCCTGTTCACAGCGGTGATCGTCTCGCCGGTCTCGTAGACAAAAAATTCCATCCTGTCGAGCTCATGCAACAAATCGTTAGGAAACTCGATATCGGCCTTATCGATTTCATCGATTAGCAGAACCACCTGCTCAGTAGAATCAAACGCCGTCCAGAGTTTTCCCTTGCGTATGTAGTTGCTGACATCCTGAACTCGGCCATCGCCCAACTGGGAATCCCGCAGTCGGGATACTGCATCGTATTCATACAACCCCTGCTGGGCCTTGCTGGTCGACTTGATATGCCAGTTGATCAACTGCTTATCCAGCGCGCGTGCGACCTCCTCGGCCAGCATGGTCTTGCCAGTTCCCGGCTCCCCTTTTATCAGGAGTGGGCGCTGCAGTGTCACTGCCGCATTAACCGCCATACGCAGATCCTCTGTGGCAACGTAGCGATCTGTTCCCTCAAAACCCATGATTATTTCCCTTTGTCTTCACCTGAAATTCGCCTGAAGCACTGTGGGCTCAGGCCGCTTTCTCCATCTCTGAAGAATACTGACCAAGCGCAGCAGCACCATTCATCTGTGCCCGGTGAAAGGCCACCTGCCGCGCACTTTCAACATTGTCAGAGTGTCCCGCCCATCGCTTCATCGCTGCAGCCTGCAATGCACGACCATATGAAAAGGTCACCGCCCACGGCAGTGAGCCACCGATCTCGTTCATGGCATTCAAATGTTGGGTGGCCTCTTCATCCGACTGGCCACCCGAAAGAAACGCAATCCCTGGCACCGCAGCCGGCACAGTACTTGACAGGCAGCGCAAAGTCTCCTGGGCGACCTCCCTGATGCCAGCACGATCTGCTGCACCGGCGCCTGAAATCACCATGCTGGGCTTGAGTACGATCCCCCTTAAGTCAACATCCTGGTCGGCCAGCGCTGCGAATACCGTGTGCTGTGCATGCTGCGTCACCTCAAAACTGCGGCCCAGATCGTGGTTGCCGTCAATCAGTACTTCGGGTTCGACAATCGGAACGATGTCATTTTCTTGACACAACGCAGCATAGCGAGCCAGCGCGTGGGCATTGGCGGTGTAACACGCCTGGCTTGGCAGGCTATCCGTCACGGTATAGACAGCACGCCACTTGGCAAACCGTGCGCCCAACTCTGAATATTCAGCCAGCCGCGGTCCCAGACCGTCGAGTCCCTCGGTCACTTTTTCTCCCGGGTGAAGGGCCAGATCCTTCGCACCGGTATCAACCTTGATACCCGGGACAATACCCTGTTCCTGCAGCGCCTGCACAAATGAACGGCCGTCAGTGGTGTGATCACGCAGGGTCTCATCGAACAGAATCGCACCGCCGATGTGATCGCCTAATCCGGGTGATGACACGAGCATGGTCCGGTATTCCCTGCGCATCTCGATCGTGGTCGGTATACCCAGACCCTCAAAACGCTTATTGCAGGTCGGCGAACTCTCATCCATAGCCAATATGCCGCGACCCGGCGCTACCATGGCCTGGGCGGTTGTTTTTAGCGTATCAATATTCATTGCTGCTTCCTCTTTATCCAATTAAAAGATCACATTCTTGTGCTGGCGCCCTATGATAGATCGGACTCTGGCAGTCATTGTGCTGAATCAACTTACTCCGCCTCACCCGTAATCTGCCCAACTTCAACAATTTTCATTGCATTGGTCCCCCCACCAATGCCAGAAAAATCACCCTTGGTAATGATAATGCGGTCGCCGTCGTTCACCAACCCACGGCTGCGCAGTTCTTCGATCGCAACCCTGTTGATGTCTCCCCGAGGCAAGCTAGAGGCGTCGAAGGACACCGGATAGACGCCCCGATAAAGAGACATCCAGCGCTCGGTCTGCGGCCACCTCGTTCCCGCATAGATGGGTATGCCGGAACTGATTCCCGACATCCACTTCGCGGTGCTCCCCGATTCGGTCAGCGCCAGAATACCCGCCACATCAAAGTGGTTGGCAGTGTACATGGTCGCCATTGCTATTGTTTCATCGATGGCATCAAAACGCGCTTCCATCCGGTGACCTGAAACCAGAACACTGCGATGCCGTTCGGCAGCGAGGCAGATCCGGTTCATAGCCGCGACCACCCGAACTGGATGTCGACCAACAGCTGTCTCGGCAGATAGCATGACCGCATCGGTACCATCCAGCACCGCATTGGCCACGTCAGACACCTCAGCACGGGTAGGCTGTGGATTATTCACCATCGACTGCATCATCTGGGTGGCGGTGATCGAAACGCTGTTGTGCCTTTGCGCCTGTGTAATCAGCTTCTTCTGTACGCCCGGCACCTCTGAGTCTCCGATCTCTACACCCAGATCACCTCGAGCGACCATCACTGCATCCGCGGTGGCAATGATCTCGTCGATATGGTCGAGCGCTTCCCGACGCTCAACCTTGGCGATCAAGTGAGCCTCACTGCCGGCCGCTCGTAACAGCATCCGAGCGGTCTCAACGTCTGCTCCGTTCCGGACAAATGACACCCCCAGGTAGTCCGCACCAATATCCACTGCGGCGCGGATATCCTCGTGATCCTTGTCCGTCAGTGCAGCAGCCGATAACCCGCCACCCTGAAGATTGATGCCCTTGAAATCCTGCAACTCGCCCCCGGAAATCACACGGGTAATGATCTGATTCTGTGAGACCTCTTCAACCCGTAACGTGATGTTGCCATCATCCAACAGCAGTCGATCACCTTGAGCAACATCCTCGGGCAGAGCCTGATACGTGGTACCAACCGATTGGTCCGTACCTGCCTGGCTCCCCAGTGCCGGATCGATAGTGAATATCTTGCCGTTGCGAAGCTGAATCGGCCCTTGTCGGAACCCCTGAATCCGGATCTTCGGGCCTTGCAGATCCATCAGCAGGCCGACCGACCGGTTCTGCTCCTGGGTACATTTGCGGAGCAGGGCCGCCCGCCGCCGATGATCTTCCGGCGAGCCGTGGGACATGTTGATACGAGCTACATCGATACCCTCTTGAACCAGGGCAGCCATGACCTTGGCATTGTCGGTCGCCGGACCCAGGGAGACGATGATCTTGGTGCGTCGTTTTACTTCCATGAGGTAGTCACGGATATGAAACAGGCTCTGACTCTGCGCGCTTGCCACAACGCCCAACATCATCAACGCGCAGCACAGGCCTCCAGAATCGACACCGCAGGCAGATCTTTTCCTTCCAAAAACTCAAGAAAAGCACCACCGCCAGTCGATATATAGGAAACATTGGAAGCTATATTGTACTTGTCAACGGCTGCCAGCGTATCGCCACCGCCTGCAATCGAATACGCCGAAGAAGCAGCAATCGCCTGACCCACTATTCGCGTTCCCTCTCCAAACTGGTCGAACTCAAACACGCCCATTGGCCCATTCCAGAGCACAGTCCCGGCGGTCGACATCATGGCCGCAAAACGCTCAGCAGTTTCAGGGCCAATATCAAGAATCATGTCGTTGTCGCGGATCGCACTAACAGGCTTGACTTGTGCACTTGCCGACGCAGACAACTCGGAACTGACCACCACATCCGTTGGCACTGGGATACCGCTGCCTTTAGCTTCTGTGAGTTGCATCAGTCGCTTGGCTTCAGGTATCAGATCGACTTCGATCAGTGATTTTCCGACACCATATCCGGCAGCAGCAATAAAGGTATTGGCAATGCCGCCACCGGGAATCAGTTGATCAACCACCGTTGCCAGGGATTCCAGAACTGTCAGTTTGGTCGACACCTTGGCACCGCCGACGATGGCGATCATCGGTCGGGCCGGATTGTCCAGTGCCCTGTGCAAGGCTTCAAGCTCAGCCACCAGCAGAGGTCCGGCACAGGCCACTGGCGCGAACTGGGCGACGCCGTACGTGGATGCGTGCGCCCGGTGGGCAGTGCCAAACGCGTCCATAACGAAAATATCGCAGTTGTCAGCTATCCTTTGGGAAAGTTCAGGGTCATTGGCCAACTCACCCACATTGAAACGTACGTTTTCACACAGCACCACATCAGCGGAAGAAAAATCGATGCCGTCGAGCCAGTCGACACACAACCGGACCTTAAGTCCCAGAAGTTTGGACAGATGATCGGCAACCGGCGCCAGTGAATACTGCGCATCAAATTGCCCTTCTGTCGGCCGTCCCAGGTGGGACATCAACATGACGCGTCCGCCTGCCTTCAGCGCTGATTCAATAGTCGGTAAAGACGCACGAATCCGCGCATCACTTGCCACTTGGCCCGCATGAACCGGTACATTCAGGTCCTGTCGGATCAGGACCCGTTTACCCTCAAGATCCTGATCGAGCATCCTGAGTGCCGTCATGAACGTTCTGCCCTATAGCTCAACAACTTCGGGCTTAGCAAGTGTGCAGCGGTGGCCACAGATCAGTTCAAATTCCGAGCCTAGGTCGCATTCATCAAGGCAACACAGGTGTCTAGCATCCGGTTTGAAAACCCCCACTCGTTGTCATACCAGGAACAGACTTTGACTGTTTTACCATTGACGACGCGGGTCATCGCACTGTCATAAGTTGACGATGCTGGGCTGTGATTAAAGTCAATCGACACCAACGGCTTGTCGTTGTAATCCAGGATACCTTTAAGTTCGCCGGACGCCGCTTCACGCATCACCTGGTTGATCTCGTCCACACTCGTCTCCCGAGCGGCTTCAAATGTCAGATCAACAAGCGACACGTTTATGGTGGGCACCCGTACGGAAAACCCGTCTAACCGGCCATTGAGTTCCGGCAGAACCAGTCCGACCGCTGCGGCTGCACCGGTTGTGGTGGGAATCATCGACTGGGTGGCCGATCGTGCCCGGCGCAAATCGCTATGGTATACATCGGTCAACACCTGATCGTTGGTATACGCATGAATCGTGGTCATGATGCCAGCCACTACCCCGATGGTGTCGTGCAGTGGCTTGACCAGCGGCGCCAGACAGTTGGTGGTACAAGACGCGTTGGATACCACGGTGTCTGTCGACTTCAGTACCTGGTGGTTCACACCGTAGACAATCGTAGCGTCGACATCCTTGCCACCGGGCGCCGATATGATGACTTTCTTTGCACCACCGGCAAGATGCGCGCCGGCTTTTTCCTTGCTGGTAAAAAGCCCTGTACATTCCATCACGACATCAACATCGAGTTCGTCCCAGGGCAACTGCGAGGGATCCCGTTCCGCCAGTACCCGGACTCGTTTATCCCCCACCAGAAAGCCGTCTCCTTCTACACGGACGTTTTCCGGAAAACGGCCGTGGGCCGTGTCGTATTGCAACAAATGGGCGTTGGCATCAGCATCGCCTAAATCGTTGACAGCAACGACATCAAACTGGTCCTGCTGACCTGACTCAAACATCGCTCTAAAAACATTGCGACCAATGCGGCCGAACCCGTTGATTGCTACCCTGATCGCCATTAACTTTTCTCCTTAAGGCTTATATCGTTAACTTGGTTACAAGCATATTGTCATCCGTTAGAACCCGTGACAACACAGTATCTGTCACCTCGCTGAATCTATTTAAGCGGTCATCACTTTTTCGACTGTCGCCACCACATTGGCGACCGTAAAACCGAAATGTTCGAACACTACCTCAGCCGGTGCGGATTCACCGAATGAATCGATACCGACCACGGCGCCCTGCAAGCCAACGTAGCGTACCCAGGTTGGCGTTACCCCCGCTTCTACCGCGACTCGGGCAGTCACCACCGGTGGCAATACCGATTCTTTATAGGCTACATCCTGAGTATCGAAAACATCCGTCGAAGGCATGGAGACAACTCGCACACGCCGGCCCTGGCTATTCAGCCGAGCTGCTGCATCCACAGCCAGACCGACCTCTGATCCTGTGGCGATGATAATGGCCTCAGGTGTGCCTTCACAATCACGCAGCACATATCCGCCCCGACTGATTGCTTGGATTTGTTGCTCGTCGCGTACCTGAAAATCGAGATTCTGGCGCGAGAACAGCAGGCAGGTCGGCCCATTGTGGCGTTCCAGCGCCATACGCCAGGCCACTGCGGTCTCCACAGTGTCACACGGTCGCCATAGCGACATATTGGGGATGAGGCGCAGGGTTGCGGTTTGTTCGACCGCCTGATGTGTTGGTCCATCTTCTCCGAGTCCGATGGAATCATGGGTATACACAAAAATTGATCGGATCTTCATCAGCGCGGCCATGCGCAATGCATTTCGGGCATAGTCGGAAAAGACGAGAAACGTAGCGCAATACGGCACCAGACCGCCGTGCAAAGCGATCCCGTTGCAAAGCGCAGACATCCCAAACTCGCGTACACCGAAATAAATGTAGTTTCCCGACGCATCTGCTGCTGTCACCGGCACCGAGCCGGACCAGAGGGTCAGATTGGAACCGGCGAGATCTGCTGAACCGCCAATCAGTTCGGGCAGGACCGGGCCGTAACCTTCAAGCGCCTGCTGGGAGGCCTTACGGGTCGCCACGGTGGCTGCCGCGGCATTGACATCACGCAAAAATTCATCCGCTTTGTTGGACCAGTTCTCCGGCAACGCACCCGACATACGCCGCTCGAATTCCAGTGCTAGCGCCGGATGATCTGTCCGGTACCGCTCAAAACCGGCCCGCCAAGCGTCCTCACCCGCCGTGCCCTTGTCAACTGCATTCCACGTTGCGTAAATCTCATCAGGTATCACAAAAGGTGGGTGGGGCCAGTCGATATTTTCCCGAACCAGTGCGATCTCTTCATCACCCAGCGGCGCGCCGTGTGCCGATTCGGTGCCACTCTTATTGGGCGAACCCCATCCGATTACGGTACGACAACAGATCAGCGACGGCCTGGCTGTCTCGGCCTGGGCACGGTCAATAGCACTGGCGATGGACTCGGAATTGTGTCCGTCAACACTGTCGATCACCTGCCAGCCGTAGGCGGCAAATCGCGCTGGGGTATCGTCGGTAAACCAGGGGTCGACTTCCCCGTCGATCGAAATACCGTTGTTATCCCAGAACGCAATCAGCTTACCCAGACCCAGAGTACCGGCCAGCGAACAAGCCTCGTGGGAGATTCCCTCCATCAAACAGCCGTCACCCATAAACACATAAGTAAAATGGTTCACGATATCGTGACCGGGTTGATTGAACTGCCCAGCAAGCACTTTTTCACTTAACGCCATTCCCACACCGTTCGAGATTCCCTGTCCCAGCGGACCGGTCGTGGTTTCTATGCCTGGCGCATAGCCGTATTCAGGGTGCCCCGGGGTCTTCGAGTGCAGCTGACGGAAATGCTTAAGTTCAGCCATGGGGAGGTTGTACCCTGACAGATGCAGCAATGCATAGTGGAGCATCGAGCCGTGGCCATTGGATAAAATAAACCGATCCCGATCCGCCCACTTCGGGTTGCTGGGGTTATATCGCAGGTAGTCCGTCCACAGCACCTCGGCAATATCGGCCATGCCCATCGGCATCCCCGGGTGTCCGCTTTTGGCCTGCTGCACAGCATCCATGCTGAGTGCGCGCACCGCATTGGCTCGGGTCCGTCGAATCTCACTCGATGTACTTTTCGCATCTGCCATACGTCTGTTACACCTCTTCAATAGGGTTGTTTGGGTGCCTGCCACAACAACGAACAGCAATCCACGGACTTACGTTGTGCCGGCATTTCGTGGCAAATAATTGAGTCTTCGAAACAAGAAGACACACAAACTCTGACTATGCGCCATAAATTTAATAAGATCTAACACAGTGTATCTATATTAAGAACAAGTTTTACTTATTCGTGGAGTCGCTCATCATTTTCCACTATCCAGGCCAACCACTCCTGCTGCAACTCAGCATTGATCGCGGCGACCACAGAGCGCTTGGTAAACGTCCGACAGTCCAGCGGCAGACCCCGGATGGTCGTGAACGCCCCGCCCGCTTCTGCCAAAATCAGACTACCGGCAGCATAGTCCCACATCCGTTGACCCCCGTGCAGGTAAAGCTGAATTCGCCCAGCTGCCAGCCAGCACCATTCCAATACGCAGGAACCCAGGTTTCTTTGCGCCCCGAAAGGGGGATAACGAACCAACTGATCCACCAGTTGTGAAACCAGGCGCTTGTAATCGACGTTGGCGATACAGCGCCTGATCGGCATGTCCGTATCCGGGGTTGTCAGTTTCTCCCCGTTGAGAAAAGCGCCCTGCCCACTTGCCGCCGAGAACAGTTCATCGCGAACCGGATCATAGACCACCCCCAGCTGCACCGTACCATCAACCACCAGCCCCAGCGATATACCGTAAAACGGTAGGCTCATGCTGAAATTGGTGGTCCCGTCGAGTGGATCCAACGCCCAGAAACAGGCGCCGTCGCCACCAACAATTCTCGCCTGCTGCCGGTGCTCCATTTCTTCGCCCATAAATGTGAACTGTGGCCAGTTCGCTTGTAATTCACGTGCAATGAAAGCCTGCACTCGATGGTCAGTCTGTGTGACGACGGTACCGTCTTCCTTGACAGAGCGGTCGCGTAATCTGAACTGATGCAGACCTGCATCCCGGGCCGCAGCGAGGACAATCGCCCTGACAGCCTCGACTTCAGGCAGTTGCAGTGACATATGATCCGTTAATCGAGTCAAGCAGGCAGGCTCCAACCGGACGAGCACGTTCCAGGTGTCGTTGGTAATACAACCGAAAGAAAAACCGTTGTGGGTTCTGCATAGGGCGGCGAGCTTTGGGCTTGATTCTACTCCGGCCAATAAACAAAGGAAACCAAACATCCTGTGACCTCAGATCCTTCACCGCCTAACCTTTGCCTAATCGGGCCGGCTGATGATCTCTGCTAGAATCGCTTAAACGCTACAATTAAATTTGAACCTTAAGGTTCGATACGAGGTGATTGCCCAGTCTTCCACAGTACGTCCGTCCTTTCTGGGTCTCCCGTTTGTGGGGCTGCCCATACCGTCGCGTGAACGGCCTCGCCTCAGCCTGTTCGCTTCACTGCTCATTCATACACTTATCATTCTGGGTGTGGGCTTCACGGCAGCGACCCAGCTATATCAACCGCCTGAGCCATTGATATTTCAGTTGACCCTCACCCACACCAACGATACAGCACCGTCGGACGCCCACCTTCTGGCCCCACAGAGCCACACGGGCAGTGGTACAGAGTCTGAAAACGATCGAAATAGTCGTCAGTCGCAGGCGATTGTGCTGCAGAGCCAGCCTGGCGCAGACCGTGCTGACAACGACGATCCCGGACAGCAGGTCTCATCGGTGCAAGCGCTCCTGGTGACGGATGGTCAGGCGACAGACACCGTGGTTGAGGCGCCTACCAAGGCCTTATCGCCCCCTGACCGACAGGCCCTCAGTTATTCGCGTGCCTTGGAGCTGATTTCCCGTTACGCTGGGGAGGTTGATCAGCTGGAAAAACAATCTTCTGATCTCTCCCGGCACAAATTCGTAAGCTCCAGTACCCGAGATAGCCACTATGCAGCGTACGTCGAAGCTTGGCGGCGACGGGTCGAAACTGTGGGTAACCGCAACTACCCGGACATTGCGCGACAACAGAACTTGAACGGTGAACTGATTCTAGCCGTTGCTATTGATCGTGACGGTCTGGTACGGTCTATCCGCGTGACGCGATCTTCAGGAATCAAGGTACTTGACGATGCCGCTGTCCAAATCACGGCGCTTGCGGCGCCGTTTGAACCGTTACCCGAGGCAATAGTGCAAGAAACCGACGTCCTGCATATCAGTCGCACCTGGCAGTTTATGGAGAATGCCCGGCTGATCAGCCGCTGATGCTTTATCCACATGAACACTAGCAACACCTACCCCGGCTTTGTTAACCACTTTCTGATCGCAATGCCCGAATTACGCGATCCGAACTTCAACCGAACGGTCACACTTATCTGTCAGCACGATGAGAATGGTGCCTTGGGGGTGGTGATCAACCGACCGCTGGACCATCTCACGCTCAAGGATGTGTTTAATCAGCTCGATCTGTCGACTCTCACTAGTGAAAGTACCGCGAAATCTCCGGTCTACTATGGCGGACCAGTTCAACAAGAATTGGGCCTCGTATTACATGAGGGGGTGGGTGACTGGGGCTCAACGCTGGTCATTGGTGACAATCTTGGTTTGACGTCGTCGCGAGATGTTCTGGAGTCCTTGTCCCGGTCAGACGGACCGAGCCACTCGTTGATGACCCTGGGTTACGCGGGCTGGGGCAAAGGACAGCTTGAACAGGAGATGCAGGAAAATGCCTGGCTCAGTGTTGAAGCGGACTGTGAAATTCTCTTCTCCGTGCCGGCCCAACAACGTTGGACCGCAGCCGCTTCGAAAATTGGTATAGATATGAATCAACTCGCGCCGGGCGTCGGCCACGCATGACCCAAACGCTGTTGGCATTTGACTACGGCACACGCAGAATCGGTGTCGCAGCGGGACAAGACAACACGGGGTCAGCGCAAGGCGTGGCCACCATACCAACTCCCTCGGCCGGGGCGCAATGGGATAAGATCGACGCTCTGATCAATGAATGGCAACCCGACACCCTTGTGATCGGGCTTGCGCTAAACGGCACGGGAGAAGAGACAACGCTGTCCAGACTTGCCCGCCAATTTGGCAAACAGCTGCAAACGCGATTTGGTCGCAATGTGCGCTATATTGATGAAACACTGACCTCAGATGCCGCCGATACCCTGATCAGAGAAAGCCAGCCTGCCGGAAAGCGAATCACCAGACGACGTCAGAAAGTTCGAGATCAGATTGCGGCTGAACTGATCCTGCAAACCTACCTTCATGAGCAATCAGATACCTGATCCTGAATCCCTGATCCTGGCCATGGCCAAAGACCTGGCGCCAGCTGTATCTCTGGATCCAATCATGATCGGTATCCACACCGGTGGGGTGTGGGTGGCCGAACGGCTATACACTGAACTCAATCTATCCAGCTCCCTGGGCTCCATCAATATCAATTTCTACCGTGATGACTTTTCTCGAATCGGTCTGCACCCTCAGGTCAGTGCATCGGAGATACCTGAAAATATAGAAGGACGCCATCTGATACTGGTGGACGATGTACTGCAGACCGGGCGCACGATCCGTGCCGCGCTCAATGAGATATTTTCTTATGGGCGGCCAGACAGTGTCAGGCTGGCTGTGCTGGTCGAACGAGGTGACCGGGAACTTCCAATCCAGCCTGATGTTGTCGGTCTTAAACTAGCCCTGTCGGCCCACCAGCACATTAAACTGACAGGACCCGATACTCTGGCCCTTGTCCTCAGTGAACGATGAGCCGCAATTCAATCCTTGATGTTCAGTTCGACGCCGACGGCCAGCTGCGCCACCTGCTGACTATCGATGGTCTCAACGCCAAGACGATCATAGAAATTCTGGATACCGCGGAATCTTTTATCAGTATCGGTCAGCGCCAAATTCGAAAAGTACCCCTGTTACATGGCCGCACCGTGGTCAATCTCTTTTTTGAGCCCAGTACCCGCACGCAAACTACGTTTGAGATTGCCGCCAAGCGCCTGTCGGCCGATGTCATTAACCTGAACACCAGCCGAATGTCGACGTCCAAAGGCGAATCTGTCC
Source organism: Candidatus Thioglobus sp. MED-G25 (assembly GCA_002456995.1). Classification (GTDB taxonomy): domain Bacteria; phylum Pseudomonadota; class Gammaproteobacteria; order Arenicellales; family UBA868; genus REDSEA-S09-B13. Next base: position 331 of record NTKC01000024.1, on the reverse strand, counting down.
TTGATACGGTCCGAACACTCGAGGCCATGCACACCGATATGTTCGTCGTCCGGGATGGGTCGAGCGGCACCGCCCACCTCATTGCTCGCCATGTGCCTGCGCACGTTCACATTATCAATGCCGGGGATGGGCGTCACGCGCATCCGACACAGGCGATGCTCGATATGTTTACCATCCGCCAGCATAAGGGCGCGTTTGACCAGTTACGGTTTGCCATCGTTGGTGACATTCTTCATTCCCGGGTTGCACGTTCTCAGATCCATGCGCTCAACATTCTGGGGGCCCGGGAAGTACGAGTCATCGGTCCACAAACCCTGCTGCCCACTGAAAT
>NTKC01000023.1 GCA_002456995.1 Candidatus Thioglobus sp. MED-G25 | reverse complement strand
GGTCTTGGCTATAATCACGCGCAAGTGACATCGCTAACCCTGGCAATTACGTTATGTCTGTCGATTTTTGGGTCTTTTGTAATACACAATGTTGGTCCCGGGTGGCTTTGGATGACGTTGGGTCTGATCACTCTGGCTATCTGCGTTCTCGCAGTGCTGGAGAAAGAACGGACGTACCTTAATAAAAATGAAGAGCAGTAGCCAGGAAAGTGCGTTCGAGGAGTTAAGATACTACGCCGGTCGCTGGCAGGTGATTCTGCACGATGGCGCGATGGTTGTTATCGCGTGGTTTTTGGCCTACTGGTTTCGCTTTAATCTCGATACTATTCCGCAGCCGTTTCTTGATCAGGCGATTGCGATACTGCCTTTGGTTGTCCTGATCCATATGGCTATGTCGCTTGGTTTTTCTGTTCCTCGAGGTGCGTGGCGATTTACATCCGCGCCAGACATTTCGGCAATCGTCAAATCGGTATTCTTTGCAACAGCCGTAGTCGCAATTGCGATATTTCTTGCAACTCGGCTTGAAGCAGTGCCGCGCTCTGTCTTTCCATTACATAGTGTGTTGCTTATTGGGTTGCTAATTACCAATCGACTGTTGTATCGCGCTTATCACGCACGCGCTGGACGAGGTGGGTTCGGTAAGCGGGTTTTAGTTATTGGTGCTGGTGTTGCTGGCGATATGTTGGTCAGAGATCTAAGGAACTCAAATCCAGTACTGTACGAGCCGATAGCCTATCTAGACGACGATCCGGACAAGAAAGGACGTCATATCCAAGGACTGCGGGTAGTTGGGGCGTGCTCAGCATTACCAAAGGTGGCCCAAGAGTTACGCATCGATCTGGTACTGCTTGCCATACCCAGTGTTGCAACGCAGGACATGCGACGTATCGTAGATTACTGCGAGGAGGCGCAGGTCGCCTACCGTACATTACCTAAAGTACAAGAAATTCTGGATGGAACTGCTCGCAGTCGGGATCTGAGGCCGGTCGCGTTGGACGATCTATTGGGTCGAGAACCAGTTTCGCTGGATATCACGCTGATTTCAAGCGGCCTGACCGGCAAGAGGGTGCTCATAACGGGAGCTGGAGGATCTATTGGCAGTGAGTTATGTCGGCAAGTGGTTCAATTGAACCCGGCGGCGCTGATCTTACTGGAGCAGAATGAATATAACTTGTATAGGATCGCTCACGAAATAGAAAACAAGCATCCAGATATAGTATTGCATGCGCGGCTGGGGGATGTTTGTGATGAACCCGGCGTAAAATCAGTATTCAACCAGTATTTGCCAAACGTCGTATTTCACGCGGCTGCCTATAAGCACGTCCCTTCCCTAGAGGGGCAAATCCGCGCGGCTGTTCGAAACAACGTGGTTGGAACAGATGTAGTGGCGCGAGTTAGTTGTGAAACTGATTGTGAGAAATTTGTTTTGATCTCGACCGATAAAGCCGTCAACCCAACGAGTATCATGGGTGCAACCAAGCGTATGGCTGAGATCCTGGTTCAGGCTCGAAACGCAAGGTCTGAGGTCGCTTTTATAACTGTGCGGTTCGGCAACGTGCTTGGGTCTGCTGGAAGTGTTGTACCCCTATTTGAAAAGCAAATAGCAGAGGGAGGGCCTGTTACGGTCACCCATCCTGATGTGACTCGGTTCTTTATGACAATATCGGAAGCATGCCAATTGATTATGCAGGCATGTGTTCAAGGGAAGGGTAGCGAGACTTTTGTGCTTGATATGGGGGAACCGATCAAGATTTCCTATCTCGCAAAACAACTCATACGCATGGCCGGATTGATTCCCGGTCAGGACATAGAAATCGTTTATACCGGCCTTCGTGAGGGTGAAAAACTTGTGGAGGAACTGTTTCACAACGAAGAGAAACTTGAAAAAACGCTGCACGATCAGATAAGTTTAGCTGAAAGCAGGGCTTTGAATAGTGACTCGGTTGTAAACGCTGTTAGGTTGCTAACATCTAACATTCAGCAATCGGACACTGATGGAATCGAGCAGATTATGAAAGAATTAGTGCCGGAATATATGCAGAGAAATCTAGTTGAGGATACTGGCTCTGCGCGAGTGATAAGTTTCTCTCGTTGATAGGTTGCCGTTTATATGAAGCACGCCAGTGAATCAGACGCAGTCTGATTGAAATGGAAACTTTCGGTTATCATCCAAGACAACAGTCAATTGTTCTGATTCACGGGTCACCCCGCAATGTGGCCAACAAGTGTTTTATGTACGTGATTTTGTCTTGCGGCAAGGGCAACGATGCAATGATATTCAGTGTGTAAGGGCCTCGCATATGTATCTCACCATCGCTGGATTCAATTAGGCCGACAAGCAGAATTGGATCCAGTGCAGTATGTTCAGAAAATCTCACAACCCCCCCGTTGTCTCCCAGCTGAATTTTCTCTATTCCAAGGCTGGTCGCTGTCAACTTGATATCGCTGATAGCGAAGACCGACTTTGCGACCTCCGGCAGTAAGCCAAATCTGTCGAGAGTCTCCAACTGAAGATCATACAAGTCTTCGGTTGTTTCAGCGCTTGCGATTCGCTTATACAGTAACAATCGGGTATGGACATCGGGTAGATAACTATCAGGAAAGAGAATTGGTAGATTGAGATCGACCTCAGTTCGTGTCTGCTCGTCGAGGGTGAATTTAGTGTCGGTTGGTAGTTTCGATAGATCCCTGATGGCACGATTAAGGTAATCGGCATAAAGGCTAAATCCGATATCATCGATGGTTCCGCTCTGCTCCTCTCCAAGGAGTTCTCCGGCACCACGGATCTCGAGATCGTGAGATGCGAGCGCAAATCCAGCACCGAGTCCTTCTAGAGAAGCGATTGCGTCAAGACGCTTTGTTGCATTCTTAGTTATCGCTATTTCATCAGGTATAAGTAGGTAGGCAAAAGCCTGCCGATGTGATCGACCGACACGTCCTCTGATCTGGTGTAGTTGTGCAAGCCCCAGGCGATCGGCGCGATCGATCAGTATCGTATTGGCGTTGGGGATATCGATACCGCTTTCTATGATGGTGCTACACACCATTAGATTGAATCGTTGTTGTTGAAAGTTTCTCATCACCACTTCAAGTTCCGATTCCGGCATCTGCCCATGGGCGATTCCAATAGTTGCTTCTGGCACGAGAATCTGAAGCTCATCTCTTACGCGTTCAATTGACCTGACCTGGTTGTGCAAGAAGAATACCTGGCCACCACGGTTTATCTCTCTAAGGCAGGCTTCTCGAATTAGGCCATCGTGTTTAATTCGAATAAACGTCTTAATAGCGACTCGCTGTTCGGGTGGGGTAGCAATTAATGAAATGTCACGAACGCCAGTCATAGTGAAGTTCAGTGTTCTGGGAATCGGGGTTGCAGTGAGTGTCAAAATATCCACGACTTGTCGCAACTTCTTGATGTGTTCTTTTTGCCGGACACCAAAGCGGTGTTCCTCGTCAATGATCAACAACCCTAGATCCTTAAAAGAAACATCAGGCTGTAACAGGCGGTGTGTTCCAATGACGATGTCTAGGGAGGCATTACGAAGACTATCCAGAGTCTTTTCTACTTCTTTGTTGGTCTGCAGGCGGGAGACACACCGAATGCTCACAGGCTGATTGGAAAATCGATCAAGAAAAGTATCAAAGTGCTGTTGTGCCAGTAAAGTTGTAGGCACCAATAGTGCTACTTGTTTTCCATTATGAACCGCCACAAAAGCAGCTCTAAGTGCAATTTCTGTTTTGCCAAATCCTACATCACCGCAGACCAGCCGATCCATTGGTCGATCGGATACCAGATCATTCAAAACATCCTCCATCGCGGTGATCTGATCAGGTGTTTCTTCATGGACGAATGTCGATACGAACTTCGAGTATTCCTGGGTTGGTATAGCCAGAGTGGCGCCAGCGCGAGACGCCCGAATTGCCTGTATTTCTAGTAGTTCGGCGGCTGTGTCTCGGGTGCGTTTAGCGGCTCGATCTTTAACTCTTGCCCATTGTTCGGAACCTAGCTTATGGAGGGGTGCGGTCTCTGGATCACCACCGAGGTAACGGCTTACCAGATGTAGGTTCAAGATCGGTACGTAAAGCTTGTCGTCACCTTGATAATCGACGACCATCAGTTCGCTTTCATGCTCCAATATACGCATGATCTTCAAGCCCCTGTAGCGTCCTACACCGTGGTCTTCATGGACTACAGGATCGTCAACCTTCAGTTCGGCGAGAGACTGGATGATGCTTTCCGGGTTACGCGAACTCGCAGTACGCCTTGATGTGTGGGTAGCCCGCTCGCCAAAGATTTGAGTTTCGGTTATGACCTCCAACCCTAAATCCTGAAAAACCGCTCCGCGCTCGATTCGGCAGGTTGTTGTCGCAAGGTGAGGACCAGCTTTATTCGAAAATTCAATCCATCCATCCACTTCAGTCGGACACATGTCACGGCCTCGAAGAACCTCGTTAATAATGTCCTGTCTGCCCAGTGACTCAAACGCGAGTAGAGTCTTGTAGCGCGTATGTTGGAGATGTTTAATTACTGCTTGATACGGCTCGCTGCTTCTCGGTTCGACCCAAAAAGTGCCCGGTATAGGCCTCTCCGATTGCTCATGTTCTTCGGTGCCTAAAACAATCTTGACCTCGTCATCAAGTCGCTGGATTATTTCCGCTGGTGCAGCGTACAGTTGTTCCGGTGGCAGCGGGAGTCTTTCGGGCACAAGGCATGCTAGTGTATGACGGTCAGCGATTGCTGCCCAATGTTTGTCAACGCTGTCTCGAAAATCTTTGTCCAGGATCCACGTAGCGTTACAAGGCAGATGTTCAAATAACGTATCGGTCTGGCTATAAAACAGCGGCCAAAAACAATCTAGACCCGCGGGCAGGTTGCCTTTGCTGATTTCTCGATACACCAAATGTTTTTGTGGATCGCCTTCAAATTGACGCCGGAAATTTGCCCGGAAGCGATTGATTGCATCCCGGTCGGTAGGGTACTCCCGACCGGGGAGGAGTTCTATGGAGCTTCTAGTTTCAGAAGATCTTTGTGATGTCGGGTCAAATAATCGGATGGTTTCCAGTTGGTTCCCAAAAAGGTCCAGTCTGAATGGTTCGCTAGAACCCATCGGGTAAATATCAATGACTCCCCCACGTATTGCATACTCTCCTTGGCAAAGAACTTGCGACACGGCTAGGTAACCAGCTTCCTGAAGCCGGATTCGAAGATTCTCTGGATCGACAATCTGACCAGTCTCAAGAAAAAAGCTGTGGCCGGAAATGTACTCAGAAGGCGGGAGCCTTTGCATTAGCGCGGGTACGGTTGAGAGCAGAATGCCTCGTTCGAGATGGGGGATCTGAGCGAGAGTTCTCAGCCGGTCCGATATTACTTCTGGTTGTGGTGAAACGACATCATACGGTAGGCACTCCCAGTCTGAGAGAGACAGTAGGGGTGCTGTAGAATGGTCCCGAATGAAGAAAGCTATTTCCTCCTGCAGGAGTTTCATCCGTCGAGAATCGTTGGCAATTACGACCACCGGCTTTTCCAGGCTGTCCGCTAACCGGGTTATCCCGAATCCTTCGGCGCTGCCATACAGTTCAGACCAGCGGGTGGTCTGGGTCAGATCGGAGTTTGGTTTGAATTTGTCTCGTAACGCACGCATCGGACTGTGTTTGCTTGGCCGCGATGAGGTTATGGATTCTATCTTAATGACGCCTCCGTGCTTGATTATCTTGCTAACCAGAAATCATAGCTGTGTTTAAGAACGGGGAGAAACTTTGGGCTGTTGTGCCTGCGGCAGGTCAAGGCAGACGTGTCGGTGGCGCTGTCCCAAAACAGTATCTAGAAATAGTGGGTCTACCTATTTTAGCTCACAGTCTGAACAGGTTGGCTGCAGTTCAGCAGGTCGATGCGATATTTGTCGGGATTTCTGAAACCGATAGACACTGGCAGAGACTACCGCTGCCCCACGGCATGCAGGTAGCCTCTTATACCGGAGGTCAGAGTCGGGGGGAAACCGTGTGGTTGGGTCTTCAAGCTCTACAGGAGTACGCGAGCGCCGATGATTGGGTTCTTGTACACGATGCAGCACGCCCGTGTGTACAGGTCGAGGATATTGATGCTTTGATTTCGGCGGTAGTGCCTTCCTTTGAGGGGGGACTACTGGCTGTACCCATAACCGATACAATTAAGATTGCAAACCAGGATTCGACCGCGAAACAGACGATAGATAGAAGAATGCTCTGGGGCGCCCAGACTCCTCAATTGTTCCGATTTTCTGTACTGTGCACCGCGCTACAGGCGGTAGCGCATGATCTTGAATCGATCTCAGATGAATCAGCTGCAGTAGAAAAGCTTGGCTTAAATCCCCTGATTGTTCAATCCGCTGAGGGAAATATAAAGATCACAAACAGCAAGGATCTACGACTGGCAGAATTCTTTCTGGGTAAGCAATCGTGAAGAAATTAATCAGAGTCGGGCATGGGTTTGATGCCCATCGACTAGTAGAAGGGCAGGTGTTGGTTCTTGGAGGGGTGGAGATACCCTATCACCAAGGGTTGCAGGGTCACAGCGATGCTGATGTTCTGATCCATGCGATTTGTGACGCGTTATTGGGCGCATCAGGGTTGGGGGATATCGGGAAATTGTTCCCTGATACAGATGACCGAAATAGAAATAGAAACAGCCGCGAATTTCTGACTGAGGTTCACCGGCTACTCCAATCTCATGCGATAGGAGTCGTTAATGTTGATGCGACACTGGTAGCCCAGGCACCCAAATTAGCACCATTTGTTGATTCGATGCGATCGAACGTGTCTGCTGACCTTCAATTAGACCAAAGTTTCGTCAACGTAAAAGCAACAACTACCGAAGGCCTGGGGTTCACTGGCCGTGGTGAAGGTATAGCGGCGCACGTGGTAGTGCTGGTTGAACAATCTATAGGTTAACGCCGTAGCAGGATATAGAAGGCGCCGTGACCTCCATCGACTGGCTGTGAACAGCAATAAGCCAAGACACGAGGATGTTTTCGAAGCGTTTCAAGTGTAGTTGCCCGAACGACCGACACCCTATCAGGGGAATTTATCCCTTTGCCCGTGATGATCATGACGCACTGGTTGTCCGGGTTATTACAGGACGCAATAAAGCTGGTGATCGCGGGGGGGGTGGATGTCTGGGTGAATCCATGAAGATCAAGAATGTCAGCGATCCTCAATCGACCTCGTTTAAGCTCCCTCAATTTTCTTTTTTGGACGCCACTTCTGTAAAAAAGATCACCATCAAGATCCACCTTACCAGGCCCAGCTATTGGGTCAACTTCAGGTGGTATTCTGTTTGTTCTCGGTTTATTTGGTGTGCCCCTAGAGTCTTGAGTCCGGAGTGGGGTGACTCCAGTCACAGATTTTCTGAATAAACTATCGGGATCGTGCATAGCAACGCCGTCTATCAGTTAGATTGTTCGGTTAGGTATCGTTCAGCATCCAGAGCGGCCATACAACCTGAACCTGCTGATGTTACCGCCTGGCGGTATACGTGATCTGTGACGTCTCCAGCCGCAAATACTCCTGGGATGCTTGTTGCTGTGGCTTTTCCATCCAGTCCTCCGTTGATCACAATGTATCCGCCGGTCATGTCCAGCTTGTCCTTGAATAGTTCTGTGTTGGGATCATGACCGATGGCAATAAATACCCCGTGTAGATCAAGTGTTATTTTTTCGTCCGAGTTAACATCTTTTATTCGAATGCCAGTCACGCCTGCCGTGTCTCCCACCACCTCATCAAGTGTGTTGTTCCAGTGGATGGACACATTTCCATCACCATCTGATCGGGCGAACAGTTTATCCTGCATGATGGCTTCAGCCCTGAGCTGTTTGCGGCGATGAACCAAAGCGACAGAAGAGCAGATATTTGAAAGGTAAAGAGCTTCTTCAACAGCTGTGTTGCCACCGCCTATGACAGCAACGGGTTTGTCTTTGTAGAAAAATCCATCACAGGTGGCGCATGCCGAGACGCCTTTCCCTTTGTAAAGTTCTTCTGATGGCAGCCCCAGGTACCTTGCCGATGCACCGGTCGCGATGATCAGAGCATCACAGGTGTAGGTTGCCGAATCCCCATGTAGGCGGAATGGTCTATGATCCAATTCGGCTTCATGAATATGATCGAATATGACGTTGGTTTCAAAACGTTCCACGTGCGCCAACATACGTTGCATTAGCTCGGGTCCTTGGACCCCTGTTGGATCTCCCGGCCAATTGTCTACATCTGTGGTTGTAGTGAGCTGGCCACCCTGTTCAATACCCGTTATCAGGACGGGGCTCAGATTTGCACGGGCAGCGTATAGGGCAGCGGTATATCCTGCGGGCCCAGACCCGAGGATCAACAATCGGCTATGAACCGGCATTTGCATGGCAGGTACTCTTAACAGGTGTGGTTGAGTCGGAGTATGGTGGGATTAAGTGACGCGAGATAATCAGCGAATCCGTAGCCGCTATCATAATGAGTTTGAACAGATACGGATAGGGGAGCATCATTCGGATTAAGTGCTGCTCTTGAATATTTCGATATAATTACACCGACTCATTTTTTACCGACCTACTTAACGATTCCCGTGGCCCAAGCAAAGTCGCCCAAACAAGTGGAACGGACTGATGTCCGTACGTCACCGAGACTGTTGCGTCTGGGCAGGGAGGTATTGGTCATTGCTCTGGGAGCATTCACTGCCTATCTATTGATTTGTTTAGCGAGCTATTCAATTAGCGATCCAGGTTTCACGCACACGGGAGTCAGTAATGATATCGAGAATCTTGGTGGCAGATTTGGTGCTTGGTTTTCAGATTTGATGTTGAATGCATTAGGGTACTCTGCCTACTGTCTACCGATACTATTTGGTGTAGTGTGCTGGCGGCTGTTGCGGCAATCGGACAGTGAAGACATGGGTTATTCCCGGCTTGTTCATGGAGCTGGCATGATATTCGTACTTTTTTCAGCTTGTGGTATCGAATTTCTGCATTATTTTTCTTTGTCACGCACTATGCCGTTTGAATCAGGTGGTTGGATCGGCGTCTTGGTGGGCGCGTGGGCCTTCGATTCATTTGGGATTGTCGGAGCGACGGTTGTATTTCTGGTGATCTTTATTGCTGGGATTTCATGGTCGCTTGATGTCAGCTGGTTCACAATTATGGATAAGGTCGGGGAGATGACCTGTAAGTATTCGGAGTGGTTATGGCAGCGAGCAATAATTTGGTTTGATGAAGTGCAGGGATCCAAGCTCAAACAAAAGCGGCAAGATACAGTGGCAGAAATTAGACGAGATCGGGCCAAGAAGCAGCCCCCGCGTATAGAGCCTAAGGTCACTGAAACCAAAGAGGGTGCCCGTATCTATAGGGAGAAGCAGTCCCCAATCCCCATGTTTGCGGAAGGAAAGGTGCCACACGGCTCACTACCAGCACTGGGGCTTCTCGATAAACCTGAGGCAAAAGTTCAAGGATACAGTAAGGAAACCTTGGAAATGATGTCCCGGTTGGTTGAGAAAAAACTCTTGGACTTCAACATCGATGTGCGAGTGGAATCAGTCCAACCCGGACCTGTGATTACTCGTTTTGAAATTGATCCGGCGCCAGGGGTAAAGGCAAGTCAGGTGGTGAGTCTGGCTCGGGATCTTGCCCGTTCATTGTCGGTGATCAGTGTCCGGGTTGTCGAAAACATTGCCGGAAAAACATACATCGGACTGGAAATTCCTAATGAGCAGAGGGAGTCGGTATACCTGCTTGAAGGGCTGGCTTCCGAAGTCTACGAATCGAGCAAAAGCCCTTTAACAATCGTGTTAGGCAAAGATATTTCGGGACAGCCTGTGGTCAATGATTTGTGCAAGATGCCGCATTTGCTGGTGGCAGGCACCACGGGATCGGGAAAATCGGTCTGCATCAATGCGCTGATATTGAGCATTGTCTACAAGTCGACCCCTGAGGACGTTCGATTGATCATGATTGATCCCAAAATGCTTGAGTTATCAGGCTATGACGGGATACCTCATCTACTGACGCCTGTTGTCACCGATATGAGCAAAGCCGCCAACGCGCTTCGCTGGTGCGTAGGCGAAATGGATCGCCGATTTAGGCTGATGGCATCCCTTAGCGTTCGGAATATCATGGGGTACAACCGCAAGGTTCTCGCTGCACTCAGTTCTGGAAAACCGCTTCCAGACCCTTTCTATGAGCCAATTGGTGGCGAGGAAGATCATCCGCCACCAACGCTGGAAAAAATGCCCTACATAGTGGTAATCGTAGACGAGTTTGCCGATCTCATGTTGGTCGCAGGAAAGAAAATCGAGGAGCTGATTACTCGTATAGCACAACGCGCAAGAGCGGCTGGTATACATTTGGTGCTAGCAACTCAACGGCCTTCTGTGGATGTTGTAACCGGTTTGATTAAGGCAAATTTTCCAACTCGTATGGCTTTCCAGATGAGTTCTCGTGCTGATTCTCGTACTGTTCTGGACCAGATGGGAGCGGAGCAACTGCTGGGACATGGCGATATGTTATTTCTGCCACCTGGTACCGGCTATCCGGTCCGAGTGCATGGGTCTTTTGTCTCGGATCAGGATGTTCTCCGAGTCGCACAACATTTGCGCCAGAGTGGTGCACCGGAGTTTCTGGATGCTGTGATCGAACCAGAAGTCTCTGAGGAAATGGGCTCTGGAAGGGGCGATGCTGTTGGGGGCGAGGGTGATCCCTTATACGACCAGGCGCTCGCATTTGTTACGCAAACGCGACGAGCATCAATCTCGGCGGTTCAGAGACATCTCAGAGTCGGATATAACCGCGCGGCAAGAATGATAGAAGCCATGGAGGCATCAGGTGTGGTCGGGCCACTCGAAAATGGTAGACGTGAAGTCTTTGCACCGGCCCCGGTTGAATAGATAACTCGGCAACAATTAGTGACGGCGATCGACCAAGCTATGCGCTGGATGCTTCTTTGGTTAGTCATGGGGGTCGGATTGTCACCGGCATGCGCAGTTGCGGATGGGTATGAACGGCTCGATCGTTTCTTTGAAAAAGTTACTACATTTAGGGCGAGTTTCATCCAGGTGGTTCTTGACGAAAATTTACTGGCCCTTGAAGAGACCAGTGGGCTGCTGTGGATTGCTCGTCCAGGCCGTTTTCGGTGGGATTATGAATCTGTTCATCGCCAGAGTATTGTGGCTGACGGTGAGGTGCTTTGGCTCTACGATGTCGAACTGGAGCAGGTCACGCGCAGGGCGCAGGAGAGTGCAATTGGACAAACGCCAGCGGTGTTGCTTTCGGGAGGGCAGCAATATCGGAAAGACTACAATGTAACGATATTAGGGCGTCAGGGTGCAGTTAACTGGATTTCACTAGTCCCAAAATTTAGCGATGGGAGCTTTGCAGAGATTCAATTGGGTTTCGAGGGTGAGACGCTTCGCCTTATACAATTGCTGGATGAACTCAATCAAATCACGAGAGTAACATTGGCCAATGTGGTTGAAAATGAGCCAATCCCCGATAGTGTATTTCGGTTTATCCCACCGACTGGCGTCGATGTCATATCGGATGTTGAGTAGGTAGAATGTTGCAATTACTGGTTATAGGATGCGGTGGTGCTGTCGGAGCGCTGATGCGCTATGGATTAGGGTTGCGTATCGGTCTTCTCACAGGAAGTGCCTTTCCGTGGGGTACATTATTTGTCAATATAGTTGGCTGTTTTCTGGCCGGTCTGTTGCTGACACTGGTTGTCACACGTATACCCTTAAGCGATTTGTTAAGAAATGGACTCCAGATTGGATTGCTGGGGGGGTTTACCACATTTTCGGCGTTTTCCTTGGACACCATTGCTCTGTTCGGTCAGGGTTTGTGGTTGCGTGGTTTGTTGTACATTGTTACAAGCGTGATCGTATCTCTACTCGGTGCATACCTGGGAATGAGTGTCGGACGGAACTTTTTATAGTAAAGCCTTGAGGCAGGTCGAAGATGCTTGATCCACAACTACTCCGAAATAATGCCGAGGAAGTGGCAAGAGTGCTACGACCCCGAGGGTATTTGCTTGACGTCGAACGGTTCCAAGACTTAGAGAAGGATCGTAAACAGCTTCAGATCAATCAACAGCAGCTGCAACATTCCCGTAACCAAAATTCAAAAGAAATCGGCAAACTTAAAGCAGCCAAAGAGGATGCAGCTGAACTTATCAAGAACACCGAACTACTAGGGGGGGAACTCAAATCCATCGGCGACCGCTTGCAACAGATTCAGCTTGAACTCAATGACCTGACCGCGGGCATTCCGAATATTCCACACGAGAGTGTGCCCCCGGGCGAGTCAGAAGATGACAACGTCGAGCAAAGGCGGTGGGGTAAGCCACGGGATTTTTTGTTCGAAATATTTGACCATGTTCAGCTTGGTGAAGATTTAGGAATGCTGAACTTCGAACAAGCCACGAAGGTGACCGGCTCACGCTTTGTCGTGATGACAGCAGGTCTCGCTCGACTCCACAGGGCGCTGATTCAGTTTATGCTGGACCTTCACACTCAGGAGCACGGGTATGAAGAGACCTATGTGCCGTATATGGTTAACGCCAATTCTTTATTCGGCACAGGCCAATTGCCAAAGTTTGAGCAAGATCAGTTCGCAACCGATACTGATCCCCGTTACTACCTCATACCGACTGCAGAGGTGCCTGTAACTAATCTTTATCGCGACGAAATACTTGAATCGACTGAGTTGCCTGTTCGTCACGTCTGCCACACACCATGTTTTCGCAGAGAGGCAGGATCTTACGGAAAAGATACCCGGGGTATGATCCGACAGCATCAATTTGAGAAGGTAGAGTTGGTCCAGATTGTTGAACCTTCGACATCATGGGCTGCCTTAGAGGAGTTGACTGGTCACGCTGAGACCGTATTACAGCGTCTCGAACTGCCCTACAGGGTCGTTACACTCTGTGCCTCAGACCTTGGTTTTTCTTCTGCTAAAACATATGACCTGGAGGTCTGGCTTCCTGGTCAGCAGAGGTATCGAGAGATCTCTTCATGTAGTAATTTTGAGACATTTCAGGCAAGGCGCATGCGGGCTCGATGGCGCAATCCTGAAACGAGCAAACCAGAGTATGTGCACACCCTGAATGGGTCGGGTCTTGCTATAGGTCGGACATTGGTGGCAATCATGGAGAACTACCAGAATGAAGACCGGACAATATCGGTTCCAAATGTACTACGGCCCTATCTGGGTGGATGTGACAGGATCCAGAATGCTTGAGAGAGCTGTGCGCAATAGGCCGGCCTCGGAAATGCCGGACCTGGTATTTAATTGAGCATCCTTTCTATCAATCGTCACCACCAAATATCCCCAGGATGTGGAGCAGACTGAGGAACAGATTGTAAATGGCGATATAAAGTGTGATGGTGGCCATGATGTAGTTTGTTTCACCGCCGTGTAAGATCTGACTGGTTTGAAACAAAATGAGCCCGCTCATCAGTAAGATAAACATTGCGGATACTGCTAAGGACAATGCGGGGATTCCAAACACCACGGCGCCTATCCCAGCGACAAATGCTACCAGGATGCCGGCAAACAGCATTCCACCCAAAAAACTGAAATCCTTACGGGTTCGCAGGGCGTAGGCCGAGAGACCCAGGAAAATGACACCCGTACCGCCTAAGGCGGTCGTCACCACCTGGTGGCCGTTGGGGACAGCGGTCAAATAGAAATCGATGATAGGCCCCAAGGTCAGTCCCATGAATCCTGTCAGAGCGAACACCAATAACAACCCAAGTGCTGAATTCCGAAATCGATGGGTCAGATAAAGTAAACCGAAATAACCAGCCAGGGTAATCACAAGACCTGGATGTGGCCAGTTAAAGGCCATGGAGAGACCGGCGACGGCGCCGCTGAAAAGCAGGGTCGCAGAGAGTAGTCCATAGGTATTTCGGAGGACCTTGTTATATTCTACAGCGCTGGAGGCTGGTCGGAGAGTGGCGACTTGTTCTCTATTAAACATAACGTGCTATTGCTCCACGTTGGCGTTGGTTCACAAACGTATACAGGTATTAGGATAGGGCCATTCCGCCAAAAATCAAGCGTTGTCGCGCATGATTACGTGATCGACATTCAATCTGCTGAAAGGTCATAACAAGAGAATGGGCTACAATTAGTCTAGACCGGTGAGGTGGCAGAGTTCGGTCGATTGCACTGGTCTTGAAAACCAGCATACCTTTGCGGGTATCGTGGGTTCGAATCCCACCCTCACCGCCATAACCATTGGGTCCTAGCCCAATACAAGGTGATCGAATCAGTAGATGACCGTTGTCGCCTATCAGAAGGTGGCAGGTCTATGACGATAACTGAATGTTAAACTTCACTCCATTGTCTAGCAATTTTCCAGATCGTTTTTGATGTTAATTTCCGCCGAAACTCTGATGGAAATATACAGGGAAGGAAATACCCGCATCCTGGACTGTCGATATTTGCTCAGCGACCCGGGATTTGGTGTTGCTTCATATCGAAGAGCGCATATACCAGGGTCGATTTATTTGGATCTGGCTGAAGACCTGTCGAGCCCTATTACAGCCAGAACAGGTCGACACCCATTACCCGCTGTGGACCAATTTGCACAAACGGTCGGTAAGTGGGGGGTGGCAGACGATTCGATCGTGATCGCCTACGATGATGGACCAGGAGCGATGGCAGCTCGATGCTGGTGGTTGCTACGTTGGTTCGGTCATCAATCCGTTTATGTCCTTGACGGTGGTCTAGATGCTTGGGTCGAGGCGGGGGGTGTCTTAGTTGATGGCACTGAGTCGTATCCAATGGCTAAGTTTACTGGGCGACCAAGACAGAACAATTGGACTGACGCTGATACGTTGATGCAGGTCATGGATGATCCAGTTCGACTGATCATCGATGCAAGAGAAAACAAACGGTTCCTCGGTTTGGAAGAGCCAATCGACCGCATTGCGGGCCACATACCCAGCGCTATCAATCGACCATTTCAGCACAATCTTTCGGGCGGTCGCTTTAAATCAGCCAAAATATTGAAACAGGAGTTTATCGACTTGATCGGAAGCATTTCCCCGAATCAGGTTATCCACAGTTGTGGATCAGGTGTGACTGCTTGTCATAACCTTTTGGCCATGGAGGTAGCTGGCCTACATGGATCACGGTTATACGCGGGGTCGTGGAGTGAGTGGATCACAGATCCTAATCGCCCAGTCATCTCGTCGGTGTCTCGTGAATGATGATGTGTAGTCTGCAAGCGGTACGGTCGTGAAGATACACGAATATCAGGCCAAACAGATCCTTAAGACCTATGGTATTTCCGCGCCATCGGGGTGCGTTTGTTTTACTGTGGCGGATGCTGTGTCGGCGGCAGAAGATATCGGAGGCAGTCGATGGGCGGTGAAAGCCCAGATCCATGCAGGCGGGCGCGGAGAGGGTGGGGGTGTCGTGGTCGTTGGGGAGCTCAATCAGGTTGCTGATGCCGCAGAAAGAATCTTGGATATGACGCTGGTCACCGAGCAGACAGGTCCGGCCGGCCGTAAGGTGTCTCGTTTGCTGGTCGAAGGGGCGGTTGGTATTAGAAAAGAACTCTATCTTGGATTGGTTTGCGACAGATCAATTCAGAGAGTTGTCTTGATTCTGAGCTCGGCGGGTGGCACTGATATCGAGCAGGTCGCTAAGGAGTGGCCCGAGGCCATCTCTCACTACCCTATTGACCCATCAAAAGGTTTGGATACTACTGAAGTTGCTCAGATGGCCAGTAACTTAGGTATGGATGCTGCTGTAGCTAAAGAAATTGGTGATCTGTCAGCAAAACTCTATGCGCTGTATTGGGAGAATGATGCCGTACTTGCTGAAATCAATCCGTTGGTGATCGATGTTCAGGGAAGCTTAATTGCTTTAGACGCAAAGCTCAGTTTCGACGGAAATGCCTTATTTAGGCAAACTGATCTGCTTGATCTGCGCGATGAGGATGAGGAAGACCCAGGCGAAATAAGAGCTTCGGAATATGGATTGAGTTACATCTCGTTGGACGGGGATATAGGTTGTCTGGTCAATGGGGCAGGATTGGCTATGGCGACCATGGACATCATTACGCTGTACGGTGGCGCACCGGCGAATTTCCTTGATGTCGGAGGTGGTGCCGCCACCGAACAGGTTGCCAAGGCGTTTGAAATAATGTTGGAAAATAGGAAGCTAAAAGCGATTTTGGTCAATATATTTGGCGGTATCATGCGCTGTGACGTGGTTGCCCAGGGCCTGCTCGATGCGGCTAGAACGGTCGAGTTAGAGTTACCGGTCGTCGTTCGGTTAGAGGGTGCCAATGTTGAACAAGGGCGCAGTCTATTGGCGAACGCAGGACTTAATATCCTTACGGCAAATTCAATGGACGATGCCGCCCGCAAGGTTGTAGATGCCGCAGGAGCTTATCGTGTCGATTCTGATTGATAAATCTAGCCGGGTTGTCACTCAGGGTATTACCGGCTCAACGGGGCGATATCATACCCGCGCTTGTGTGGATTACGGGTACGGTGAGCAAGCGTTTGTTGCTGGTGTTACACCCGGGAAAGGTGGAACTATGTGCGACAAAATTCCGGTATTTAATACTGTATCTGAAGCACGCAACGAGACGGGATGTAATGTATCCGTTGTATACGTGCCACCGGCACATGCAGCTGGCGCCATAGACGAAGCCGTGGACGCCGGAATAGAACTCATTATTTGCATCACTGAAGGTGTTCCGCTGAAAGATATGCTTTTGACCCGACATCGAATGTTGGGAAAAGCAACGGCCCTGGTCGGTCCGAATTGTCCAGGAATCATTACGCCCGATCAGCTGAAGATCGGAATTATGCCCGGCTATATTCATCAGAAAGGTTCAATCGGTGTTGTTTCAAGATCGGGCACGTTGACCTATGAAGTCGTTCATCAATTGAGTCAACAGAATCTGGGACAGTCAACTTGTGTCGGAATAGGTGGTGACCCTATCAATGGTCTGAAGCATTTGGATGTCATGCGTCTTTTCAACGAGGATCCCGATACCGAAGCTGTTGTACTGTGCGGAGAGATCGGGGGCAGCGACGAGGAAGATTGCGCGGCCTGGATGAAAGATCACATGTCCAAGCCGGTGGTTGGATTTATTGCGGGGTCATCCGCGCCACCTGGTAAGCGGATGGGTCATGCGGGTGCGATAGTCGCAGGCGGTAAAGGAACGGCCGAAGAGAAAATGGCGGCACTGGAAGATGCCGGTGTCTTTTTGGCAAGAAATCCGGCAGAAATTGGTAGCACCATGAAGCAGGCCTTGATGCGATAGATAATGCAGATGGTGGCCGGCCTATTTCAAGGCAGCTAGAACTTTTTCTATACTGTCCTTGGCATCGCCGAACAACATTTTTGTTTTATCCCGGTGGAAAAGCGGATTATCGACACCTGCGTATCCGGTTGCCATACTCCGTTTTAATACTATAGTGGCGTTTGACTTCCAAACCTCGAGTACAGGCATTCCTGCTATCGGACCATCGGGATCTTCTTGTGCTGACGGATTTACAATGTCATTTGCACCAATCACGAGAACCACATCGGTCTCCGGGAGATCGTCGTTTATTTCATCCATTTCGAGAACGATGTCATAAGGTACTTTTGCCTCCGCGAGGAGAACATTCATGTGGCCCGGCATTCTGCCGGCAACTGGATGTATGGCAAATCTCACATCAGTGTTATTGTTGCGAAGAATTTTGGTTAGTTCTGATACGGGGTGCTGCGCGTGAGCAACCGCCATGCCATATCCTGGAACGATGACCACGCTATCGGCTTCTCGTAGTAACTGTGCGGACTCATCGTGGCTGATCGAAATTACCTGTTGATCGCTAGTCGTTGATGAACTCGAACTGACTGACTCGCCAAATCCTCCGAGAATCACTGCAAGAAAACGACGATTCATAGCGCGACACATGATGTAGCTCAATATGGCTCCACTGCTTCCTACCAGTGCACCCGTTACGATCAGCAGGTCATTTGCGAGCATAAAGCCAGTTGCTGCAGCGGCCCAACCCGAATAGCTGTTGAGCATAGAAATTACAACCGGCATGTCTGCACCGCCGATTGCCAAAACCATATGTGCTCCAAATATCAGTGCCAGTACTGTGGCAATAATGAGAGGGCTGACTCCAGCGTCCAAACCAGCCATGGAAATAAATTGCCAGCCAAACCACAAACAGGCAAGCCCTATAGCAATGTTGATTAGATGTCGGCCCGGGATGGTGAGAGGCCGGCTGTTAATAATCCCTTGAAGTTTTCCGAAAGCAATAACCGACCCGGTAAAGGTCACTGCGCCTATCAATACGCCTAAATAGATTTCGATACTGTGAATAGTTTTTTCGATGTCGAAATATTCAACTGTAGGATCAAGGAAGGTTCCGAATCCAACCAAAACAGCTGCTAATCCCACAAAGCTGTGGAGCAGCGCGACCAGTTGGGGCATGGCGGTCATTTGAACGCGGGCAGCGACTAATGCCCCAATCCCACCGCCAGACACCATGAGAATAATTATCAGTGCGTAATTACCGACACCTGGGTTGAAGATTGTGGCAACGATGGCAATCGCCATGCCAAGGATACCGAAAAGGTTGCCTCGCCGAGCGGTCTCCTGGTTGCTCAATCCACCAAGGCTGAGAATAAATAATACGCTGGCCGCAATATAGGCTGAGGTGATAATACCGGCAGACATGTTCAGATATCCCTCCGAAACATTCGCAGCATTCTGTGTGTCACTAGGAAACCACCACTGATATTGATACTCGCGATCAGCAAGGAAATAGCTGCGAGCAGAACGACCAGTGAAGATCCTGCCTCAATCTTAAGCAGAGCCCCGATCACAATAATTCCGCTAATGGCGTTGGTTACACTCATCAGCGGAGTGTGTAGTGCAGGAGAAACATTCCAGATCACTTGCCATCCGATAAAGATGGCTAGGATAAACACTGTAAAGTGATTCATGAAAGAACTGGGTGCGACAGCACCTACACCGAGGATGATTGCCATAACCACACCGAGGCCGATCAGGGAGGTGATGTTCTTTTGTTTGTCGGGTAACTTAACTAAGTCTGGTACAGCATTCGGAGGCGGAGACCTGGATGGTTCAGCCGGTATCGCAGGTTCGATCTTCGGTGGGGGCCAGGTAATTTCCCCAGAACGAGTGACAGTCATGGAGCGTATAACATCGTCATCCATGTTAAGTTCGATATGTCCGTTTTTTTCTGGGCAGATGTCAGTCAGAAAATGTCGGATGTTGGTTCCGTAAAGCTGGCTTGACTGCGCCGCCATTCTGCTGGGAAGGTCGGTATATCCAATCACGCGTACACCGTTAACGCTGGTTACGCGGCCAGGTTGGGTGAGTTCACAGTTACCACCTTGCTCAGCAGCCAGGTCAACAATAACACTGCCGTCTTTCATAGCATCTACCATCTCGGCCGTGATCAAAAGTGGCGCGGGTTTTCCGGGTATAAGGGCCGTGGTGATTATGATGTCTACCTCTTTGGCTTGTTCCATAAATAGCGCCATTTCTGCAGCAATGAATTCTTCACTCATTGTTTTTGAATAGCCCCCGGCTCCACTGCCATCCTCAGCAAAGTCCAGCATTAGAAACTCAGCACCCATGCTCTCAACCTGTTCTTTTACCTCGGGCCGGGTATCGAACGCACGGATGCTTGCGCCCATGCTTCCAGCAGCGCCGAGCGCAGCGAGTCCCGCCACGCCGGCACCTATCACCAGTATCTGGGCCGGAGGTACCTTGCCGGCTGCGGTGATTTGGCCAGCGAAGAACCTTCCAAACTCGCCAGCTGATTCTATGACCGCGCGATAACCCGCAACGTTTGCCATAGAGCTTAGTGCGTCGAATTTTTGTGCTCGAGAGATTCTGGGCACAGCATCCATTGCCAGGACATAGGCTCCGGTATCCGACAGACGAGACAAAAGCTCTGAATTCTGTCCTGGCCATATGAAACAGATTAGTGTCTGTTCTGGGCTAAGAAGTGATGCCTCGTGAAGCCCGAGATCGGGGTGCTCTGATGGCGCTCTTACCTTCAGGAGAATATCACTGGATTCCCAGATCTCCGCTGAACTGGTGACAATCGCAGCACCACTTTCGGCATACGCAGCATCTGAGAAACTCGCAGCTCGGCCGGCATTGGTTTCGAGTTTAACGGTGAAGCCCAGCTGGGTCAGGTGGGTAACGACCTCAGGAGTTACAGCTACGCGATATTCTTCAGGATAAATTTCTCTGGGTATTCCTATTTGCATACCGCTAATTCGCACCTTCAATGTTATTGCTTCTTGTGTAATATGCCTGTCCGCTTGCCAAGCGCGAATCTGATGCACTGTGGCGTCAGTGTACAAACGCAAATGAACGGCAGGCGCAGGTCAATGGACAACTCGATACACAGCTAGTGCTGTCCGTATCGAACCAACCGGAAATCCGGTATCCTTCCCCTTCCGCAATTATAGTTCATCCGAACCAGATTTATGATGGTAGAGCCAGGAGAAATATTTCAGGATCTAAGTGATTGTGCCCGTCGAATTGAAGGGCTCAGGGGGTATCTTTGACTATGACTCTCGAAAAGAGCGTCTCGAAGAAATACTGCTTCGGTTAGAGGATCCTTCACTGTGGGATAATCCCGAAGAAGCTCAGCGCCTCGGCCAGGAACGAGCCCGACTCGAGGAGACAGTAGGACAACTAACTGATCTGTCTCGCGTATTCAACGATTTACTTGATTTGCTTGAGCTTGCACGACTTGAAAATGATGATGAAACAATAGAGGAGGTAGCCAAAGAATCTAAGGGGGTCAAACAGAAACTGGAGAAGCTCGAGTTTCGGAGAATGTTTTCCGGTGAAGCGGATGAAGCTAGCGCTTTTGTCGACATTCAGGCCGGTTCTGGAGGGACCGAAGCGCAAGACTGGGCAGAAATGCTACTGCGAATGTATTTACGCTGGTCAGAATCAGCCCGATACTCGGTCGAACTGGTTGAAAAGTCAGACGGCGAGGTTGCCGGTATCAAAAGCGCGACCATCCATGTTAGCGGCGGGTATGCCTATGGTTACCTCAGAACCGAAACTGGTGTTCACAGGCTGGTCAGAAAATCTCCTTTCGATTCGGGAAATCGGCGACATACGTCATTTGCCTCTGTGTTTGTTTATCCTGAGGTAGATGATCGATTTGAAGTTGAAATTAATCCTGCGGACCTTCGAATCGATACTTACAGGGCAAGTGGTGCGGGTGGACAGCATGTAAATAGAACTGATTCTGCAGTGCGGATTACGCATCTTCCCAGTGGAATAGTCGTGCAATGCCAGAATGATCGTTCCCAACATCGCAATAGAGCAGAAGCCATGTCCATGCTTAAATCTCGACTTTACGAGGCGGAGATGCGTGCTCGTCAGGATGAGCAGCAGAAACTGGAGAATTCTAAAGCGGACATCGGATGGGGCAGTCAGATAAGGTCCTATGTTTTGGACCAATCTAGAATCAAGGACCTGCGTACGGGTGTGGAAACCGGCAATACGCAAGCCGTGTTAGACGGTGAGATTGGACAATTTATCGAAGCGAGTTTAAAGGCTGGTCTATAAATACACTAAAAAGATAGAACTATGGTAAACGACATAAGCGACCAGACTGCACAGCGGAAAGAGAAACTGGCGAAGTTACGTCAGCAGGGAAATCCATACCCTAATGATTTTCGACGAGACAGCTGTGCAAAGGATGTGCTTGAGCAGCATGAAAAACTTGCCTCGGAAGAGCCCGAAACAAGAGGTGGCGAAATCAAGTTGGCTGGGCGGCTTATGTCCAGACGCATCATGGGCAAGGCCAGTTTCGCACATATTCAGGATGAGTCGGGCAGGATCCAGCTGTACGCGCAACGCGACCGGCTACCTGATGGCCAATATAATGAATCGTTCAAGAAATTTGATATTGGAGATATTATCGGCGTCATCGGGAAGCCATTTATCACAAAAACAGGTGAATTGACGATCGAGGTATCACAGTTTCAACTGTTGGTTAAATCGTTACACCCATTGCCCGAAAAACATCATGGGCTGACAAATGTAGAAATTCGTTATCGTCAGAGATATATAGATTTACTGGTCAGCGAGACATCACGTGACGTTTTTCGAAAGCGGGCAGCGACCATCAGGTCGCTTCGTAAGTTTCTGGATGATCGGGGCTATATCGAAATCGAGTCGCCGATCATGCAGGCGATTCCAGGCGGAGCAAATGCGAAACCCTTCGTTACACATCACAACGCACTTGATCGGGATCTTTATCTCAGGGTCGCTCAGGAACTCTATATTAAGCGGTGCCTGGTCGGTGGTTTTGAGCGGGTATACGAATTAAACCGGAATTTTCGTAACGAGGGGTTGAGTACTCAGCACAATCCAGAGTTCACGATGCTTGAATATAACGAAGCCTATCTTGATTACAACGAGTACATGGATCTAACCGAAGAGATGCTCAGAATAGTTACTCAGAACGTTAACGGCACCACAAAGCTTGAGTATGAAGGGCACAGTATCGACCTGGCCAAACCTTTTGAAAGACTAAGTATGCATGAGGCTGTCCTGAGGTATAACCCCAAAATTTCCCGCGCTGATCTTAATAATCAAAAAACGATGGCAAGCATGCTTGTAGCTCGTGGTGTTGAACTCGATTCAGATTTGTCGGTGGGCGAGATGTTGATGCTGCTGTTCGACGAGACCGTGGAAGATCACCTCATACAACCGACCTATATAACGGCTTACCCCGAGGCAGTCTCACCGTTAGCCAGACGCAATGACGATGATTACTCTGTGACTGATCGGTTTGAACTATTTATAGCGGGGCGGGAGCTGGCTAACGGATTCTCAGAGTTAAACGATGCAGAAGATCAGGCGACACGATTTGAGCGGCAAGCAGCTGCGAAGTCTTCTGGTGATGAGGAGGCTATGTTTTTTGACCAGGACTACGTCACCGCGCTGGAGTATGGTTTGCCACCCAATGCTGGCGGTGGACTCGGTGTTGACCGTTTTGTGATGTTGTTGACAGGGTGTTCGTCGATCAGGGACGTGTTGTTGTTCCCACACCTGCGATCTGAAAGCAACAATTAGGTGCTTTGATCTGTTCCCCCAAGATGCTCTGATTGCCTGCGAATTGCCATGATCCGGCCACTGGAGCTGTTGATTGGGTTGCGCTATACCCGAGCTAAAAGGCGCAATCATTTTATCTCCTTTATCTCGATGACCTCAATGATGGGAATTGCGATCGGTGTGTGGGCATTGATCACTGTTCTATCCATCATGAACGGCTTCGAACGCGAACTCAGAGAAAGGATACTTTCAGTCGCATCGCATGTAACCGTCAGTGGTCACGATGGATGGCTTAGCGATCAGGAGACGGTTAATCACGAGATCACTAAACGGCCAGAAATTCTAGCATCGGCACCATTTATTCTCGGTCAGGGCCTTTTGATGGGTGGCCGAATGGTCAAAGGAGCTTTGATTCGAGGCGTGTTGCCTACAGAAGAGGGCGGTGTCTCCAATTTGTCTGAGAGTATGAAACAGGGCGATTGGAACGCCCTAGAGTCGGGAAAATGGCGGATTGTTCTCGGATCCGAGCTCGCGCGACAACTGGGTGTGTCGGTGGGTCAGAAAGTAACCCTGGTTGCTCCGAAGGGTCAGATTACTCCGGCTGGGCTTTTGCCCAGGCTGAAACGATTTACCGTAGCGGGAATCTTTGAACTCGGCATGTACGAGCACGATAGTGGTTTAGCAATACTGCATCTGGGTGATGCGGATCGACTCTTTAAAACAGAAGGCTTAGTCAGCGGCCGGCGGTTGAAGCTTGCAGACCTATACCAAGCGCCCCGAATAAGAGAGCAACTTTCCAGATCTCTGGGGGCGGGGTACCGCGTAACTGACTGGACAACCCAACACATCAATCTTTTCCGAGCGATAAAAATAGAGCGGCGCGTGATGTTTATTATTTTGCTGCTCATCGTTGCGGTAGCTGCATTCAATATCGTATCTACTCTGGTGATGCTGGTGACTGATAAGCGCTCAGACGTCGCTATTTTACGAACTTTGGGGTTGGGACCGCGCAGGGTGATGGCTATTTTTATGATTCAGGGCACATTGATCGGACTTATCGGGATATTTATCGGCGGCATCTCGGGTGTAATAACAGCTGTAAATGTAGAAACGCTGGTCCCTTGGTTGGAGGGACTGTTTGGAATCGAGTTCTTTCCATCAAGTGTATATGTGATCACCGACTTTCCCGCTCAGCTAAAGTGGAGGGATGTTTATCAGATTATCTCCATTTCATTTGTATTGAGCATTGTCGCAACGTTGTACCCAGCGTGGAGGGCTTCGAGGACTGATCCGGCTGAGGTATTGCGATATGAGTAACCCGGCTAATCCGATTCTGGAATGTTCCGGGCTATATAAATCGTTTACAGAGGCCGGGACCCTAGTCCAGGTACTTGACGATATCAACTTGACAGTGTCAGCGGGTGAAACTATCGCCATAGTCGGCGCCTCAGGCAGCGGGAAGAGTACATTTTTGCATTTACTGGGTGGCCTGGATAAGCCAACTCAAGGCAGTGTTCAATTATGTGGTCAGTCTCTGGCAGGTTTGAGTGATAAGGCAGTCGGCTTGCTTCGGAATCGGTCGCTTGGTTTTGTTTATCAGTTTCATCACCTCCTACCGGAGTTTTCCGCTTTGGAAAATGTAGCGATGCCGCTATTGATTCGCGGTGAGTCTCATACTTCAGCGTTATCGGACGCATCACGGTTATTGGAAAAGGTAGGCTTAAGGGCTCGGGAACACCATAAGCCAGGCGAACTCTCCGGAGGAGAGAGGCAGCGGACTGCCGTAGCTCGCGCCCTGGTTGGACAGCCCGACTGTATCCTGGCCGACGAGCCAACAGGGAACCTTGATTACGAGACAGCAAATTCAGTTCAAGAACTGTTTTTCGCTCTCAATAGCGAGTTTGATACGAGTCTTGTCATGGCTACCCACGATCTCGGGTTGGCACAAAAACTTGATCACACCTACAAACTAGCGAACGGAACGCTACAGAATATTTCTGCTTAGTCCACTAACTTGATTGTCCAGCGATATCCCATAAAATGTAGACAGTAAAAATCAAGGATGATATCGGCGGGCAAGGATGCCTCGAATATTTGCCATAGCATTAGCTTATACAGCTGGCGCACTGCTTATTCATTTGTGCGCCACGTTGACTGCGGTTTTGTGGGCTTGTTGTATAGGGTGCCTCTGCTTTGTGGTAGCACGGGGCTGGACTCGTTATTTAGCTTGTATAGGGTTCGGCATATTGTGGGCCACAGTTTATGCGCAATATCAGTTAGAAAAACGTCCTGATCGGCATTTCTTATACCAACCAGTT
>NTKC01000022.1 GCA_002456995.1 Candidatus Thioglobus sp. MED-G25 | reverse complement strand
CGATATCGTCCGCGACTGATCGGCCCGCCTCTTCATTGATGTCGGTCACCACGATTCCGGCCGCACCCTCTTGAGCGTAGAGCTGACAGGTGGCGGCACCGATACCGGAAGCGCCGCCTGTCACTAGGGCAACTTTATTTTTTAGACGCATATTTCCCCCTTTTGCTGGTTTTAGGACTTCTAGATGGGTATTGAATTTCGGAATAAATGATTTGAGCCTATAGGCTGGCAATCATAGCGTATTCTCCCCTAGACTTACTTCAACGATTCGGCTTGATTTGAAGAGTGTTGTAATCCAAATAATAGGGGGGAAAATCACATGGATCTGTCAGCAGAAGTCTGTCTGAAAATATACACGGATATGTGGCGCATTCGCTTATTTGAAGAGGAAGCGGATCGCCAGACCAATCTGGGCAATGTGGTCGGTACTTTGCACATGTATTGTGGGGAAGAAGCTGTTGCCACAGGGGTCTGTGCAAACCTGAGAGATGATGACTACGTACTTGGAACGCATCGAAGTCACGGTCATTGTTTAGCGAAAGGCGCAAAATCAGACCGAATGATGGCGGAGTTGTGGGGAAAGGCAACGGGCACCTGTAAGGGTAAAGGGGGTTCGATGCACGTCGCAGATTTCTCGCTCAATATGCTAGGCGCGAATGGCATTGTGGGCGCTGGTATTGGGCCCACGACCGGTACGGCACTGGCAAGTAAACTGCGCGGCACTGATCAAGTCTCAGTGTGCTTTTTTGGTGACGGAGCAGCCGCTCGGGGTACTTTTCATGAAGCGATCGCCATGGGATCGCTCTGGACCCTGCCGGTTGTCTATGTTTGTGAGAATAATGGGTATCAGCAGTGGGTGCCGCGTGAGAACGTAGCGGTCGTGGATTCGGTTGCGGACATGGCGGCATCTTACTCAATACCCGGTGTGTCGGTCGATGGCCAGGATGTTGTAGAGGTGTATGAAGCTGCAGGCGAGGCCGTGAAGCGTGCACGTGAGGGCGGGGGCCCCACTTTGCTCGAAGCACGCACTTATCGGTTCTATGGTCACAGCCTCGGAGATGAACAACAGTATCGTTCGTCCGAAGAAGTTGACGAATGGAAGGAAAATCGAGATCCGATAAAACTGCTGGCGCAGTTCATGCGCGATCGAGACTGGTTAAGCGAAAAACAGGATCAGACTATCCAGGCTGAAGCTAACGCTGAGATCAATGCCGCGACCCGATTTGCCGAGGAAAGCCCCTGGCCAAGTGCGGATGAAGTTGCAACCGACGTTGTGGCTCCGATTCAGGAGGTGGCGTGATGAAAACCATGGCATTCAACGAAGCACTTCGAGAAGGGCTCCATGAGGAAATGGCGAGAGACGATTCGATATTCGTCATTGGAGAGGATGTCATTACCCACGGCGGTCCTTACAAAGTGACTGAAGGTGTTGCAGAACGTTTTCCAGGTCGGATTTTTGAGACGCCGATTGCAGAAGCCGGTATTGTTGGGGTTGGTGTTGGCGCTGCACTGGCCGGTATGAGGCCTGTGGTCGAGTTGATGTACCTTGATTTTGTGACGTGCGCTATGGACGAGGTCGTTAATCAGGCTGCAAAAATGCGCTACATGAGCGGTGGCCAAGGCAGCGTTCCGATGGTGATTCGTCTGCCCTGCGGTGTTGGCCGACTGCTGGCCGCACAGCACTCGCAGATCATGGAATCGTGGTTTATGCACGTGCCCGGATTACAGGTGGTGGTGCCATCTACACCCGCGGATGCGAAAGGTTTGTTTAAATCGGCCATACGTTCGCCCGATCCAGTGATGTTCTTCGAGTACAAACGAATCTATACCAGTAAAGGTGAGGTGCCGGATGGTGAGCACTTGGTCCCTATCGGGCTGGCAGACATCAAGCGAGAAGGTGAAGACGCCACGATCATCGCAGTCGGCCCGATGGTCGAGAAATCTCTGGAAGCAGCCATCACGCTTGAAGATGACGGCTACGATGTAGAAGTCGTAGACCCGAGATCGTTGTCACCGCTTGATACTGATACGATTTGTAGCTCCGTAAGAAAAACAGGGCGAGCCATAGTCTGTGGTGAAGACTCGGCATTTGCGGGTGCCGTTTCTGAGATTGCTGCGATGATCGGTGAGAATTGTTTTCATGATCTTAAAGCGCCTGTGGCAAGGGTCGGCAGCCCGCATGTGCCAATGCCCTTTAGTGCTGAACTGGTTAAACATGTGGTCCCCAGTAGCGAAAGCGTTGTATCCGCTGTTCAAGCGGTTATGAACTGATCCGACAGTAACAATGGCGACGCAATTTAAAATGGCGGCAATGGGTCACACCATGGAAACGGGTCGAGTTGTCGAATGGCATATTTCAGAAGGTGAAAGCATTGATGAGGGCCAGTTGTTGATATCTATAGAGACAGATAAAACGGTGGTCGATGTCAATTCGCCAGTGTCAGGTGTCCTGCTTAAAACTGTGGGGCAGGTCGATGCCGAGTACGATGTGGGGGAAGTCCTCGCCTGGATCGGAGATGCGGGTGAAACTGTTCCGGACCAACCGGTCGAGCCTGACTCTAAAAAACGATCTGTGGCAGCAGGACCCCGGGTTACACCAGTGGCCCAGCGGCTCGCTGACAGGCACGGAATTGATGCCGATGCTGTAGAGGGCACAGGGCCTGACGGGCGTGTGACCAAGGAAGACGTCCAGCGCGCGATTGATGATGGAACTGCCCCGGCTAAGGCGGAGGACACATCGGTACCGGCAGGTGAGGTCGTGCCTCTCAGCGGGATCCGACGGATCACGGCCGAACGCCTGAGTGCAAACTGGGGGGTAGCGCCCCATGTGAGTGAAGGAATAGAAGTCGATTTCAGCCAGTTTGAGTCTTACCGTGTAGAGCGCGAGGCTGATTGGCAGGAAAAGTGGGGTACTCCCCTGGGACCCAATGATCTGATCCTGGCGGCAACTGCCCAGACTTTAAAGGATCACCCTGATCTTAATACTGGGTTTGTTGACGGTGCCATTTGCCGTTATAGCGAAGTTAATCTGGGCGTTGCGATTGATATTGATGGCGGTCTGGTCGTGCCAGTTGTCCGCAACGCGGACAAGTTGAGTATCGGCGAGATCGCGCGAACCGTGCGCGAACTGGCAGTCAAGGCCCGTGAAAATAAGTTAACCCCGGATGAAATGGAGGGTGGAACATTCAGCGTGAGCAACCTTGGTGGGCTGGGTATAGACTGGTTCACGCCGATATTAAACCCACCCCAGTGCGGGATCCTTGGGATAGGGCGAATTCAGCGCGTGCCGCGTTATGCCGGCAACGAGATCGTAGCGCGTGATCTGGCCACGCTGGTGTTAACGTTTGACCACCGGCTCATCGATGGTGCGCCGTGTGCACGATTTCTCTCACAGTTACGAGCTGCACTCGAGGCACCCGAGGCGTTTCTGGACTAGCCGCCAGGATAATCAAGGCCACTCATCACGGATGGGATCACTCCCGTCCCAGTCTATTGCTGCTTCCCTGACTGCATCAAATATTCGCCGACGCTCTGGCGTAGAGTGTGCCATCTCAATGACTGTGCCGGGGTGTCCCTCGTTAAAGAAGTAAACAAACCGGCCGCGCACGCTGTCGGCTTCCTGGCCAACCTCATAGCCTGAGTCAAGAGCGCGCTGGTAGAGTTCGTCGTAATTGTCCGGCCAGCTTGACCAGTGCTGAAGTCCTTCGTTACCTGCATTCAGGAAATCCTGATACATGGTGGGAGAGGTGTCCCGCTGCTGAATCAGCTCGACCTGGACATCACCTGAATTCGCCAGTGCAATTGACAAATGTGGTGAGCTGGGTTGTCCACGATAGTGAAAGTCTTTAACGGGCAGTTTGTCGACATAATACCAGGGCCCGATACCGCACACCTCTACCCAGTGTTTGATGGCTTGTTCTACATCGCGGACTACGTACCCCATCTGTCTGATAGATCCGAATAATCTGCTCATGATACGATTTGTATCCCGTCTCGTTCGATAGAACCTCATCATATCTGTTTTCTATTCAATTGAAAGAGTGCAGTCGGATCAAAGGTCTGCTCTGGGGTAAAATATCCGGTCGAACACCGCAAAAAAAGAATGAAAGGAGAGTGGCTATGACCACAACCACACGCGAATCCTATGATCAGGTCATGATGCCGAACTATGCGCCGGGTGATGTGATCCCTGTTCGAGGCAGTGGTTCGCGAGTCTGGGACCAGGCCGGTACAGAATATGTCGACTTTGCTGGTGGCATTGCCGTGAATGCATTGGGTCATGCGCACCCGGCGTTGGTGTCCGCACTTACGAAGCAGGCGGGCAAGTTGTGGCACACTTCCAACGTCATGGCGACCGAGCCCGCGGTCGTTTTGGCAGAAAAGCTGTGTAAAGCCACCTTTGCTGATCGTGTCTTTTTCTGCAATTCCGGGACTGAGGCAAATGAAGCCGCGCTCAAGCTCGCCCGACGATATAGCCATACTAATTTTGGACCGCAAAAAGACTTAATTATTGCTTTTGATAACGCCTTCCATGGCCGATCACTGTTGAATATTTCAGTCGGGGGCCAACCGAATTACCGGGAAGGGTTCGGGCCATTACCGGGTTCGATTACACATTTACCTTTTAATGATGTGGCAGCCCTCGAAGAAACCTTTAATTCGTTTTCGGATACGGTCTGTGCTGTCATTGTTGAGCCTATACAGGGTGAAGGTGGCGTACTCGATGCCGAGCCTGAGTTTATGCAGGCCATTCGTCGCCTGTGCGATGAACATCAGGCATTGATGGTTTTGGATGAGGTTCAGACAGGGGTAGGTCGAACCGGCAAGCTGTACGCCCACGAATGGTACGATGTGAAGCCTGACATTATGGCAACCGCAAAAGCCCTGGGTGGTGGATTTCCTATCGGTGCCACATTGGCGACAGCACAGGTGTCGGAGGTATTTAAAGTTGGCACTCATGGCAGTACGTACGGCGGCAACCCCCTCGCTTGTGCAGTGGCTAGTGCGGCGCTTGATCTGATTAACACGCCGGACGTTCTTGAGGGCGTTACCTATCGACGGGCGATGTTGGTTAAGGGGCTCCAGGGGATTTCAGATCGTTTTGATGTGTTCCAGGCGATTCGGGGTCAGGGCCTGCTGATCGGTTGTGTTGTTACCCACAACTGGTCTGGTCGGGCTCGTGAATTTCTGCTGGCGAGTCAGGATGCCGGCGTTCTGACTCTGATAGCTGGTAGTGATGTGCTGAGGCTAGCGCCATCGCTCATTATTTCAGAGGCTGACATCAAAGAAGGGCTGGAACGTCTGGAAGGGGCGGTTGCGACCCTGTGTGCCGCGGAGAACAAAGCGGCAAGTTCTTGAACGGCTAGTGGGCTGGTTTATTTAGTTCGGCTTGACTGAATCGAATGTCTGACTCGGTATTAAACATTCTTAACGTTGTTTTGACAGGCGCAGATTCCGCGATCACTTCGCCGCGCCGGATCACGAACAGCCGGTTTGCCCGCAATCGCAGTGCTTCAATGGGGTCGGCCGCCTGTAGTATCACCATGTCGGCATTGCAGCCTGGCTCAAGTCCATAGTTCTCCAGGGCCAGCACCTCAGCTGCGTTCGAAGTCACCGCTTTAAATGCTTGGCCCATTTCGGTGATGCCTGTCATCTGCCCGACATGTAGTCCCATATTGGCCACTTCAAGCATGTCGTGACTGCCGAGTGAATACCAGGGATCGAGCACACAGTCGTGGCCGAAGGCAACGTTAATTCCTAGTTGCATCATCTCCTTGACTCGCGTCATGCCGCGACGCTTTGGATAGCTATCAGAACGGCCTTGCAGCGTAATGTTGATCAGCGGGTTGGCGACAGCGTGTACCTGTGATTCAGACATCAATGACATGAGTTTGCCGGCATAGTAGTTGTCCATTGAATGCATGGAGGTCAGATGGGAGCCCGTTACTCGACCCTGCAGGCCGAGTCGCTGTGTCTCTGATACCAGTGTTTCTATGTGTCGGGACTGCGGATCGTCACTTTCATCGCAGTGCATATCGACCATAAGTCCACGTGCTTCCGCAATCTGACAGAGTTCGCGCACGGACTGTGCACCATCCGCCATGGTGCGCTCGAAGTGCGGTATTCCACCAACAACGTCTACCCCAAGGTCCAGTGCTCGGGTGAGCAGGTCGGCTGCCCCCGCATATCGAAAATATCCATCCTGTGGAAAGGCGACCAGTTGAAGGTCGAGATATGCTTTTACGGATTCCCTGACGTCCAGCAGAGCATGCACGGCGGTCAATTCCGGATCGCAGATATCTACGTGACTACGAATAGCAAGATTTCCCTGAGCCACAGCCCAGCCACACAGGGTGAGGGCGCGCTGCTTAATGTCATCGACAGTGAGATGCGGTTTGAGTTCCGACCACAGAGCTATGCCTTCGAGCAAGGTGCCACTCTGATTCACGCGGGGTCGCCCGTACGACAGCGTCGAATCCATGTGAAAGTGACTGTCAACGAACGGGGCGGTGACCAGTTGCTGCTCGGCATCTATTTCGGTCTCTGCCTGTGCTTGGATATGTGGCTCGACCAGAGCAATCCGACCTTTCTGGCAGGCAATATCAACAGGCGACGGCCGGTCTATAACGATAGCATTTTTGATTAGCAGATCAAGCAAACCGATCCCTCCCCAATTGGAACGTGTTGTTGTAGTGCCTCTATAACATTATGGCCGCAAATTTATGTCCTGATTTTACAATCAGTTCGTGTCCCGGAGCAGGTGAGCATCGTGACTGTCCCAGCGCACGTATACCGTCGCCCCGACCTTCAGATCGAGTTCTGATAATTCACGTTGCTGGAGTTGAATCCTAAAGTCTGCGCCGTCTGGCGTCTCAGCCAGGACGGTGACAATTGAGCCGACGAATTCCTCGCTGATGAATCGGCACTCCATTTCGTTTTCGTCGTTGACCGCACTAGTACTCAGTCTGATTAGGTCTGCACTGATTACCAGACTGGTAGTGTCACCGATTGACCAGATGTGATCCGAACTCTCGACGCATTTGAAACGGCCAGCAGGTGTATCAACTTCAATCAGTCTATCGGCCGCGATAACCGTTCCGCTCAATATGTTATTTGCGCCGACAAACTCTGCGACAAACCGCGTTGCCGGGTTGCGATAGATCCCTTTAGCTGAATCAATTTGTTCTATTCTTCCTTGATTCATGATGACCACCCGGTCGGACATTGCAAACGCCTCGGACTGTCGGTGGGTGACATAGACAAAAGTGATGCCCAGTTCTTTCTGAAGTTTTGTCAGAACGCCCTGCATGCGCACGACGAGGTTGGCATCCAGTGCACTGAGCGGTTCGTCGAGAAGTAAAATGCGAGGTTCTGTGACAAGCGACCTTGCCAGCGCCACACGCTGTTGTTGTCCACCGGAAAGTTGGCTGATCTCTCGGTCAGCAAAGTCAACAATCTCCAGTCTTTCGAGCCAGTCAAGCGCGCGCCGACGCCGTTCAATGGTCGATACTCCGCGCATTTTTAGTCCGAATTCAACATTCTTGATCACGTTCAGGAAGGGAAACAAAGCCAGAGACTGCCAGACCATCGGCGTGTCCCGTTCTGAAACGGTGACGTTGTTGATGCGCTCGCCGGCGAGTTGAATTTCGCCCTCGGAAGGTTCCTCAAGCCCGGCAAGCATTCGAAGGGTTGTC
Organism: Candidatus Thioglobus sp. MED-G25; assembly: GCA_002456995.1. GTDB lineage: Bacteria > Pseudomonadota > Gammaproteobacteria > Arenicellales > UBA868 > REDSEA-S09-B13. The sequence goes on along the minus strand of NTKC01000022.1, from coordinate 17,732 downwards.
GTCTTACCGCAACCAGAAGGACCCATAATCGACAGAAATTCGCCCTCGAAGATCTGAAGAGAAATCGAGTCCACTGCCGTCGTTGACCCAAACCGTTTGGTGACACGATCGAATAAAACTAGCGGTTGAGTATGGTTAGTTGGCACTGATGTCTTCCATCAAAAACCTGTGAGTGTTTTTCGGGTTGATTTTCTCATGTAAATAATCTGCGCAAGTATGATCAGCGTGATAGAGGTTACAAAAACCACCGACCCAATGGCATTGATCCTGGGGTCAGTATTGCCCTGAAGAATCTCGAGGATGATGACCGGAACCGTTTTGTTTAAACCCGAAACGAACCAGGCGACGGCAAATTCATCAAATGAGACGGCTGCAGTCAGGCAGAAAGCAGATATAAGCGCCGGTGCGCAAAAGGGCACAATCACTTCACGCATGGTTCGCCATTGGGATGCACCGAGATTCCAGGCGGCCGATTCTAGGTTGGGGTCAATTTGCGCCAAACGCATGCGCACAATGGCCATTGCAAACGGTGAACACAATACTACATGACTCACAATGATCGATATTATTTTGCCAGACATGCCGATACGCGCGAGCAGCGCTAGCATTGCGAGGCCCATGATGACCAAGGGAATTGTAGGTGGCAGCAACGAGAGTGCGAGATAAGCAGACTTTCCAAAAAAGTTGTAGCGGTAATCAGTATAGGCAGTACAGAACCCCAGGAAGGTTGCGATAAAAGCAACTGACAAGGACACGATCAGACTGACCTTGAAGGCGTCCCAGACATCGGCGTCGGTAAAGGCGAGGGTGTACCAGTGCAGGGTGAAGTGTCCCAACGGAATGGTGGGGAAACGTTCTGAATTAAATGAGAAAACAAAACTCGTCAGAATGGGGAGAAATACAAAAACGAACACAAGCGCGACGTAAAAGTAGAATAACCCATGGTATATCTTTGCACGGATCATGAGCGCCGCCGGTAGGCCAGTGCAATAGCGGTAAACATGATTGCGAACAGCGTTACGATCATGGTAATCGCAACAACCGCGGCACGAGGCCACTGTTGCCCCGATTTGGTGGTATCGATGATCAAGATGCTCAATGTGGGTGGTTTGGACCCGCCAAGGTAATAGGGACTGACAAAATCCCCGAAAGAAAGGATAAAACAGAAAACCGCGGCCACAATAATACCGATTTTAGCGAGTGGTATGATCACTGCAAAAACGGTACGAAAGCTGCCACAACCCAGGTTGTGGGCGGCTTCAATTAGGCGCTGGTCAACGTTGGATAGCGAAATAAGCTGTAACACCACAGCTAGCGGTAAGCACAGAGTCAGATAACCCACGACTGTACCGAAGAAGGTATTGAGCATCGAGAATGGGCCAAGCCCTATCGAACTCAATAGAACGTTGATGATTCCGTTGTCGTTTAAAAAGATCTGCCAGGAAAATATACGCACCAGATAACTGGTAAAAAACGGAACAATCAGGAAAAACATAGCCCACCGGCGCACAGTCGGTGAGACCTTGAATGCCAGAGCAAAAGCACACGGAAATGCGAGCACGCTGGTGATGACCGTCGTGATGCCGGCATAGCCTAGGGTACGCCAATAACCATCCCAGAAGTAACCCTTGCCGTACATCTTGATCCAGTTCACCGAATCAAAGCCAGGTACCATGCGGTAGTTCTTAACCAGCCAGAAACTCATCAACAATAAAAATAACAGCGGAAATACAAAAAATACAAGCTGCCACACGACAATAGGCATAGACCATGTCAGGCCATACACGGTGACTGTTCGCTGGTGAGAATAAGTGCTTATCGCAATATCCTGTGCGGTAGCTGTCGAAGTGATCGTGAGCAGTTAGGGGGATTCAATGGATGACGATTACTTGTAACTCAGAAAAAAGAGCGGGCCAGTAACCACCGACCCGCTCAATTCACTGGTTTTTATGCGTTCTTATATTCAGACCAAAAGTCATTCCAGTCTTCAAGTGACTGTTGAACCGGTGTCCGTCGGAAGTGGATGCGGCCTTCGCGAAGATCGTCGATGCAGTTCGGTCCGTCCAGATTCATGCGCTGTCGTTTGGCTTCCGCAGGGTTAGCCTGATTGAGCGCTGTCCATCCAGATTTGTAAGGAGACATGCCGGGGTAAGCTGCCATTTGTGTTGACCGAACCTGGCCAGGACCTGAAGTCATGTACTTGATGAACTTCTTGACCAGATCCTGTTTTTGGGATCCCTTGCCAATGGAGTACGATTCAGTCCACTGAATGCCACCTTGTTTCGGCACGACGGAGTCAACCGGCGCACCGTCTTTTTTGACGACACCTGTGATCCAGTCGCCGATACCGCACATGGCGTGTATCTCACCGGATTTTAGGGATGAAAACGTGCCGCCATAATCGAAGTAACCGCCGACCTGGGGTTTAAGCGACAGGGTTGTCTCCTGTAGTTTTTTCCATTGTGCAGCATTGATATCAAATGGCGTTGGATTATCGTTGCCGTCTCTTAAACTCAAGCAACCGAGGTTAGGCAGGTGCCAGTCGAAGTGGCCGACCTTGCCTGTTAGTTTGGAATCCCAAAGAATGTTGTAGTCCATTGCCTCTTCATGGCTGATGATCGTGGTGTTGAACGAGACACCCAAATATCCGAACCTGACAATCACGGAATACAGGTCATCGCCTTCCCAGTGGCCAGGGAACCGGGCGTACTCATCAAATAAGTCATGCATGTTGTATTCATCGGGATCCATCTTTTCGACGTAGCCCGCTTCATTAAGCAGCTGCACAAACTCGCCGTCTGAGAGGACAATGTCGTAGGTGCCGGGGGGGGACTGTGATATCAGCGCCAGCATGTTGTCGCCACCGGCATAATATTTGGCTTTGATTTTGACATTGTGCATGGCTTCGAATTCTTCGACCATGTCTGGCTCGCCGTGACCATACCAAGCAATCATAGTGAGCTCGGTTGCGGCATTGGCACGCGGAGGCACAAGAATCATCGGCACGCTCAAGGCAGTTGCTGCTGAAGCAGCACCAACACCCTTTAGAATGTTTCTTCTGCCGATGTCGGTGTGATCGGGTTTTCCGGGAACTCGTTTTTTACTCATCATCTACTCTCCTGTTGGCTGGTTTAGTCGTTGTCTCAGGTAGTATGGGAATGTCTTGAATACCGGCCTGTGACTCGCAATTTGCGTTGTAGCGGTGGAACTGGATATCCCGCATATTGCCAGCATCCGCAGTGTCATTTGACTATAGCTGGCTGTCCTCCAAGAGTACTTCAAAAGGTGTGCCTGGGTCGATACTGAGTCACCCACATTTTTTGTTGTTGATTCCTCTTCAAGCATCTACGATAAACAGTGCCAAGAAAATAACCTAACTGATTCAGAGATTTGGTGGGCTCAGTTAATGTTGACTGCCGAGTACGCCGGAGTCAGGCAATTTGTTTGCTGGTGACGGTGCCAGGGTGAATGCCAGGTGTCATACCCAGAGGGCTTGTGGAAGCGCACAGAAAAGGTAATCTAACCTTACCGAGCGTTAACGAAATCCGAGGTCGAGTGGTGCACAGTCACATCTTTCACAAACAATTCAAGGTCGTGGGGCCTGCGGTACTCCCAGTGATTCATGCCCAGGATGACGAGCAGATCGATCGAAACATTGAAATTGCTGTTCGCTGCGGTGCACAAGGTGTATTTCTGATCAATCATGATTTTGATGTAAAGCTGTTCTTGCCGTTAATTGAACGGTGCAGACAGGCGCATCCACTGCTTTGGCTGGGGGTCAACTTCCTCGGAGTGACTGGGCGGGATGCTTTCCCGATCTTAGGTGACCTGGAGTCTCGGGGCCTCACCATCGATGCTTACTGGGCGGATGATGCCTGTATAGATGAGCAAACTGAGGCACAAAGCCAAGCTGGAAGCATTAATACCGCCCGCGAGGAGAGCGGCTGGTCGGGAATCTATTTTGGTGGAACAGCCTTTAAGAAACAGCGAGCCGTCGAACCAGCGCATTACTTTGTATCGGGACAAATTGCAGCGCAGTGGATGGATGTTGTGACTACTTCAGGAGCCGCGACGGGCGAAGCTGCCCCAATCGAAAAGATAGAAACATTTCGACAAGGAATCGGTACCGGCACATTAGCGGTGGCTTCGGGAATTACTCCAGAAAATGTCTATGACTATGCACCTTACGTCGACGCGATACTCGTTGCCACCGGGATAAATCTACCCCAAGACTTTTACAATATAGATAGAACAAGATTATCGCGGTTGATCGATAACTGTCGCTGTTCTGCTGGACACCGAGATATCTCTGCATCGTTGGATGAGCACAGTGACGAGCGATCGTATCTTCGGAAGATGGCCCCTACGGTAAAGGGAGATACCTTCGCCTGGCTGGATCCCTCCTCGGCTTACATTAATGGCCGGGCGTTTGCGCAGATGGTCGACGATCTTGTGCATCCGTTTCGCACAGTGCCCATTGACATCGTTGCGGGCATTGACGCTGCTGGCTATGTGCTGGGTGCGGCGCTGGCTACTCGGTTGGGCACAGGAATGCTAACCGTGCGCAAGGCAGGCAAGTTGCCAGTCCCAACGGACGAAGTGGAGTTCATTAATTACTCCAAACGGACACAGTCTCTTGAACTTCGCAAACCAGCATTCCGTCCAGGTACCCGGGTCCTACTGGTTGATCAGTGGGTAGAGACTGGGGGCACGATGGGCGCGGCGATAGAATTGATCAAAAGGCAAGGGGGGGTAATCGCCGGTATCGCGACGGTTGCCATAGAAGGCAACGCACAGACGAATGCACTGCGTAAGGCCTATTTTTGTGTGTCCTCGGTGTTATCTGGATCTGATTATCAGATCCAGTGTAATCAGAAGCATATGGCTTTTTTCGACGATTTCGATTGGGAAAGCGTCTTTCCGGACATCCGATAAGTGCGGGCTGCGATTGTGCAATTTGTACTGGCTAAGAGAGTCTACTCAACCGTAACAAAGAGATAGGTACTGTATGCCGGACCGACCCAGAACGCTTACGCTAGAGAACGGAAAGCCGCCTCAACCGACCTTTTCGGATCAGGAAATGAGTCGCCGTGTTGCTGCGATGAGGCAGCATATGCTCGCCGAGCGGGTCGAGGCGGTGATACTGACTTCGATGCACTGTGTGAATTATTTCACAGACTTTGTATATACCGCTTTCGGGCGTAATTATGGGTGTGTGATCACCGCGGACCGGCTGACAAGCATCAGCGCCAATATCGATGGTGCACAGCCGTGGCGACAGACTTTCGGCCACGACAATCTTATCTATACGGACTGGCGCAAGGACAATTTTTTTGAAGCGGTTAAGCAGTTGGTGGGTGACGCTGTCACCATTGGGATCGAATCGGATCATCTGACGCTGCAGAATCACGAGAAGCTCAGATCGGTGTTGCCAGGCAGAAAACTGGTTGATATCTGTGAGGTTGCAATGCGGCTTCGCATGTATAAGTCGACTGAAGAACTTGCACTGATCCGTGAGGGTGCAAGGATCTGCGACCTTGGCGGTACCACCGTGGTTGAAACTCTTCGAGAGGGTATGCCTGAGTACGAGGTCGCAATTCATGCCACTCAGACAATGGTCCGCGAAATAGCCCGCACTTACCCCCACACAGAGTTGATGGACAGTTGGACCTGGGTGCAGTCGGGAATCAACACGGACGGAGCACATAATCCGCTGACGACTCGTCGAATCCAGGCAGGGGATATTCTCAGCTTGAATACGTTCGCCATGATTTCAGGGTACTACCAGGCTCTGGAGCGAACACTATTTTTGGGCCATTGTGATTCCAAATCACTTGAGCTCTGGGAAATCAACTGTCAGGTCCATCGCCGGGGTCTCGAGTTGATTCGACCTGGTGCACGATGCTGCGATATTGCGACTGAGTTGAACGAGATCTACAAAACACATGACCTGCTTGAGTATCGGACTTTTGGTTATGGACATTCTTTTGGCACGCTATCGCACTACTATGGACGGGAAGCCGGCTTGGAATTGCGAGAAGACGTCGATACTGTGCTGGCGCCCAACATGGTGGTATCTATGGAACCAATGATTATGATCCCGGAAGGCGTTCCAGGGTCGGGCGGGTATCGAGAGCACGATATCCTAATAATCACCAAGGCGGGTGCAGACAACATCACAGCGTTCCCGTTTGGTCCTGAATACAATATTGTCGGATCACCCAACACTTAGCTGGGCAGTACGCCACTGCTCTTCTGTTAAGACAACACAGGTTAAGGCGTGACTGGTGCAGAACGCCGGCGTCGATCAGTCCGGTTGCCCGATCATCAGGGTGATATGGTCCGTGGTCGTGAGGTCTACTGGAATAGACTCACTGGCCAGGTCCCCCGGTCGTCTGATCGCGTCGCCGGTGCGTGAGATGTGGGCGCTAAGGGTAACTGTGTTGTAATCGGAAAGCACTGAAGTCCCCATTAAGCTGGAGCGGTCATCCAAGATAATTTCAAGCGGCAGTTCGCCGGCTGAACGTCGCACGGCAGCAACCGGCATCCGATCACCAGTATTCGAACGGGCATAGACATAAAGGGTGTGCGACGATTCAATTTGTGTTGCAAGGGTTGGCGCGGTCTCAATTCGCACCGTCAGAGTAACAGGTGTTCCTGGTCGATTCAGCCGCTGGACAGTTTGGGGATGATCTGCCACCGCAAGGCCCCGACTAACGGCTAGTTCGGTTACTCGGTCTATCAGGGCTTGAAGTTTGGATTGAGCTTGAGGGTCGGCGTGCAACGCCGGTTTAAGACGGTGCCAGTGCTCCAGAGCGCCAGGAAGGTCCCCCTGTGCTTCGGATGCCATTCCAGCCAGCCACAGTGCCTGGGGTTGCTCTGGATCGATCTTGAGCGCGCGGTCCAGCAATGTGATGACACGGTCATTTAGGATGCCTCCTTCCAGCATAGCCAATGCATCGGCGTAACCCACCAGTACTTCAGCGTCATCGCCGGTTAGGGCATAGAGTTTTTCGTAGGCGCCAACCGCCTGGGTATAGTCACCTAAGCTCATCATGGCGTTTGCGAGAATAGCCCAGCCCTCACGATCGCTCGGGTTCTGCTCGAGGCGCAACTTCAATTCAGCCAGTAAAGCGTCAGGTGATCTCGCGCTTGTGTCTGCTGTTGCTGTTTGGTCTTCAGTAGAGAGGTAATTTGCTGACCCGAGGATCAAGTACAGTGCAATAACCGCGATCGGAAACAAAGTGGCGACGATCAGTACCGGCAAAGGCCCTGATTTTTTCAGGGATGCTGAGCTTTCTTCCGGCTGAATATCAGTCAGTAGCGAATCTTCCAAATCCGTTTGCGCGGTATTGAAGTCGGTATCCGAAAGTTGTTCGTTCTCCAATTCGATTGTGATCTCTGCGAGCCGTTGCTGAGCTATACGGACATTGAGTTCGTGTCGCGGTATGGTCGTACGGGTCGATCGGGTCAGCAGCGGCCACAGCAACAGCCCCAGGGCGGACGCGAGCATGACCGTGCCGATTACTATGAATACGATCATGTGGAATGATCATCTCGCATCAATTTACGCACTTTCGCTCTCTGTGTCGGTGGAACGTTGGAGGCACTAATATTCTTGCGATTGCGAAAGATTCGAAACAGTACGAAGCATCCTACCGTCAAAAATATTAGAGGAGCAAGCCAAAGTAAGGCGGTGCTCGGTTTAAACGGTGGCCGGTAGAGTACAAAATCGCCATAGCGAGACACCATGAACTGAACGATTTCTGTATCTGAGCTACCCGACAAGATCATGTTGTGGGTCAGTAGTCGCAGGTCACGCGCAAGGTCAGCGTTTGAGTCCGCGAGATTTTGATTCTGACAGACAAGGCACCGTAACTCTGCGATCAGTGCCTTATAACGAGACTCCTGGCTGCTTGACTCAAATTTCAACGGTTCCTGTACGGCATGGGCCGGGGGCGTTGTAATCCCGGCGCTGAAGAGTACAACAACGCTAAAAGCAGTCGATAGGAAAGCTAATTGCCCAGGCCGCATGGGTTATCCGGCCAGGGCCGGCGTTGTCTGTGGGGCTGCTTCGGGGGTAGGCGTGCGCACGACCGTACGATATCGCCTATCGGTAGCCGCAAGCAGGCCGCCTGCTGCCATCAGCAGTGCGCCCAGCCAGATCCAGCGAATAAAAGCCTTATAGTTGATTCTGACGGCCCAACGGCCGCTGTCATCAAGGCGCTCGCCGAGTGACACATAAAAATCGCCCCAGAACCCAGCCTGAATACCAGCTTCTGTCATAGGCATTTGCTGAACCAGGTAACGACGCCGTTGCGGTGAAAGCCGGGCCATGATGCGACCATCCCGACTGACGATGACTGTGCCAGTCTGAGCAACGTAGTTCGGGCCCGTCAGGTTTTGGACACCGTCGAACTGGTATTCATAGAGACCGACAGAAATACGGTCACCTGGTGCCATGCTGAGATCTTTTTCCATTGAATAAATGGTTGTGAATGCAACGCCAATCACAAATATGCCGATGCCTGAGTGTGCCAGTGTCATACCCCAGTAGGCTCGGGGAGTCTGTACAAGGCCCCGCCAGCGACGTCCGGGTGTGGCCCGAATCCACAGTCCCCTTACTGCGGTAAATATTGCCCAGCAACCAAGTGTCCCGGCACTGGCTGCAGCAAAGGAATAGTGATTCATTGCTAACGGCCAGATCCCGCCTGCAATCAAACTCGCCAGAAGAAGTATGCCGAGATCGCTCCGAAGTCGGGCAAACGTGTCTTTTTTCCAGCGACACAGCGCGCCGAAACCCATTGCAATGACCAGCGGCACCGTTAGCGGAATGAAAATGGTATTGAAATAGGGTGGACCGACCGAGATCTTTCCCAGTCCGAGCGTGTCAATGACGAGTGGATAAAGCGTGCCCAATAAGACCGTTGCGGTGGTTGTCACGAGCAGGACATTGTTGATCAACAAAGCGCTCTCGCGCGACACCGGGTTAAAACCCGGCACACTGCGAATGCCGGGCGCGCGCCAGGCATAGAGAGTGAGTGAACCACCGACAACGATCATCAGAAAAATGAGTATAAAAAGTCCCCTCTCAGGATCGCTAGCGAAAGCATGTACCGATGTGAGCACCCCGGAACGAACCAGGAATGTGCCCAGTAATGACAGTGAAAACGCGAATACTGCGAGTAGCACGGTCCAGGCTTTGAATACGCCCCTTTTTTCAGTTGCGGCAAGTGAGTGAATAAGGGCTGTACCCATCAACCACGGCATAAAAGACGCATTTTCAACCGGATCCCAGAACCACCAGCCACCCCAGCCAAGTTCGTAGTAAGCCCACCAGCTACCCAGCGCAATACCCAGTGTCAGAAAAGACCAGGCTGTGGTGGTCCAGGGGCGGGACCAACGAGCCCAAGCCATGTCCAGCCGTCCAGTGATTAAAGCCGCGATTGCAAACGCAAATACTACCGAGAATCCGACATACCCGAGATAAAGCATCGGCGGGTGGATCGCAAGCCCAGGATCTTGCAGAAGTGGGTTCAGGTCTCGTCCTTCCGTTACCGGGGGAAACTGCCGGGCAAAAGGGTTAGAGGTAAACAAAATAAAAGACAAAAAGCCGACGCTGACAAGCCCCAGGATGCCCAGAACTTTGGCGATCATATCCTCGGGTACAGTACGACTAAAAATTGTGACAGCTCCGGTCCACCCCGAAAGGATTAGTACCCATAACAACAGCGATCCCTCATGTGCGCCCCAGACACCGGAGATTTTGTACAACAGCGGTAGTTTTGAATTCGAGTTGTTTGCGACGTAGCTCACACTGAAATCATTATCGAGAAATGCGTAGGTAAGACAGCCGTAGGCGATTGCGACAAAAACCAGTTGGACCCAGGCAGCGGGTCTGGCCACGGCAATACAGATGCTATGTCGTTGAATTGAACCATAAAGCGGAACAATACCGAGTACGACCGCAGTGCAGAAAGCGATGATGAGGGCAAGCAACCCCAGTTCAGCGATCACTTAAGCCCCATCTCTTTGGCTTTCTTTAACGCATCTGCAACTTCCGGCGGCATATAGTTTTCGTCATGCTTTGCCAGTACCTGGTTTGCTTCAAAGATTCCATTACTGTTTAACATCCCCTGGGCGACAATACCCTGGCCTTCGCGAAATAGATCCGGCAGGAAGCCCTTGTAGGTGACGGTAACCTGTTCGACGGTGTCCGTCAGTACGAATTCCACGGACAGGTCAGCATCAGGACGCTGGACCGAGCCTTCGACAACCATGCCACCTAAACGGAAATTGGCCTGCTGGGGTGCCTCTCCAGCCATGACCTGCGTCGGGCTGAAAAAGAGATTAATGTTCTCTCTGAGCGCAAGCAGCGCGAGGCCAAGCGCGACGGAAACGCCGAGAACCAGTAGACCAACGAGAATAAATCGTTGTCTGCGCAGGGGCGTCACGGCGCGTGAGGTCCATTGAGATTGTTGTGTCGTGACATCTTGCTGAGCAGACGTCGGTGACGCCGTAGGGGCACTACAAGGTTCAGGATGAGCACGATGGCAACGATGAGATAAGCTGGCCAGACATAAAGACCATACCCACCCATATTCAGGAATTCGGTCATGACTGCCGCTGGGAAATCAATCGTTCTACCCATTGCGTACGTTGTTCACGTACCAGAATTTCTGGGCGAATGCGGGCGAGAATCGCCGTGACAAAGTGAATTTTGAATGCCAGTGCCATCAGTAGTAGCGGAATTAACATCGAGAGGTGGATGGAAGGTGAGTCAAACTTTGATACGGTGGGGCCTTGGTGCAGCGTACTCCACCACTCGACCGAGTAGTGAATGATGGGAAGATTTACAACGCCGACAAGAGCCAATACGGCACCGGCCCGGGCTGCGGTACGTCTGTCATCGATGGCCGATTGCAATGCCATATAACCCAGGTAGAGGAAAAGCAGAATAAGTTCGGAAGTAAGTCTAGCGTCCCAGATCCACCAGGTCCCCCACATGGGCTTACCCCATATAGAGCCGGTCGCTAAGGCAAGGAATGTATAGGAAGCCCCAATTGGCGCACTCGCACGGGCCACCACTTCCGCTAGTTTTAACCGCCAGACCAGGGCAATTGCGCCCGAAATAGCGAGAACAACATAAACTAACATCGACATCCATGCTGCAGGGACGTGCACGTAGATGATCCGGTAGCTATCGCCTTGTTCGTAATCTGTGGGCGCCAGTACAAGACCCATGTAGAGGCCAACCCCAAAAAGCACAATGCTAAGCCCCCCGGCCCAAGGTAGTAGCTTGCCAGCCAGGCTGTAGAAGTACGGCAGCGAAGCGAGTCGGTGAAAGGCCAAGGAAAGAGCGGACATAAAGTTTTAGTGCCGAGCGCGGGATGTGCTTATCCGCCCATAGCGGTATCTACCACGACTGGTGTGATTCGCAGCGGTGTGTCGATATCGAGTAACAGGCAACATGGAGTTCGTATTTTAGGCGACTGAGCATCAAAAATGAGCATTGAGAGTGGTTATGACGGCCAGAACTCCATGGAGTACTCTGATTTTTGACGAAGGTCACACTCCGCGATGTGAACTATCGTCCTAAAGATGACTCCAGACCGCTAAAGGGTTGTGGTCTACGAGCACCGTAAATACACTTTGTTGTTTATTAAATTTCTGATTTGGGTCCAGATGAGCATAAACAGCGCCAAGTTCCCGGTACTGGCTTCACGATTAGATCTGTTAGGGGTTTCAAGAAGCATTAGCACATTGCCGCGGGCGGGCGCTGTCGCCTGTCCGTGTCTTGATGTGTCGGAGGCAAATGCGTTGGTTTCTGTCGTCGATCAGCTTGAATACAGACCTGCCAAGGCTATCACAGGATCTGGTAAGGCACCTGTCTACCAGGACTTTGATCTGTGTTATGACGTACCTAGTGACCACAGTTTATGGGAGTTTGCGAAGGTGCTGGAGTTGGCGTTAACGAGCGCTCTGGCCGGTGCTGAAGTTGACAGTGCAGGTTATCCATTACGGTTGAATGATTTGATTGTTCAGCGGTACCCGCCTGGATGTACCGGAATTACCCCACACCGGGATCATGTGCGTTACGGCTTCTTGATCGCCATTATTCTGCTCACAGGAGATGGTCATTTCGGCGTTTGTCACGACCGGCAGGGGAATGAATCTAGAGAGATTGACTTCAAGCCCGGGGATCTCCTGTTGATGGGTGGGCCCGGGTTGGTACCAAACTTTACGCGGCCTTTTCATTATGTGAATGGTGTTACTGATTCGCGTCGAACAATAGGACTACGGTATGACACGCATAAGTCAGACGCATAAGTCGACTATCTATTTGACATCGATCTTGAGCCGTAAAGTGGAAGGCAAGATTGAGTCTTCCGAAAGGCACTAGTCGATGAGTAATATTTTTCCGGGCCCAGGTGAAGATAAATACTTTGAGGACTACGAGGCGGGCCGAGTCTATAAACTTGGTTCAGTCCAAGTTGACCTTGCCGAAGTGATCGAATTTGCGACTCGCTATGACCCACAATATTTTCATATTGATGAGGATCGCGCAAAGGAATCGATCTATGGAGGTGTTATCGCCAGCGGTTGGCACACTGCCAGCATGATGATGCGCGTATTTGCAGATAATTTTTTGTCGGATGTGTCCAGTATGGGGTCGCCTGGTCTAGACGAGTTGCGTTGGTATCATCCAGTTCGACCTGGGGACACATTGTTTGTGAGTGCGATCGTCCTTGAGACCCGATCATCTAAAAGTAAACCGGATCGGGGTGTAATGCGTACCCGTACAGAAGTGCACAATCAGCGTCATGAACTTGTGTTGTCGTCCACTGCTGCGAATTTTATGCGTCGACGTCAGAATGACAAAACGTAATTAGCCCAACTAAAGATCGGGAACAGCTGGGATGACTAAACGACCTGAAACTGGAGAGTTGTATGACCGACCATAAAATCTACCGGACACCCTCGGCTTACGGTTATCCATTGCTGATCAAGCAGTTGTTGAACACCCTCGACCTGAGACACCCCAGCCAGGAAATCGTTTATGCGGACCGTCTTCGCTACACCTATCGGGACTTCAAGAAAAGAGTAGCCCGGTTAGCAAACTTACTGGTGTCACTGGGAGTGAAGGAAGGAGATACAGTGGCTGTGCTCGACTGGGACAGCCATCGGTACCTGGAGTGTTTTTTTGCCATCCCTATGGTTGGCGCAGTGTTGCATACCGTGAATATCCGGCTATCACCTGACCAAATGCTGTATACGATGAACCACGCCGGAGATGACCTCGTACTTATCAACGAAGAATTCTTGCCGCTGATGGCGCCGATTCTAGGGCGGATAGAAACAGTCAAAGACTGGGTTGTTATTTCTGAATCCGGGGATAACGCCGATTCGGCAATCCAATTTTCGGGTGAGTATGAAGCTTTGCTTGATACGCAGTCTGAAGAATATGACTTTGCGGATTTCGACGAGGATCTACGCGCCACTATTTTTTACACCACCGGCACTACGGGGAATCCCAAAGGCGTTTATTACAGTCATCGCCAGATCGTCTTGCATACATTAGGGAAAGGCTTGGCGATGGGAAGTCCGGCAGAGCAAGGACGGTTTCACGACCAGGATGTCTATATGCCATTGACACCGATGTTTCATGCCCATGCCTGGGGTGTGCCTTACCTGGCGACATTGCTCGGGGTTAAACAGATTTATCCGGGCCGTTACGAACCAGGAATGTTACTGAATCTTTTTCAAACAGAGTCTGTGACCTTCTCTCATTGTGTGCCGACAATTTTACACATGGTGTTGAACGCACCGGAGGCGGAAGCGGTTGACTTCAACGGATGGAAAATGACGATAGGTGGCTCTGCGCTTCCAGTGGCATTGGCCGTTCAGGCCCGTGCTCGTGGAATTGACCTCTTCAGCGGTTATGGTATGTCGGAGACAGGTCCCGTGCTGACCCTCGCCCAAGTGTCTGCCGAATACGCCGAGAGTGGAGAAGAAGAGCAGATCGATGTGCGCTGCAGGTCGGGCCGGCCGGCTCCCTTGGTCGACATTCGCGTTGTTGATGCGGACATGAATAACCTCCCGAATGATGGCGTTACGACAGGTGAAGTCGTGGCCCGAGCACCTTGGTTGACGCAGGGCTATTTCAGAGATCCTGAACAGTCCGAAGAACTGTGGCGGGGCGGCTACCTCCACACAGGCGATCTGGGCTACTTTGATGCTTCCGGTTATCTGAAAGTGACTGATCGGGTAAAGGATGTCATCAAAAGTGGTGGGGAATGGATCTCGTCAATTTATCTGGAAGATCTCGCACTCCAGCACGACAATGTCAGTGAGGCAGCAGCGATTGGTATTGCCGATGAAAAGTGGGGGGAGCGACCGTTGGTCCTGGTGGTGCCGCGGCAGGGCGAGCTGGACTCGGAAGCAGTGCGCAGCAAATTTCTACAGGCAGCCTCGGATGGTTTGATCTCGAAATGGGCTGTACCAGATCAGATAAAGGTTGTTGATGCCATTCAAAAAACAAGTGTCGGCAAGATCGACAAAAAGTACTTACGGACCCAGTTCGGTTAAGGAGCTGAACTTAGTTTGAAATATTGATTCAGGCGGGCCGGCGCAGATTCAGTCCCATGCTGATTCGATCCTCGATACAGAATCCCAAGGATTCATAGAACGCAACCACCTGTGCATTGTCGGATCTGATCTGTAGATTAGCTTTGATGCACCCCAATTGGCGTAATGTGTCCAGGGCGTGTCTGACCAGGTGCCGAGCGATTCCGTGGCGGCGGTGAGCATGATCGACAGCTACGGCGTAGAGCCAACCTCGGTGTCCGTCATAGCCTGCCATCACGGCGCCGACAATAGAATCTTCTTCGAGGGCAACGAATATTAGGTCGTCTACAGCCCGCTTGGCGGTGATCACCTGACTCGGGTCGTTATGCGGTGGATCATCCGGGAATACGCGTTGCCAGAGCGCTATCAGCGCCTCCTTGTCTTCATCTTGGTAGATTCGAAGTTTCATTTGAAGATTGTGGGGAGGTATCCTGCCTTAAGGCAGCGGAAAGAATGCGCTAAGCCATTCCGCTGGGTCTTCAATAATAAGCAACATAATATAGGTTACGCTAGCTGCAGTCAGCGTGAGCAGGAGAGTGCCATAAAACAGCAGGCTAATCAGCTTTCCGAGAATCAAGTCAGTGGGATCATGAGCCGGACTCCGCCAGCTGCCCAGAAATAAGTCAAAGAACATTTGTAGCAGGCGATAAAGCACCCAGGCAATAACTAGAGCAAGTCCGACCCCAGTCAACTTGAGATCGAATACCGTACCGAACCAGAGCGTCCGTGCAAACGCTGACAGCCAGGCGAGGATGCTGCCAAATGTGGCGGCAAGAAAACCAAGTGTAGAAAGAATGGTATCTGTCATGGTCTAAAGGCATTTGCGATCGAAATCCCCTACTGGCCCAGTGACTATAGGGGTCGTAACTGTTAAATAAATGACAGTACCGTGCATAAATAAGTTTGGCCGATTGTATTTGCGAATCACCAACGGACAGAGTCATCGGAGATCCTGATCTGTTGCGCCGGTTTGAAACGGAAGGTCGACATATAATACGACCGCCATGGCGCATACTGATTGGTCCGTAGCGCCTGTTTTGCATCTCGTTATAGAGAATGTTGAGTTCTACAAATGTCTAAAAATAGGATTTTTTCAGGTGTGCAGCCCACGGGCAGTCTTCATCTTGGCAATTACTTGGGCGCCATTCGGAACTGGGCCAGACTCCAGGATGAGTTCGAAGCAATTTATTGCGTGGTGGACCTCCACGCCGTCACGGCCCCGCATGATCCTAAAGAACTGAGTCGTGCGACTCGGGAAGTGACTGCCGGCCTCATTGCCTCGGGCATAGACCCTGCGCGATCCATTATTTTTAACCAGTCGATGGTTCCGGAACATGCCGAACTGTCGTGGTTGTTTAACTGTGTTGCCCGCCTTGGCTGGCTGAATCGTATGACACAATTCAAGGAAAAAGCCGGAAAAAACCGGGACCAGGCGTCCGTCGGACTGTATGCTTATCCGGTCTTGATGGCTGCCGATATTCTCGCGTATAAGGCCACGCATGTGCCTGTCGGTGAAGACCAGAAGCAGCATCTAGAACTAACCCGGGATATAGCCCAGTCATTCAACTCAACCTACGGGCTGGAATTTTTTCCGTTGCCTGAACCTCAAATATTTGGTTCGGCGACAAGGGTTATGAGCCTTCGTGACGGCAGAAAGAAGATGAGTAAATCAGACGAATCAGATTACTCTCGTATCAATATGACCGATGGGGCGGATGAGATTGCACAGAAAATTCGTAAAGCAAGAACAGATCCCGATCCACTGCCGGGGACTGTTGATGGACTGGCCCAGAGGCCGGAGGCGCTGAACCTGGTTTCAATCTATGCCGCTCTGGAAGATATCGAGATCGACCAGGTTATCCAAGAATATCAAGGGCAGGGGTTCAGCACATTTAAAAAAGCACTGGCAGACTTGGCAGTGGTACGGTTAGGTCCTGTGGGTAATGAAATGAAACGACTGACTGCTGAATCGGGAGAGATAGACAAGGTTCTAGCTGATGGCGCCGAACGGGCCACACAACTCTCCAGGCCGATCGTGGCTGAAGTACGCGAAATAATGGGATTTCTTGATCCCAAGAAGTCATGACAAGTCTCAAATGATCGCCTAATTCATGACGTTATATTGAGTGGGACCTTACTCCCGATCTGGGCAGTACAGGTTGTATTGCAGCTGAGGTGATCTCGGCATCGGCGACGCTACCGAATATTTCGACCGCTATCCACCGATCTGGAAGCTGACAACTGGTCTTATCCAGGGCGACCGTGCCAATCTCGACACGGCACAAGTTGGCAACCTGGGTAGAGGTTAGGCCAAACTCCCCAATGAGTTTGGCCTAACTGGTTGAGGCTCTTCCTGGACATTAAGGAATTGTAGGTCATGCTGCTTTCCTCTTGTTGTCGAGTTTCACCATCTAAAATATCGAGACAGATGCCAAATTATTGAAGTAGCGATCATCGATGAATCGTACTTAAAGGATTAACTCACCTGTAATAATTGAGGAGGTTATCGCTTATGACTGATTCTGGATTTAGCCTTGCCGAACAGCGTGTTCTCGTGACCGGCGCATCATCCGGTATTGGAGCTGCTATTGCGTCACGTCTGGCCAATGCTGGTGCTACCGTTGTTGTTGTTTCGCGTTCCGGAGGGGTGCCTGAATCCAAGGGAACGATGTATTCGCTTGTGGCAGACCTGAGTGAACCTGAAGAGACCGATACGGTAATAGAAAGGACTGTCGATATGTTGGGTGGACTGGATATTCTCGTTAATAACGCAGGGCGTGGTGACTCAATGCCTTTTGTAGACGTGGATCGAGAGTATTTTAATGCTTACGTTGGACTCAATTTGTGGGCGCCGCTACGTCTGTGTCAGCATGCGTATGAGTATCTTGCGCAAAGTAGTGATCCTTCTGTCGTTATGATTGGCTCTGTCGATGCTGAAAGACCGTCTCCAGGCAGTGTCGTGTACGGTGCTACCAAAGGGGCATTGAGTGCTGCGACTGTCGCTTTATCAAAAGAGTGGATGGCCGCAGGAATTCGCGTTAATCAAGTCAATCCTGGACTTGTCGACACGCAATTGACATCGCAAATTGTACGTTCTTTAAAAG
>NTKC01000021.1 GCA_002456995.1 Candidatus Thioglobus sp. MED-G25 | reverse complement strand
CTAGACGGTGGTTGCTGATGATATTGACATCACATTTGATGCACGACTGCGTGGGCACTGTCAGCAGAACTTGCATGCATTCGATCGACTGGGGATTGATGACCAGACGCTGCGCTTAGCAGCTGTTGCTGTGGTCGTGGTCAAACATCCTGTCACTGACGATGCTTGCTTCTTGTTGACTCGCAGGACAAGCCGCTTAGCTCGACATAGCGGGCAGTACGCACTGCCCGGTGGTCGGCTGGATGACGGTGAAGATGTTCAGACTGCAGCACTCAGAGAACTCGAAGAGGAACTGGGGTTAACTGCCCGTGAGGAAAACGTTATCGGACAGTTGGATGATTTTGCAACCCGATCCGGCTTTCGAATCACGCCTGTTGTGATCTGGCTCGAGCACTCAGGAGAGATAAGGTCAGATCCTCACGAGGTCGCGGCAGTCTTTTACGTGCCGGTCAGCGATCTTCTGCAGTCCGGCGTACCGCGGTTGCACCAAATTCCAGAAAGTGAAAGCCCGGTTTTGTCTATCCTTTTTAAGTCACTGCAGGATGAAGTATTCACACCAACCGCAGCGATTGCCTTTCAGTTTGGAGAAGTTGCACTTCGCGGACGAACGACCCGGGTATCACATTACGAACAGCCCGTCTTTGCCTGGCGTTGAAGAGGTCGGGCCGTTCTACGCTGGGATCAATTGCGCTGGTGTCTCCACTGTTGTCAGAACAGTCAGTGGCGCTGCCGGTAGTGTCTGGGGGAGGCCACGATAAATGAGATACCAGCGACTATAAAACTTGCAATCGCGAAGAAGAACGCATAGCGATAGTTGCCAAAAAAGTCATGTAGGTAACCACCGAGTGAGGGTCCAAAGGCGCCGCCAAAGCCCAGGCCTGCAAGAATGAGCCCGTTTAGCATACCGAAGTGGCGCCCATGAAAAATATCGGCAGCCCCGGCAAAAATTGTTGGAGAATAAAGGCCCGCTCCAAATCCAAAAGTAATGGCATATACGTACAGTTTCCAAGCACTCTCACTGTCGGACACACTGCTTAATAGTGAGACCGCAAAGACCACGAGAAGGGTCGAAATCAAGACTGTCAGTTCGCGTCCCACAATATCCGAGACAGCAGAGCTGACTTGCCCAATCACCATGGTAATTCCAAACATCGCAAAAACTGAAGTCGCCAGCATTCCGGTATAGCCCATGTCTATGGCGAATTTAATCTGATGGGCTAGTACAAGATAGCAGCCGCTACCCCAGAAACACATTTTCGAGACAACCAATAGCCAAAGTCGATAACTGGATAAAGCCTGACGTAGAGTCCACTCAGGTCGTTCGCTCTGCCTATGTCTTGGTCGGTTCGGTGAGCGCTCTTGGTTGGATCTTACGCGGAAGGCGGACACACCTTTTTGTGAGGGGTGGAAATAATAAAAGGCCGCAATAAGTGGTATCAGAATACAAACAACGACAACACCCATCAGTACATAAGCAAACCGCCAGTTGAATAGCTCTATGGTGTATTCGACCGCGATCACATAAACAAAGCTCAGGCCGCCTCCCATCTGTGCCAGCCCCAAGGCCAGGCCTCTGCGGTCTGTAAACCAATTAGCAATGGTCGGGTTCATAACAGGGGACCCGCAACAGGCCAGTCCGATCGGGGTGAGTACCCCAAACAGCAGGTAGAAATGCCAGAGAGCAGATCCCAGACTACAGAGCGCCGCAGAGGCGCCCACAATGATTACCCCGGCCAGCATGATCTGTTTTGGCTTCCAGCGATCTGTCAGGGTGCCAACAATGGGCGCAAAGATGCCATAACTGAGCAGGTGCAGTGAGAGCATCAGTGCGGTATCACCGCGCCCCCAGCCAAACTCATTCAGAATCGAATTAAAGAACGCTGAAAATGAATGACGGACCCCGTAACACAGAATACCGACAACACAACAGACAGCAACAATCTGCCAGCCCCGATGCAGTGATCGGGTAGCGTTCGTTTGGTTCAGAGTATTAGCTCGCTTAAGAATCAGAGCGTCTGCATTCTATCGGAGATAGATGGCATATGGTGTAATAATCTCTTACAAGTAAGAGCAACGACGTAAATGCACCAGGTTCACCGGGTCTGACCGAACTGTGGAAGGATGGCAGTTAATGGTCAGCAACCGGGGAGAGGGTTGTTGGAAACTTTGTCTATAGGTCAAATTTTATTTGAAGCAAAAAATTATTTGCAGGTAAAATCCTCGACTGGGAATACCGTCTTCTACCTTGATGGCCGAAGGTGCCGATAACGTGACTGGTGAACTGTGATGACCGATATTGACGATCTTCGAAGAATCCTCAATCAGAATACGGCAATTGCCGTGGTCGGTCTGTCAGCAAACTGGTGGAGACCCAGTTTTTTTGCTGCCAAGTATCTGCAGGATCATGGCTATCGAATCATACCGGTTAATCCGAACTATGAAGAGATACTGGGACAGAAATGCTACCCAGCACTGGAAGATATTCCGGACCCTGTTGATGTTGTCGATGTTTTCCAGCGACCCGACGTTACTCCGCCACTGGCCACAAGTGCTGTCGCGATTGGTGCCAAGGTATTCTGGCTTCAGTTGGGTGTTGTGAACGATGAAGCTGCATCTATTGCCAGAGACGGCGGCCTGGAAGTGGTCATGGACCGGTGCATGAAGATAGAGCATGCCCGCCTGATGGGTGGGCTGAATCTTTTTGGTATCAAGACGGGCATTGTGTCTAGCAAGCGTCCGCGCTGGTTGGTGTACTGAGGCAAAGCAATGGCTGATCGTGAATTTGGGTTTGAGACACTGTGCCTGCATGCGGGCCAGTTGCCGGATTCCGCGACAGGTTCAAGAGCGGTGCCCATTTACCAGACGACATCGTATGTTTTTGACGATACCGATCATGCTGCAAGTCTGTTCAATCTTCAGACATTCGGCAATGTTTATTCTCGGATGATGAATCCGACCAGTGCCGTACTCGAGGAGCGCCTGGCTACACTCGAAGGTGGTCGTGCTGGTGTGGTCGTAGGATCAGGCATGGCTGCTCAGATGGTGGCATTGTTGACTCTGCTCGAGGCCGGGGACGAACTGGTGTCAGCCAGTACCCTGTACGGGGGTACGTACTCACAGTTTGACTATACGTTTCGCCGGATGGGCATTAATACGCATTTTGTTGACCCCGACGATCCGCAGAATTTTGCGAAGGCCATTACCTCCAAGACTAAGGCAGTTTACGCCGAGACTATTGGAAATCCGCTAAACAATGTACTCGATATCAGTGCAGTGGCTGCTATCGCGCACGATGCGGGGTTACCGCTGGTTATCGATAGCACTTTTGCCACGCCTTACTTGTGTCGACCGATCGAACACGGCGCAGATATCGTAGTGCACTCCGTGACTAAGTGGATTGGTGGTCATGGTACATCTATCGGCGGGGCCCTAATTGAATCCGGAAAATTCCCATGGGATAACGGCAACTTTCCAGGAATGACAGAGCCGTCCAAGGGCTATCATGGTATCCGGTTCTACGAAACCTTCGGTGATTTTGGCTTTACCATGAAAGCAAGAATGGAAACATTGCGTACCATGGGCCCAACCCTGAGTCCGTTTAATTCTTTCTTGTTTCTACAGGGGCTTGAAACCCTGCCTTTGCGGATGGACCGGCATTGTGCCAATGCGCTGGCAGTAGCAGATTTTCTGCAGAGTCATACGGCTGTTGCCTGGGTAAAGTATGCTGGTCTGAAAGACAGTCCTTATCACGAACTTGCAAAGACTTATCTGCCTAAAGGGCCCGGCGGTTTGCTTGCCTTTGGCATTCACGGGGGGCAGGAAGCGGGGGTAAAGTTCATCGAAGGGGTACAGTTTCTGAGTCACTTGGCCAATGTAGGTGATGCGAAAACGTTGGTGATTCATCCCGCATCTACCACCCATCGTCAGTTGACCGAAGAGGAGCAGATTACAGCAGGCGTGAGCCCCGACATGATTCGACTGTCGGTTGGTCTTGAGACGCTTGACGATATCTTGTGGGATATAGATCAGGCCTTAATAAAATCCCAAAACTGAAACGACTCGCCCAAATGTTTCTGGGCTCGGATTGATAGTGGGATTACAGACCGTCAAGCAAGCCATGGTCTGCTGTGGAGCTTATATGGCAGGGCATTCTGTTTATAGATTACGTCGGATTGCGGGCTTGTTGTGACAACATGCGACCCAGTCGGATACCGCCCACCAGATGCATGTGCAGATGCAGAACCTCCTGGTTGGCATGCTCACCACAGTTGATCAGCAAGCGGTATCCATCGTCGGCGATACCCTCGCTCCGGGCGAGGTCTCTGGCAACGATAAACATATGTCCCAGTGTTGCTTCATCAGCTTCGGTGACATCGTTAACAGTCGGTATGATCTTGTTTGGAATGATCAGGATGTGAGTGGGCGCCTGCGGATTGATGTCCCGAAAAGCGGTTACACGGTCATCCTGAAAAACGATATCAGCGGGTAGTTCCCCTTGCACAATTCGGCTGAAAAGAGTGTCTTCGGTCATGACTTGTAGATTCCTCGACGCGGTTGATGCTGTCAAAAAAGAATGAATGCCGGTTTATGGTCTGAACTGATGCGGTTACACCCGTGTTCGAAAACGTATTCGATCCCAGTTAAACTTCGAGCCAGACAAAGTGGGAAACAGCGGAGAATTCTATGCCCTTTGAGGCGTTCAGGATACACCAACAAGGAAAAGACGTTCGGGCTGGCTTCGAACAACTCGAGGTGGACGACCTGACTGAAGGTGATGTGGTCATTAAGGTTCATTATTCAGATATCAATTACAAAGATGCGCTCGCGGCCACCGGAACAGCCCGAATACTGCGGGTAGACTCTCTCAACGGGGGCATCGATCTAGCCGGAGTCGTGACGTATTCTGAAAGCGATCGTTTCAGCGTAGGCGACCAGGTGCTGGTGTGCGGAGCCCTGTTGTCAGAAACAGTCGATGGGGGTTATTCAGAATATGCCCGTATATCCTCGGACAGTATCGTCCCGCTTCCAAAAGGACTGACACTCCATGAATCGATGGCCCTGGGGACAGCAGGATTTACGGCGGCGCTGGCTATGATCCGACTTGAAGAAAATGGACAGAACCCTGCTAATGGGCCCATGATTGTGACCGGTGCTACCGGAGGTGTGGGCAGTATTGCTATTGAAATGCTGGCCAGCAAAGGATATGACGTGGTTGCCATGACCGGAAAATCTGACCAGCACGATTATTTGCGCGAGCTTGGTGCCAGTGATTTTGTCGACCGTGGCTCGCTGAATATGGGGAGCCGACCACTGGAAAAAGCTCTGTGGGGAGGAGCAATTGATAATGTCGGAGGTGCGGTTTTGGGCTGGTTGACGCGGACGGTGAGGTCGTGGGGAAGTATTGCTTCGATCGGTAATGCCGGAGGAGTCAAACTGGAGACAACTGTATTTCCTTTGATTCTTCGAGGTGTGTCTCTACTGGGCATCAATTCGATCGAAATGTCGAACGAATTACGCGATCGGGCGTGGAGTCGGTTAGCTACCGACCTCAAACCGGCACATCTTGACATGATCGCGGGCCGGACCATCGATTTCGACAGGCTACCAGAGGCGTTCAGCGCCTACATCGATGGCAGCGTAACGGGTCGAACAGTGGTGCGAATCGGTGACTAGACCGTCCCGAACTGTTTGCTCGGGGACAGACAAGGACATTGACAGCACTTCAACGGTAGTCCTGCTCCCATCGGGGAGCGGGTTTGTCGAAACAAAGGTTTCAGTAAGGAGATAGGCAGTGGTGCAGATCAAAGGGCACATGAGCCCAACGGCGTTTAAGGCATGGTCTTCCAAGGCCATCACATTGTTGGGGATGTCGGGGTCGGGAAAAACTACACTGGCCAGTAAACTGCCTCGCGATACCTGGTTCCATTATTCAGGAGATTACCGAATTGGTACCCGTTATCTGGATGAACCGATTCTGGATAACATCAAGCGAGAGGCGATGAAAGTGCCGTTTCTGGCAGACTTGCTGCGATCGGATTCGATGTACATCTGCCACAACATTACGATCAATAACCTCACGCCGATTGCTAGCTTTCTCGGTATGATCGGTGATCCAGAATTGGGGGGGCTGTCTGTGGTCGAGTTTAAGCGACGTCAGGCGCTCCACCGGTCGGCGGAAATTGTGTCGATGTACGATGTTCGTGACTTCATCCAAAAGTCATCTCAGACCTATGGATATCCCAATTTCATCAACGATGCTGGCGGTAGCCTATGCGAACTCGGTGAGCCTGATGTAATCCGACAATTGGCTGAAGATACGTTGATCTTGTATCTAAAGCCCTCTGAGGCATTACTCAATCAAATCATTGAGCGGTCGCTGGTGGCTCCCAAGCCGATGTATTACCAGGAAAGCTTTTTGGATCAGGTCCTGCCGTTGTACCTGGCTGAAAACAGTCTCGATGGCCCGGAACAGATTAACCCGGGAGATTATTTTCGCTGGATGTTCCCGCTGCTTGTAGAGCATCGCCTGCCGCTATACGAGGCCATTGCCCAAGAATACGGCGTAGTAGTCGAGGCGGATCGGGTTGATGATATCAAGGGTGAGGATGATTTTCTCGAACTCGTTGCCGCGGGCCTTGGTTGAATAATGCCATTAGTTGCAAATACACAACTGCCCAGTTTTAGTCGATACCGCGCCGAAGGCGGAGAGGTGCTGACGCCGCGTCGAGCTCAGGACCAGTCGATACGCGAGTTGCACATCGGTCTATTCAACATGATGCCAGACGCTGCCCTGGAACCGACAGAACGGCAGTTTCTTCGACTTGTAGGCGGTTGTAACCGCATTGCCCAGTTTTATGTTTACCCGTTTACCGCTCGCAAGATTCCCCGTGGAGACAAAGCCAGGCGTCACATCGATCAGTACTATTTTCAGACAGAAGATATCGAAGCGTTAGGTTTGGATGCGCTGATTCTCAGTGGTGCAAATCCAGTCCATCCCAGGCTGGTTGACGAGGCATTTTGGGAGCCACTGTGTAGTCTGCTCGACTGGGCCAAAATAAATGTCACGTCCACACTCTGTGCCTGCCTGGCAACTCATGCAGCACTGTTACATTTTCACGGGATTGAGCGTCAGCCGTTGTCGGCAAAACGGTGGGGCGTATACAGTCACGAAACAAAATCTAGTCATCCCCTGGTACAGGGGGCCAATACCCGCTTCGATGTGCCCCACTCACGTTGGAACGAAATTTATCCGGAGCAGATGAACTCGGCCAACCTCAATATCTTGATGGAAAGTGACGAAGCCGGTGTCCATCTGGCAACCAGTGAAGATGGTTTCAGGTTTGTCTATTTCCAGGGGCATCCAGAATATGACCATAACAGCTTGCTCAAGGAGTATAAGCGCGAAATTGTTCGTTATCTGGACGGTGAAATCAAAGATTACCCGCCTTACCCTAATAGTTATTTTCTGGAAGATGCAAAAAAAGTTCTACAAGAATTCCAGGACAAAGCAATGAAATCCTCCGACAGACCGAGTTTAGTAGATCAATTTCCTGAGAGAGAGATCCAGGCGCACAACACTTGGGGGGACACGGGGAAGGTGGTTGTTAATAACTGGCTGGGAACTATTTACCAGATCACTCACCAGGATCGGGGAAAACCGTTTATGGATGGTATCGATCCAGCCAATCCGCTGGCTTACCTGACCGGCGACAAATAACCTGAAGAAATTGACACACCGTGGTGCGGGCGTTAGCCTCGTTGATGTGCGGCGCCGATTTGACAGTCAGCTTGCGGGCGCTCAATAAATCCGCTAAAGCGAGGGCGTTCTCACAAACCCGCTCTAGCAACAGCTGGCGCGGGCTTTTTTATGTCCAGTGCGCGCGTTAACGACAAAGGTATCGATTCATGCCCCAGATCCAAGAGCTTCTTCAGCAGCGAGACTGGTTGCTCGCCGATGGCGCAACCGGAACCAATTACTTCGATATGGGGCTTCAGGCTGGAGACGCGCCAGAGTTGTGGAACACAGACCACGTCGACCGAGTTGCGGATCTACATCGTCGGTTTATCAGTGCCGGGGCTGACATTGTTTTAACAAATACTTTTGGTGGTACCCGTTATCGTCTCCAATTGCACGGTGCACAAGATCGTGTCATTGAACTGAATGATGCCGCTGCAGCGATTGCACGCGAGGAAGCAGACCGGGCAGACCATCCGGTTGTGGTCGCCGGTTCGATCGGACCTACTGGTGAGATTATGCAACCGGTCGGCAATCTTTCGCTCCAAGATGCGACCGAAGCATTTGCAGAGCAGGCACAAGCACTGTCATCCGGGGGTGTCGATGTGCTTTGGCTTGAGACGCTGTCCTCCAAAGAAGAAATGCGTGCCGCCGGACAGGCAGCAGCAGCGACGGGGCTTCCGGTTGTAGCAACCATGACCTTCGATACCAATGGCAGCACTATGATGGGAGTTTCGCCGATGGAACTTGTTGCTCTTTATCGCGAAATGGTGCCCCGACTGGTGGCGTTTGGCGCAAATTGCGGTATCGGGGCTGCCGATCTGTTGGGTGCATTACTGGCTATGGTCAGACAGATCGATGACAGTGATATTCTGGTGGCGAAATCAAACTGTGGTATCCCGGCATACGTTGATGGCCGAATCCAGTACAGCGGAACTGCCGAGTTGATGGCTGAATATGCACGCCTGGCGTTGAATGCAGGCGCGCGAATTATTGGCGGCTGTTGCGGTACAACACCGAATCACCTGAAGGCCATGCGACTCGCGCTTGAAAGCCATCAGAAAAGCGAGGTGCCGAATATCGATACTGTGGTGGGGGAGCTTGGGCCTATAACCGAGGGCACACGGGCGCGTTGTTTAGATATGCACGACAGTCCCAAGCCGGAGCGGGTACGTAAAGGAAGGCGCCGCCGGGGCCACTAGCCGATCGACAGTTAAAGCGGTTAAGCTTGCCTTATGAAGCATGCTTTTATTATGGATCCGCTCGATAAGGTCAAGGCCCACAAGGACACCAGCTACTTCTTGATGCTCGCAGCGTGCGAGCAGGGACATCAGGTCTACTATCTTGACGCTGGTGACTTGTATGTAAAAGATTCATCAGTGATGGCGACAGCGCAGCGGGTCAATGTGCAGGACGACCCACAGGCTCCTTTCGAACCTGAATCAGAGGAGTCTGTCCTGATGGCCGACATGGATGCTGTGTGGATCCGTACCGACCCACCAGTGGACCGTGCCTACTTTTATATGACGATGTTGCTGGATCTTTTGCCTGCATCTGTCAAGGTAATCAATCGACCGTCGACCATACGTGACTGGAACGAAAAACTTGCTGCACTGCAATATTCGCAGTTCACACCGGCAACCATGGTTGCCAGGCAGTCGGCACAGATTGTTGATTTTGTACACCAGCACGGTCGCACTACTCTAAAACCGATTGATGGTCATGGCGGTGCAGGCATCCTTTTTGTGAATTCTGAACAGCCTGATCTCGAATCTCAGATCAGACTCGCAACCCATGGTGGTTCTCACTGGGTAATTGTTCAGCAGTATCTTGATGCAGCGAAGGAGGGAGATAAGCGAATTCTGCTGCTGAACGGTGAGCCCCTGGGTGCCATTCTTCGCCTGCACGCTGAGGGTGTGGAGCTGAACAATTTGGATCAGGGCGGCGAGGCACTGGCCAGCGAACTCGTTGACCGTGACCGGGAGATTTGTGCCGGTCTAAAGCCGGATCTTGTTTCGCGGGGAGTGGTTTTTGCGGGTATTGATGTGATCGGCGGTATGCTGATCGAAATCAATATCACCAGTCCGACCGGACTTCAGGAAATGAGTCGATATGACAATCGAAGTTACCACAAAGAAATTATTGCAAGTCTGGAATAAACCTGCGGTCAGATTGAATCGAATTCAAAAACTGCCGACTGTTACAGTAGTTTGGTACCAGTCATGGGCGCCGTGGGAGTACGACCACGATGCTCTTGGATAGCCGATCATGCCAAGCTCGATTTTGTGGGTCGAGGGCAACCCAGAAAAACCCAAGCCCCAGTACCAGCCAGGACAACAGTGCGCTCAAGAAACGGACAACTGCAGTTGACCATGCCAGTTTTTGACCGTTTATGCCACACAGTTGAAGTCGCCAGGCTCGCATGCCAAGTGTCTGTCCACCGTGCGTCCAGAACCAGCCGAAAAAAAGAAAACAGACCAAGACCAGGTAAATCTGAATTAGAACCCGTACCCACGCAGAAGCATCTGCCGCCGACTGAAAAAAGGGCAGTGGAATAGCCGCAACAATCATAACGCCTGCAAGCAGGAACCCGTCGTACAGCATGGCACCAAGACGCCTGAGCAGACCGGCATGACGTCTGCAATCAGAATTCACAGGTTGCTCACAGGCTTATACACAAGTTTCCCACAGGCTGAACAGGCTTGAGTGGCGCCCCCGGCAAGATTCGAACTTGCGACCTATCGCTTCTTACCACTACAATTTTCATTGCCAGTCACTCACTGTTTGTGGCCTGGACTTTATCTTCACCGTTAGGCCAAAGGCCCTTAGGTGCTGCCCGTTAAGTCTCTACACCTTCCCACTCAGTGTGGGCTTGGCTCGGTATTGCCACCACCCGAAGTGCTGAGGGTTCACCGAGTTTGAGCAGATTCACGCAGGGCGTTTCCGACCCTGGTGCCCAGGATCGACTCAGGAGGCGATTGCTCTATCCTAGCTGAGCTACGGGGGCGAATTGTCACCAAATTATACCAAGCCTCTGGAATTTGATCATGCGAATGAGCCTGGGCAAGAAAGCTTTGAAGGTGGAACGAATTATAGGGGTATCCCGATCCATACCGGGACACCCCCTAATTCGAAGAAGCGTTAGCGCGCGA
The DNA here is from genome assembly GCA_002456995.1 of Candidatus Thioglobus sp. MED-G25. Taxonomy (GTDB): domain Bacteria; phylum Pseudomonadota; class Gammaproteobacteria; order Arenicellales; family UBA868; genus REDSEA-S09-B13. The sequence goes on along the minus strand of NTKC01000021.1, from coordinate 14,694 downwards.
TCAAGATTCCTGTTCGTCGGGAAGAACTAAATTGAGAACTACCGCAATCACGGCTGCTGGTAATAGGCCAGAGGTCATCAACATTGGCAAAGTGGTCCCTCCGATGTGTTGCAGAGACTCCGGTACCATTTTTAGCCCCAGGCCAATAGATACTGAAATTGCCATGATAAACATGCTGCGCCTATTCCAGTTAACCGCACTGAGCATATTAATGCCAGCGCTGATAACCATGCCAAACATCAGAATTACACCGCCACCCAGAACCGAAATCGGCATTGAAGAAACGATCGCGCCTACCTTTGGAACCAATCCGCAGATAATCAGAAAGATCGCCCCGATGGTAACGACAGATCGACTCATCACGCCGGTTAATGAGACCAGACCGACGTTCTGACTGAAAGACGTGTTAGGCAGGCCACCGAATACGCCAGCAACGGCTGTGCCTAGGCCATCCGCAACCGTTCCCCCGCTTAGTTCCTTGTCTGTTGCTTCTCGTCCCGCGCCACCTTTGGTAATGCCGGAAATATCTCCAACGGTTTCGATGGCACTGATAATGCACATCAAGCACATGGCAAGAATGGCAGTAATGTTGAATTCGAAACCATAACTCAGTGGTTGAGGTAGGGCGAACCAAGCAGCATTGGCGATCCCGGAGAAATTTACTGATCCCATGGGGATGCTGACAACGTATCCAACGATCAGGCCAACCAGGATGGCGGCACTCGAGAGAATGCCCTTGCTATAGAACTTCACACCCAGAGCCACAAGCATAACAATCAAGGCTTGGATCCAATGGCTAGCTGAACCCCAATCGGGTTTACCCTTGTTGAAGTCTCCCGCACCCCCCGCAGCATATTCAATACCAACAGGAATCAGCATCAAGCCGATGATCACAATCACCAGACCTGTGACCAGAGGCGGAAACCAATGTCGAATACGGCCGATAATTGCACCCAGGAGTGCATGAAAAATACCAGCAACAATGATGCTGCCGAACAGTACACTCATACTGGCGGTTTTAACGATAGTAATCATGACTGGGACAAAGGCGAAGCTGGTGCCCTGCATTATCGGTAGTCGTGCACCTACCGGACCAAATCCGATGGTTTGAAACAGCGTCGCGATGCCTGCAAAGAGCATGGACATCTGGATCAGAAAGACTGCATCGGAACTTCCAAACGCAAAACCAGCCGCACCACCTATAATGATCGCCGGGGTGAAGTTGCTGACGAACATTGCCAGCACGTGCTGAAGTCCAAGTGGAATTGCCTCTGACATAGTAGGTGTGTAGTCAGGGTTTGTGTTGACAGAATCAGTCATAGTGCAATCTCCTCTTACGGTTGAGATCTGTATGATTTCCTAGAGGGCTCTAGGCACAGAAAGTCTAGGACTAATACTGACCTATCACAATCAAATTTCGCTCTCAACAGAGCAGAAGTTAAAAGCGCGCAACGTTCTGAAGCCACTCACTGAGGTGGTAGATGGGATTCGAAATGACGCAGTACAACATTGAAAGAGATAGAGATTCGAACACCCTGGGCCAGCCAGTGTGTCGTTGTTATTGAATCGGCCACGAGTTAGGTACACTTTGGTTCAGCATCAAACTTGAAACTGTCAATGAGCACCTGGTATTGCAGGTTCTTTTTGGCTAGAGGTAAGTACTATGGCAGATACTCTGCCTGAGCAGGCGCAGGTCGTAATTGTCGGTGGCGGGGCAGTTGGCTGCTCCATCGCCTATCACCTGACCAAGATCGGAATCACTGATGTACTTTTGCTCGAGCGAAAACAGCTGACGTGCGGGACCACGTGGCATGCCGCAGGTTTGGTCGGTCAACTTCGAGCAACTGCAAACATGACAAAAATCGCCCAATACACCGCGGAACTTTTTCTCGAGTTGGAGGAAGAAACGGGCCAGGCCACAGGAATGAAACAGAATGGTTCGATTTCTGTTGCCACTGATATTGAACGGTTAGAAGAACTGCAGCGGGGCGCATCGATGGCGCGCGTATTCGGACTCGAGGTCGAAGAAGTCTCCGCCGAGTGGATTGCGCAAAAGTATCCCGTCATGCACACCGATGATATCGTCGGGGGCGTTTTTCTGCCTCGTGATGGACAGACCAACCCCATCGATGTTACCCAGGCAATGGCCAAGGGTGCGCGCAACGGCGGCGCAACGATTCTAGAAAATACCCCCGTTACCGGAGCGACGATTAATAAGGGTCGAGTCAGTGCCGTACAGACGGCCTCTGGAGAGATCGCCTGTGAGTACTTGGTGATTGCCGGTGGAATGTGGTCACGTGATTTCGGCCGGCAGATCGGTGTCAATATTCCTCTACACGCGGCTGAGCACTTTTATATTGTGACCGAACCGATCGATGATCTGCCCAGTGAACTGCCGGTACTGCGTGAGCCATCGGCCTGCTTTTATGCTAAGGAAGACGCCGGTAAGTTGCTGGTGGGTGCCTTCGAACCCAAAGCCAAGCCCTGGGGCGGTGCCGGTATCCCAGCTGATTTCAGTTTCGATGCATTGCCCGATGACTTCGATCATTTTGAACCGATGCTCGAACAAGCGATGCACCGCATACCGGTGCTTAAAACAGCGGGGATTCAAACATTTTTCAATGGTCCGGAGAGTTTTACGCCGGACAATCGTTACTATCTGGGTGAAGCGCCAGAAGTTCGGGGTGTGTTTGTGGCTACAGGATTTAATTCAACCGGTATTCAATCATCCGGTGGTGCGGGTAAGGTCCTGGCAGAATGGATCAGGGACGGACACCCTTCACTTGACCTGTGGGACGTGGATATCCGGAGAACCCTGTCATTTCAGTCCAACATGCGTTATCTGCACGATCGGACAACCGAATCCCTTGGCCTGTTGTACGCGATGCACTGGCCATTTCGGCAACCCGAGACCGCACGCGCTATCCGGCGTACTCCGCTGCATGAGCATCTGGCTAAAGCGAATGCTTGTTTCGGGGAAGCTGGCGGCTGGGAGCGGCCCAACTGGTTTGCGCCTGAGGGAGTGATACCAGAGTACGATCATACTTATGGTAAACCGGTTTGGTTAATTTACTCTGGGAATGAACACCGGGCTGTTCGAGACAATGTCGGTCTGTTGGACATCTCTACGTTCTCCAAGTTTCTCCTTCAAGGGAGAGATGCCGAACGCATTATCAATTACGTCTCTACAAACAACATGGCCGTTGCGCCTGGACGAATTGTCTATACCCAATGGTTAAACGAACAGGGGGGGATATCAGCTGATCTCACTGTGACCCGATTGGCCGAAGATGCCTACCTCGTGATGACGGCATTCTCCAGCCACACCCGGGACTACAACTGGCTGCAGCGACATATCCCGTCAGATGCCCATGCCGTGCTGACTGACGTGACACCCAGCTACGCAGGGATTAATGTCCAGGGGCCGAATTCACGGGCGCTGCTTCAGCAAGTGAGTCCGGATGATTTTTCAAATAGCGCATTTCCGTTTGGAACGTCGAAGGAGATTCAATTGGGTTACGCGACCATTCGGGCGTCGCGCATCTCTTATGTTGGGGAACTGGGCTGGGAGTTGCTGATTCCGAGTGATATGGCTGCACATGTCTACGAGACGTTGGTTGAGGCCGGCCAGGATTTGGAACTTACCAACGTGGGCATGCATGCAATGAATTCTCTTCGGATCGAAAAGGCCTACCGCCATTGGGGCCATGATATGGCTGATGAGGATACACCCATAGAGGCCGGGCTGGAATTTGCAGTACGTTTTGATAAGCCAGGTGGGTTTATTGGCCGTGAAGCTTTGCTCAAACAAAAAGAGTGCGGCCTTGTTGCAAAACGGATGGTGCAGTTCTTGATGGAAGATCCTGAGGTGATGCTGTACCACAACGAACCCGTTATCCGTGACGGTACAATCTGCGGCTACATTACCAGTGGCATGTACGGACATACGCTTGGGGGGAGTGTGGGTATGGGCTACCTCAATAATCCATTAGAGCGAGGTGGAGTCGACTCTGAATTTGTGAACAGCGGTAGTTATGAGATTGAAGTGGCGTGTAAGCGGTACCCTGCTCAAGCATCACTGGAGCCGTTATACGATCCCGGCAACGAGCGCATCAAGTCGTAGTGTTAGCGACTTCGATGATTCGTGCCAAGCTAGCCGGTCGTTGCCATGATCCAGTAGCTAATCAGTCAATCCAAACATTCTTTATTCTCGTGGAGTTTGGTTACTTAGATTACGCAGTAGTCGAAACAATGCGGGTCCGGCAGCGGCGATCATTGTAATTCGAAAAATATGCAGAGTAGCGATAAATGGAGTGTCGCTATTTATTGAGATCGCAATCAAGCTCATCTCGGCTAGACCACCGGGTGCTAGCGCAAGCAGTAACGCGTCTTCACTGATGTTGAGGATAGGTGAAAACAACTGAGCAAATCCAACTGCTACTGCCAGCATGATAGCGGTTGCCACAATCGCGGCTATGGCAGGACGAAACATGCTAATTAGACGCATACCCCGGAACTGTGCTCCAATGGCAGAGCCGATAACCACTTGGGCGATAATGACCACGGGAGTTGGTAGTGGTGTACCTACTAGGTCAACGTTGTAGACAATACCGGATAGGATCATGGGGATGAGAAATTGGCCAAATTGGAGGCCAAGCCGGCTCGCTAGCCAGAAGCCAGCCAAACCGCAACCCGAGAGGATGATGATTTCTTTAAGGTCCGGATACGAGGTTGCCGGAGTGGGCAACCCAGACATACTGGGGACATCTACGCCGACGACACTAACGAAGTACAGTGGAATTGAAAAGACTACCAGGAAAACTCGTGTCGCGTGGGCGATTGGAATCAGTCGACCGTCTGCGCCGGCTTGCTCCCCCGCGATGACCATGATACCCAGACCTCCTGGTGTGCTTGAGAAGTAGGCAGTTGTGGCATCCATATAGCCAAGCCCACGAAATATATAGACAGCAACGCTGGTGGTCACGATAACGTATGCCAGCATCACCAGTAATGCACCGCCCCAGCTAGATAGGTTGTCCAAGACGCCGGCAGTGAAAAAACTACCCACGAGAACGCCGAGTACAACAACCATAATATTTCGTAGCGGCATATAGCGTCGAACTGGCACGCCGGCAATTGCACAGGCAGATACAAAAATCATGCTCCCCAGCATCCAGGGAAGCGGAAGTTTCCAGTAGTAAAATAACGCACCGCCTGTTGTACCGATGACCAGGCTGAGGAGGACAGTGGCTGTGGGTCTGGGTTCAGCCACCGCTACGGGGGCTATTGTGGCCGATAGTCAGACAATGAGTAGGGTTAGTAGGTGGTTTGTTCAACCGCTTGGTACAGGAGCACGGGTTGGTGATCATCTAAATATCATCTGACCGAACCAGCGGTGTCATTCTGCTGTGTCCTGCACGCCCAGACGTTTTTGAAGCGCAGAACTGGTTGTGGTGTATTGAAGTTTATGTTTTGTGTCGGGGTCAAGATATTGTTGTATTGCGAAGGCGGCAAGGGCTCCTTCGTGGAAACCACTCAGGATAAGTTTCTTCTTACCCGGGTAGGTATTGATGTCACCGATAGCGTAGATTCCAGGTATGTTGGTCTGAAACGTTTCTAGACTAACACTGACGTGCTTTCGTTCGATGTCCAGTCCCCAGTCAGCGATAGGACCAAGGTCCGGCGATAGACCATAGAACACTAGAAGTTCATCCAGTTCAATTCGTTGTGGTTCACCTTCTCCAAAAGGTGCAACGTCGATGGCAGTGATCTTACCCTGGTCCGACTGATAGCTTGGGATGCGACCAATCAGGCAGTCGACGGGTTGATTCGGATCGTCGATTAGTTCCTGCATTTTGGCAATCGAAGCGGGGGCTGCCCGGAATTCATCTCGGCGGTGGACGATATGCACGTGCTTTGCTACAACTGCCAACTCCAGTACCCAGTCCAGGGCTGAATCGCCTCCGCCTAGAATGACTACTTTCTTGTCTTTAAAATGGAGCTTATCTGCCACATGATAGTGGAGATTGGTTTGTTCGAATTGATCAATACCACCAAGGCGTAAAGGCCTGGGTTTGAATGCACCAAGACCAGCAGCGATGACCACAGCTCGGGTCTGAAAGCAGATGTTCCCCTCAGTGTGTAATTCGAAAGAGTTGTCTTCCAGGCGCGTCAATCGAGTCACGCGGTGGCCCAGATGAAAAGTAGGATCAAAAGGTTTGAGCTGCTCGGCCAGGCGGTCGATTAATTCCTGGGCGCCAACAATTGGTAGGCCCGGAATGTCATAGATTGCCTTATCGGGATAGAGCATACTGCACTGCCCGCCGATAACAGGAAGCGAGTCGACGATGTGAGCATCAATGCCCAGCAACCCCAGTTCAAAGCACTGAAAAAGCCCACTGGGACCTGCGCCGATAATGACGACGTCTGTTTTGAATTCCATGACGGTCAAGTATAACCCTGTGAGTGTTGGTTGAGCTTCACGAGATCTCCCGAGCTTCTGGCTGGTGATGGTTTCATCAACGGGTGATAATCAGAGATCACCGGTAGCGTTTTAGATAATTAACTAATATGTTTGTGTTAAGCGGTGAGCAAAACTTGATTGGCTTACAGTAGATCAGTAGAGACAAACTATGCAGATTGATGAGCTAGCCAGTAGCAATGATCCGCTGCTACAGCCTTTTAAACTCAAACATTTGACACTGAAAAATCGCATCATGAGCACCAGCCATGCGTGTGGGCTGGATGAGAATGGTTTGACTGGGAACAAATACCAGGCCTATCACGAAGAAAAAGCTCGTGGTGGTCTTGCATTGACGATGTTCGGTGGATCAGCATCGGTAGCACCAGATTCGCTCTGGCCCTCTGGTCAGGTTGACGTGAGCACCGATGCGATTATTCCTTTGTTTGAACAGTTCACCGCCAAAGTCCATCATCATGGTTGTGCGCTCATGTGTCAGATCAGTCACCTGGGTCGACGAGCGGAATGCTATGCCGGTGATTGGCTGCCGGCGATTGGCCCATCGCCGATCCGTGAGACGCTGCATCGCAGTTTTCCCAAGACCATGGACCGGTATGACATTGACCGGGTGATCAAGGCCTATGGCGCGGCTGCCCGTCGCTGTCAGGATGGTGGTCTCGATGGTATTGAGACCCTGGGTTCAGGACATCTTATCGGTCAGTTTTTGTCTCCCTATACCAATCATCGTACGGATGAATTCGGTGGTTCTCTGGAGAACCGCTGTCGTTTCGGGTTGATGGTCTATGAAGAAATTCGTCGACAGGTTGGAAATGATTTTATCGTCGGGTTCCGATTTGTCGTCGATGAGAAAGGGGGAGATCACCTCAATTTTGAAGACTGCATTAGGATAGCGTATCTGTTCGAATCGAGCGGATTGATTGATTTTTTCAATGGAATTTACGGTAATATTGATACGGAGATCGCTCTTGCGGTCGACAACATGCCAGGAATGGCTTCACCTAACGCACCCTGGTTAAAGCGAGTCGGTGAATTCAAACAACACGTGGGCCTGCCGGTGTTTCACGCGGCTCGAATCACCGATATTGCCACTGCTCGCTATGCGATCACCGAGAACCTGCTGGACATGGTCGCTATGACACGGGCGCACATTGCCGACCCTCAGATCGTAAACAAACTCGTGGCTGGGCAGGAAGATCGCATACGTCCGTGTGTCGGTGCGACCCATTGTATGTCTGCCAATCGACCGACATGCCTGCACAACCCGGCAACGGGTCGAGAACTTAAGCTACCGCAGGTGATCACGCCCTCTGAACAACGGAACCGCCGTGTTGTTGTGGTCGGTGCAGGGCCAGCCGGTCTTGAAGCTGCACGGGTGTCTGCGGAACGCGGCCACCAGGTCATTCTTTTCGAGGCCTCAACCCAGCCCGGTGGCCAGGTCATCATCGCGTCCGGCGGTAGTTGGCGTCGTGAACTTGCCGGCGTAATTGATTGGCGAGTTAGTGAAATCGCCCGTTTGGGAGTAGGTCTTCGGATGAATACTCTGGCAGGTGTTAAAGAGGTGATGGCAGAGAGACCGGATGTGGTCATCATTGCAACCGGGGGTCTCCCAGATACAGATTTCCTCGAAGGTGGTGAATTGTGCACCACCAGCTGGGATTTGCTCACAGGACAAGTTCCGATTGAGAACGATGTCATTATTTATGATGGAACCGGGCGGCACGTCGGCCCTTTATGTGCAGAGAAGATCACATCGGCGGGCTATGTGGCTACGTTGGTGGGAATTGACGGGTTACTGGCGCCGGAATTGGTCTACTCGGAACGCGTGGTGTGGCGCCGGCAAATTTTCGAACAAGGTGTAGACACACTTTTCGACCATCGGCTGACTTCAGTATCGCGGGAAGATGAAGGTCTGCGAGCTTGTTTTACCTGTGAGCTCAATGGGAGTGAAACTGTACGCTACACAGAACAGATGGTTGTGGAAGTTGGCACACAACCTGTCGATGAGCTTTACCAACAATTGCGGTCAGACTCGATTAATGACGGGGTCACAGATATTGATGCACTTTTGTCGGGATCGTCACAAGTTGGAAGTACAACGGCAGATGATACGTTCGAACTGCACCGCATTGGTGATGCAGTGGCGAGTCGAAACATCGCTGCTGCGACCCTGGATGCGTTGCGACTGTGTTCAGTGATGTAAGAGAAATAAATGGAATCTATGTTTAACTTAACTGGCAGGATTGCACTGGTCACTGGGAGTGCCCAAGGACTGGGATTTGAAATGGCTAAGGGGCTCAGCGAGGCAGGGGCTCATGTTCTAGTAAACGGCCGGGACAAAGACCATGTCGCAAACGCCGTGTCACTGATCAAGTCTTCGGGCGGCAGTGCGCAGGAGTTGGTGTTTGATGTGTCGGTCGATTCGGCCCGCGCAGCCGCGTTGTCAACAATTGTCAGTGAACACGACAGGCTGGATATCCTGATTAACAATGTCGGTATGCGTGATCGCAGATCTATCGACGAGGTTGATGGTCCCGATTTTCAGGCACTGTTGCAGGTCAACCTAACCTCTGCGTTTCTTCTTTGCCAAGAGGCTGTGGGATTAATGCGCGCCCGACACTGGGGACGTATTGTTAATATGAGTGGATTGGCTTCAGCGGTGGGATTAAAACTGAGTCCTTCTTATGCCTCATCCAAGGGCGCGCTTGAGTCATTGACCCGTACGCTTGCCGCTGCACTCGGTCCAGATGGCATTACTGTTAATGCATTGGCCCCTGGTTTTTTTGCGACCGAAACCAATGCGACCATGGTTGCCGATGAAGATCTTTCTGAAAAACTGTTCAGCCGCACGGCCTTGGGCCGTTGGGGTAAACCTCACGAGATAGCGGGTGCGGCCGTTTTTCTGTGCTCCGAAGAGGCCGCCTACGTGACAGGCCAGGTGTTGACCGTAGACGGAGGCTGTGCGTCGTATTTCTGACTTTCTGGCCGTTTACTTAATTCATTCTCCTATTGCGCAGCCTAGTTTCAGGCTGATTCACAGGAATCCAATGACAGCCTACGAATACAGACTGGTGTTTGTTGATTGACGACAGCTGTCTCCAATCGAATATTGTTTGGCATTATTCTGATGGTGTTGTCTATGTTGTTGTTGCCTTTTATGGATGCGATAGTCAAATTTCTTTCAAATCGATACCCAATACTGCAACTGATCTGGGCACGTTTCTTTTTTCATTTTCTCATCATATTGCCGTGCGTTTTTTTTCAACACGGTCGCCGTGTATTCTACCAAGCACACCCATTGAAGCTGCTCAGTCCAGGACTATTTCTTTTGGGTGGCACGGGCCTTATCTTTGTTGCTATTCAGCATCTTCCGCTTGCTGATGCGATTGCTATTCTGTTTTTTGATGCGGTGATTGTAGTTGCCTTGTCATCTCTAGTGTTGGGTGAACAGGTGCCACTCAGACGTTGGTTGGCATGTGCCGTCGGTTTTATTGCCATCCTCATGATTGTTAGGCCTGGTGGATCGGGTTTTCATTGGGCGAGCCTCATAGCGCTCGTTGCTGCATTGTTCTGGGCGCTGTATTTTGTGTCTACACGAATGATGAGTGGCAAGGTCCCACCACTGGTGATGCTGGGCTGGCAGTCTGTAAGTGGATTCGTGCTGATGACGGCCGCTTTACCGTTTTTTTGGGTTACACCTACTTTCGTCGACGGTATTATGATGGTTTTGATTGGTGCGATCGGAGCAGTAGGTCATCTGCTGTTCATACGGGCTTTTGTATATGTGCAAGCATCATTACTCGCGCCGCTTCGCTATCTGGAGATTGTTATGCAGGTTGTGCTGGGTTACTGGCTGTTCGGTGATTATCCAGACTTATGGGCCTGGATGGGAATCGGCCTGATTATCGGAGTAGGCATTTACCTTGGTCGAGCCGAGATAGCAACAAACGCATCCAGAAAGGTTAAGGTGAATGATGGTAATGATACAGTTCTGTAAAGTGTTGATTCTGGATTGTTTGGTTTTGAACACGTATGCCTAAGAAATTTTACTGCATAGACGATTTTCGGCTTGCTGCACAGCAGCGGTTGCCGCGGGTTATTTTTGACTATGTTGATGGGGCCGCAGGATTCGAGACGTCAAATCGTCTGAACCAAGAAGTAATTGAGCAGGTCCGTCTGATGCCACGCGTGCTCGTCAATATCCAGCAACGAGGGCTGGCAAAACGATTTCTGGATCGAACTTGGGCACTACCCTTCGGAATTGCCCCAATGGGCATGCCAAATCTGGCTTGGCCAAATACTGATATTACGCTTGCTTCAGCTGCAGTCGATCATGAGATACCGGTGTGTTTATCCACTTTCGGATCGAGCAGCATAGAGGACATGGCAAAAAGGGCTTTTGGTAACGTGTGGTTCCAGTTGTACGTGGGGCCTTCAGTTGATGATGCGATGGATCTTGTCCAGCGGGCGAAGAATGCCGGCTACGAATATCTAGTGTTGACTGTTGATGTGCCCGTTGTGTCTGCCCGTCTTCGTGAACAGCGCCAAGGGTTTGAGAGACCATTTCGAATGCGACCGAGACAGTTTTTAGATTTCGCGGTACACCCAAAATGGGTTTTTCAGACACTCGTCAATGGCGTACCGCAACCGGTTAACGTATCGTCAGAAGATAATGTGGCCGACAAACCCAAATTCACCCGAAACGAGAATCGCGGTCACATAGACTGGCAGTTTCTGGACCAGTTGCGGGAGCGATGGACAGGAAAATTGATTCTAAAGGGTGTGATGTCAGCCGATGATGCCGTTAGGATTCGGGATGCGGGTGTCGACGCCGTCTATGTCTCGAATCATGGTGGCCGACAACTTGATGCCGCACCAGCGGCGATTGATATGTTACCCGAAATTAGACAGGCCGTGGGTGTTGACTACCCGCTGATCTTCGATAGTGGAATTCGTAGCGGTGAGGGCATCGTTAAAGCACTGGCACTAGGGGCAGATTTTGTCATGCTCGGACGACCATTCCTTTACGCTTCTGGCGCTGACGGACAGCAGGGTGTGTATCGTCTTGTTGAGCTACTAAAAAACGATATGCTTCTGGTTATGGCGCAGATCGGATGTACAGAGGTTGCTCACCTTGACGCAAATGTGTTGGCATGAATTTGTACCGTGGATTCAATCTGAATTATAGGGTCGGTTTGAATGGCATGAAATTTTTGGAGAGTCGGAGTTGAAAGTGCGAGGCGGTATGCTTCTTGCCCGTGCATTGCACGAGAAGGGCATCTCACGGGTATTTACTTTGAGTGGTGGATTCTGTAATCCGGCCCTGGAAGGCCTAATGGAATGTGGGATACCAGTGATCAATACACCCCATGAGCAGATTGCGGGGCACTTGGCTGATGCGAACACACGGATCACACGCAAGCCTACCGTCTGTCTGGTCGGTCCGGAAGGCTTTGCCAACGCCGTGCCTGCAATGATGGAGGCCTGGGGCGAGCGATCACCAGTGATCTTTATTACCGGTTCCAGTACCCTCAAACGCGAAGGCAGCGGAGGGTTCAAGGAGATCGATGACGTGTCTATTGCAGCACCGCTGACCAAATACAGTGCATCAGTCACTGACGGGACACGAATGTTCGAATTTGTGGATCGCGCTTACAAAATAGCGCTGAGTGGTTATCCCGGTCCAGTGCATCTGAGCGTTCCGGTGGACATCATGTTTTCCTCGTTTGAGGCGCAAGCCGGCCAGTCAGAACGGCCGTTCAACCGGGCACCACTGCCCCCAGCACGGGCATGGCCCCGTCCGGATGACCTTGAGGCCATCCTAGACAAGGTCCGCGCAGCACGGCGGCCGATTTTGATTGGTGGTCACGGTGTTTGGTGGTCAGGTGCGGCCGACAAGCTGGAACAAGCGGGTCTGGCACTTGCGATGCCAGTTTTCAATATTCCCTACCATCAGAAGCTGTTGGGTGAACAAAGCGAAGTTTATATGGGTCTTGCTGATGTTCATCAGTATGCACCTTCCAAAAATGCGCTTGCCGATTCTGATTTAACGCTTGTTATCGGCGGTCGACTCGACAACCAGATGAATTTTGGTAACCCGCCATTCTTTCCTGAGACGACCGAACTGGTCTGCATTAACGGCTCCCCGGAAGAACTCGAACTAAATAGAGCAGCGGACCATACGTTGTTATGCGATCCGGGCGCTTTTCTGGATGCACTTTGCGTGTTGGCGGAGGAATCGACCTGGAGCTCAAGCGATTCTTGGCTGGAAAAGAATCGTACGCTGCGGGGCGAATGGGTAGATCAGATGACGGCAGAACTGGTTCAGTCAGATCAAGACGATGCCCGGATTCACCCACTGCAACTGGCACTGGACGTTCAGCAGCCGTTGGGTGCCGACGACTGGCTGGTCATCGATGGTGGGAATACTCATTTCTGGTCAGAGATAGCGATCAATATGGCAGGCTGGGGCGGTCAGCGACTGGCTGGAATTCTGCACCCGGGTGCGTTCAGTATGCTGGGTGTCGGGTTGTCTTTTGCGTTGGCTGCCAAGTTGAATCACCCCGGTAGCCAGGTTGTGGTGATCAGTGGCGACGGTGCATTTCTTTCCGGCGGCTTAAGTGTTGAAGCAGCATTCCAGGAGAACGCCCCGATCACGGTTGTGATAGACAACAACGGTGGATTGACCACCATTTCACAGCAGCAGGAAAGATTGTTCGGACACGATCGCCATGTAGCCACTGACTTTCGAGACATTCCGTTTCATTCGTTGTTCGAAGGGCTCGGTGGTTACGGCGAACTGGTTGAGAATCGTGAGCAACTGGGGCCCGCACTAGACAGAGCTCTGGCCAGCGGTAAAACAGCTTGTGTCAATGTACGGACGAAGGGTGTTATCAGTCCGATTGTGCTGGCGACCACCAGCAAACGAGACAAGGCATCGATAGAATAGATTCGCGAAGTGTTGTCAGGGTTGGTATTGCTGACAGTACTATCATATAGGACGGGATAATGGCAGTTATATCATCTCATGTACTGGATTCTGTAAAAGGTATCTCGGCTGCCGGGATTCGTGTAGAGTTTTTCCGGCTTTCCGAGAGCCACTCGGCGCAACGGTTGTTTGAGACGCACTCGGATAGTGAGGGGAGAATATCTGAACCCGTTGCGCTCGAGGATAATCCGGCAGGCACTATCTATGAGTTGGTGTTTCATACGGGTGACTATTTTCCGGTTGCAGTAATTGCGCAAGGGTCCCATCACAACATGCAGTCGGTTGTGGTCAGAATTAGCCTGCCAGATCCGGATGCCCGCTACCATATCCCGGTCGTGCTGTCCCCCCACAGTTATACCGTCTGGTGGTCTGGTTAGACGGACCTGATTGTCGATGAGTTCACTGGCCCTGGCGGTTTCCCGGCGTAACCGTCGCACCCCTTATACGGATCGCATTGAAACGTTGGGTGTTCAGGGCTATTCGATCGTTAATCACACCCTGTTGCCCAAGGCCTTTGGCAGAACAGTAGAGGAGGAGTACTGGCACTTGCGATCGAGCGTGCAGTTGTGGGATGTATCCTGCCAGCGCCAAGTCGAAGTCCGCGGACCAGAAGCTGCGCGCTTGGTCCAGATGATGACCCCCCGGGATCTTGGGGGTGTGGTTGTCGGACAGTGCATATATGCTCCCCTGATTGATGACAAAGCGGGCCTGATTAACGACCCGGTCATACTTAAGCGTGCCGAGGACTGGTATTGGTTATCAATTGCCGATTCCGATGTGCTGCTGTGGACAAAAGGGCTAGCGTTGGGGTTGGGGATAGATGTCGCGGTCACTGAGCCTGACGTGTCTCCACTTGCGGTTCAGGGGCCGCGGGCCGAAGATCTGGTTGCAGCTGTGTTCGGTGATGCAGTCCGGAATCTTGCCTATTTTCGTTTTAGCCTTTTTGACTTTCTGGATCGTCAACTGGTCGTTGCGCGTTCCGGTTACAGCAAGCAAGGCGGGTTTGAGATCTACCTGGATGACAGCAGTTTGGGTACTGAACTGTGGGATATGTTGTGGTCGGCAGGCCAGGGTCTCGATGTAACGCCCGGTTGCCCGAATCTTATTGAACGTATTGAAGGGGGCCTGCTGTCATATGGTAACGAAATGACGCGCAGTAATAATCCGCTCGAGATTAACCTGGATCGGTTCTGTACTCTTGGTGGCCAAATCGACTATATCGGTAGGC
>NTKC01000020.1 GCA_002456995.1 Candidatus Thioglobus sp. MED-G25 | reverse complement strand
AAGGTATCCATCTGGTAGCTAGACATGTCGAACAAGGTTGCAAAATCGGGGTGCGCAGGAGTGCAGTGGTAGCATTCCAGAAAGTTGTCGACCACTACTTTCCAGTTTGCGGACATAGTAGTGGGTCCGAACGAGAACGAATCGAGTGGTTCCATTTGATCTAAGCTCGGTATCCGTTCCTGGAGATCTTGCGCTAAGCCCGGTGCCTGACTGTCGAGCGACTCAGCATCAGGATCGAGATTGAAAAAGACAAGATCACACAACGTATCGACCTGAACTGGCTGTAGACAGAATTCGGATTTATCAAACCCGGGAACTTTCTCAGAAATACGGGCATGACGAAGCTCCCCGTCTAATGCATAGGACCAGGCATGGTAAGGACAGACGATGTTACGGGTGTTTCCACTGCCTTCCAGTAACTGATGGGCGCGGTGTCGACACACATTGTAAAACCCACGCAGTGTGTCGTCCTGGCCGCGCACAATAAAGATGCTCTCATCAGCGACGGTGGCAGTCAGGTAGTCGCCAGGTTTGTTTAACTGGGAGAGGTGACCAGCGTAGTGCCAGTTACAGTAAAAGATTTTCTGCTTTTCTTGTTCGTAAATGCTTTCGTCTAGGTAGAGACGTGAGGGGAGGGTATAGGAATGCTGGGGTTCTTCATGGATAGGCAATCCCGATTTTGGTTTGACAGCTTCCAGGTGTGCCATGCTCTCTCCTCTCAATGTTCTTTTTATTGCTTACGATAGATTGGTTTGATTGTAACCTGATTGAATACGGGAAAAAGCGTGGTGGTGGATCATGCGTCTACTGATACAACGAGTAAGCACTACCGATCCAACGTTAAGAAAGTAATGCCGTTGCTGTCCTATAAGAAATAGAAGTTCTCGTTAATTCAGGACAATTCAAGCAAATTCCATAGCACAACTGAAATACAATTACACTGTAATAGCAGTGTGAAACGCACTTTTGTGCATCTGACTTTTAATCAGGTGGTCGCAGGTTCGAGCCCTGAACGGTCAACCAATAAATCAACAACTTAAGATTTTCTATTCAGAAAAGATGCGATTTCGGACAATGATTCAGCGGATTCTGGATAATCATCATAAAACTCGAATACATGCCAAAATCCATTCCAAACGCGAGTATCAACATCAACATTAGCCCGATGCATTGCACGTGCGGTTCTAAGACACATAGCTAAAAGCAGATCGCGTGTGCCGGTAGTAATTATCGTCGGAGGAAGTCCTCCCATATCGCCAAAGATTGGTGATACAAGAGGGTCTTTAGGGTCCATGCCAGGTAAATAGGCCGCTAATACGTCAGACATGATTACCTGGCTTAGAGTTGGGTCCAGCGTGTAGGTAGGTTCAAATAGATTGCTGTCTGTTCGTAAATCCGCAGCCGGCGAGAGTAATCCCATAGCATCAGGAACTCGAATATTTTCGTTCACGGCTGATTGTGCTACGAGCAAAGCCAAGTTGCCACCTGCCGACTCACCGGCAAGCAGCAAGCGGCCTACTGACGATTGGGTAATTTCTCGATAGACGTTCATGCAATCATTGATAGCAGCTGGTGCCGGATGTTCTGGCGCAAGCCTATATTTTGGTGCGATTACATCGACGTGGCAAAGCTCTGCCAACGCTCCAATGATGGGTAAATCACAATACGGATTACCTGCAAAGAATCCACCACCGAATAGGTAAAGCAGCGTTCCGGTAGAAGTCTGAGTTCGCGTGGAGCGTATATGTTCGCAAGAAATACCCGCTACTTCGATATCCTCTCTGGCAATAGCATGACGCTCAATTGCTCGCTCCACTGCGGGCGCGAAATTATTTATTGTTTCTGCTCTGATCTCTTCAATACGTGAGAAGTCAATTGGTGTGTCATCGGTCGGAATGGCCTCAAGAAAATTAACTGCTGCGGGAGATAGATCATCAACAATCATCAGATTTGCTCGCAATTAGTCTGTAAGTTAAGGATCGGTAGCCGCAATCTTGCGATCCAATTCGACTGAATCGCGGGGAACATCCCTGCTCGGTGCAGTTGGCCGGTCACAGCTGTCAAGACCACTTGATTCTCTAGGTCGCTGCTCGACTGGAGCAATTTTTCCAGTGGCACAAATGCCGACGACCGATCTGCGTCGGATAACTGAAATAAAAGAATGACTGGCCCGAAAAAATTCAGGCTCCCGCAGGAGCCTGAATTGATCCTAGCTTGGTATCTTTTACGGTAACCACGAGCGCCATATAGACTTGTTGGCTACCATCCATTCATTAACTACTTCGTCGACGTCGCGCTTATTAACGTCAATTTCGTAGATCATGACTGCCTGCTGGGCGTTGGTGAGGCGGTGATTTTGCAGTACTTTCACGACGTCGGGATGGTCCTCGATAAATTTTGGGTTCCCCATCTTGAAGCAAATGTCTTGCGCCCAGTTGGTCGCAGGCCACTTCGCTTCATCGTACTCGGGCAACTTGACCTCAACCAGATCGAGCGCTGCGAATATCCAGTGCGGCGACCAAGCATAGGCAACGAATGGCTCGCCACGCTTGTGCTTTGCTGTCAATTCGGCCCAGTGGGCGGTTTCAGAGCCCAGTCCCTGTACGTGAAAATCGACGCCGAGCGCATCGAGGCGGGCCTGGTCTTCGCACAGCCACGCCGGTGTCGGGCAACCAATTAAATTACCTCTGTCACCGGATTCAAGACTTTTGAACAGATGCTTATATTGATTCAGATCCTGCACAGTCTTCAGGTTGGGTGCGACCGCTTTGATCCCGCGTGACGAATCGCCTTCGACAACGTAACGAGGCGTCCAATAACCACTGGCTCCGATGATTCCGGTATCCGCGATGATTTTCAGCGACCCATCGCCACCGTATTCCTCGAGGATTTCGGATTTGATCGGGTTATAGGACGGCCACACCTCGGAATAGTAATCGACGTCACCTGCGCGCATGGCTTCCCAGACCCCAGGACCGCCAGGCATAGTAGGCTTTTTGATTTTGTAGCCCATTTCATTTTCGAGTACGTATTGTATGGTTCGTTCGGTAACGATAGCACCGGTCCAGTCCAGATCGGGCACGACTAGACGCTTATCCGCCTGGGCCAAGGACAGGGTGCCGATACTCATGGTTAGTAGTGCAAAAGCCAGCATGGCCTTTAGTTTTGACGACATGTTACTCCTCCTATTTTTAACTATATTTATTTCTACTATTTAGATACTTCCGAGTAATGCTAACACATTTATTAGGGTATTTTGATCGTGTAAAAACTTAGGTCAATCCCATGGCTTCACGTTGGGATTTAGTCCAAGCCTGCGAAATTCTATCGAGGATGATGGCAAGCATCACGATCCCTATCCCCGCTTGCAGAGAAATTCCGAAGCTGGCGGTATTCATACCCGTGAATACATCCATCCCCAGCCCTTTGCCGCCGATCAACGGTGTTATTACTTCCATCGCCAGCGCCATCATTATGCCCTGGTTGATGCCGACCATGATCGCGGGAATCGCCATAGGGATCTTGACCTTAGTCAAGGTTTGGGTCGTCGACGAGCCAAACGAACTGGCTACTTCGTTGATCTCCTCGGGCAATTCGCGGATGCCCAGCGTCGTGCAACGAACCAGTGGGGGTAGCGCATAGATGACTGTCGCAATTACTGCGGGAATCTGTCCACCGCCGAACAACATGATGACCGGTACCAGATAAACGAATACCGGCATCGTCTGCATCGTATCAAGCACCGGTTTGAGTAACGCATCGACGGTGCGGTTATAGGCGGCCAAGATGCCGAGCGGCACACCGACGATGAAACAGATCAGCACCGATACCGTGACGGTTGACAACGTAATCATGCCTAAGATCCATAGGTCGGTGGCGCCGATGAACAGGAATCCAATAGCCGTTGCGATAGCCAGCCCACGACCGCTAATCAGGCGAGCGATACAGATGAATATCAGGGATGTATACCACCAGGGTAATCCTTTCAAGAATGTGTTCAACGGATTGATCAGACCAAAATAGAGACTTTCTTTAATCCATGTGGTGATCCCATAAAACACTTCGTTGGTGACGAGCTCGTCCATGTACTGGTTGACGGGTGTGCGGAAACGATGCTCCCATGCGCGCGGGAAATTGCCGAAAATATCGGTATGGGTATCGAGCAGCATCATGACCGTGATTAGCGCGATGCTCGCGATCAGAAAACTGTAGGCGAGCAAGATTTCCCGCAGTTTGACCGAGATTTCCGAATTGTAGATCGTCGCGAGCTTGCAAATGCCGGTTACAATCACCAAGGTTACCAAGTTCCCTGCGCGGGAAATCTGACGCCAGGCCCAGTCGATGCCGTACTCGATATAAAGGATGGGTTTGACCTGCTCGAAGCCCTGTGGGAAAAGGCGAAAAACGTGATCGTGCCGGCTTCCGCTTGTTTGCTCGGCCTGTCCCATCGCATTGGTGATGCGATCGAGCACGATGGCCATCAATACGATCGCAAGCCCGCCCTCGAGTGCCTTGCCAACGTTGAGCCTCATCATACCCCGCAGCACGATATCCCCCAGTCCAGGCGCGGCGATAAATGTCGCTAATACCACGAGGGCCAAGGCCATCATTACAGTTTGGTTAATGCCGAGTTTGATCGCTGGCATTGCCATCGGGATTTTGACCTTAACAAGCGACTGGATTTTTGTTGCCCCAAAAGAGGTTGCAGCCTCGTCGATACCAGCGGGCACCTGGCGGATACCAAGGTTGGTTAGGCGTACCACCGGCGGCAGCGCGTAAATCACGGTTGCGAGAATCGCGCCGGGCGCACCCAGGCCAAACAAGTAGAACGCAGGTATCAGATAAATGAAGGCCGGCAAGGTCTGCATCGTATCGAGTATTGGTTTGATGATCGTCTCGAAACGGTCGTTCTGCGACGCCACGATGCCGATAAGTACGCCAATCATGACCGAAATTGCGATCGAGATGGTCATCAGGCTCAGAGTTTCCATCGCCGCATCCCACATATCGAGCACCAGCCAGGAACCGACCGCGAAGACCGCAAGCAGTCCAAGCCGCAGCCCACCGTAAGCGAAGGCCGGCAGCACTAAAATCACGAAAACAATCTGCCACTGGGTGAAGGTCAGCCAATCGACCACCAACTCGTAAAACCAGGTAACCCCAGCCCCTATTGCGCGGGTTGTGGGTTGGATGAAGGGCCGAATCCATTTATCAAATTCATTGACTTTGTCGGCGAAAGGAAAGACTTCGATCCAGCTTTTGGGGAAGACGGTTTCGGTACCGTGGATTTTCCAAACCGCAAGCGATATCACCAGCGCCGCGCAGGTCAGTACCAAACCACGGTGTTCTTCCCAGAATTTGTGTAACAGAGTGTCTCGCTGGTCTTCGATGACTGTGCTCACAAGCTTGCGCCCGAATCAATGTGTCGACTAGCTTATCGTTGATGACCTACCCCTGCAATGATTCAGGGTCAGTGTACAGCCCGCTTGAGTTCGGACTAAGATAGCGCCAGAAAAGGTACACAACGCTATTACCATGCCTGAAGCACCTAAGATCATCTGCAAGAATGTCTGGAAGATATTCGGCACCTATCCAAACCGGACACTGGAAAATTTGGACCGCTCGTTGTCGCGTGCTGAAGTGCAGGCGCAGACTGGACACGTGATCGGCGTCAACGACGTTTCCTTTGATATTAGAAAGGGTGAGACTTTTGTCGTTATGGGTCTTTCGGGCAGCGGCAAATCGACCCTGGTGCGTTGTATTTCACGACTGATCGAACCAACTGCCGGAGAAATATTTATCGACGGCGAAAATATCATTACTTACAGCAAAGCCCAGCTTACCGAGTTGCGCCGATTTCGCATGAGTATGGTGTTCCAGCATTTTGGTTTATTTCCGCACCGTAAGGTCATAGATAATATTTCCTTTGGCCTAGAAATTCGCGGTATGGACAAGAAGGTACGCAAAGCCAAAGCGATGGAAGTACTCGAAAAAGTCGGCTTACACGGTTGGGCAGATCACTACCCGCGCGAACTTTCTGGCGGTATGCAGCAGCGCGTCGGACTCGCGCGCGCAATGGCGGTAGACCCTGAAATTTTAATGTTCGACGAACCTTTCAGCGCGCTGGACCCGCTGATTCGTCGCGAAATGCAGGATGAATTACTCAACATCCAAGCCGAAGTCCAAAAGACCATGATGTTTATCACTCACGACTTTCTCGAAGCGATCAAAATGGGTGATCGCATTGCGATCATGAAAGACGGAGTCGTGGTACAAATCGGAACCCCTGAGGAAATCGTGACTGATCCGGTGGACAGCTATGTACGAGAATTCACCGAAGACGTGCCACGTTACAAGGTGTTGAGCGTTGGTAAAGTTATGCGCGTTGCGTCCGATGCGGTGCTTGCCGACGGTACCGAGCG
Organism: Candidatus Thioglobus sp. MED-G25; assembly: GCA_002456995.1. Classification (GTDB taxonomy): domain Bacteria; phylum Pseudomonadota; class Gammaproteobacteria; order Arenicellales; family UBA868; genus REDSEA-S09-B13. The sequence goes on along the minus strand of NTKC01000020.1, from coordinate 22,925 downwards.
CGTCAACGCACACGCCAAGCTGGATTCACTAATCGATATCGCAACGCAGTGTGACGGGCCGCTCGCAGTGGTCGACGACGAGAACGAGATCATTGGGGAGATTGACCAGACAATGATTCTCAAGGCCATGGACAGCCGATCATAAACACCCAATCAAGCAGATTTCATCACTAGCAATCTGATTGGATCAAAGGATGATTTACAAACTGCATCAGAAAGATTGGTTGATGCATTAAATGCAAAAAATGTATCGCAACAAACCGACAGAGTTATTTCCACTGTCCCATGAAATGGGTTGATAATTGCTGACCTTCGGCACCGTTTTGATGCCGGGAGTTATGGTGGCCAAGCGAATAGAAACAAAACAAACTCAGAGCATATTCAATGACACTCGAAAAACTGGATCACTTGGTATTACCCGTTTCCGACATCGACGCTATTGCAATGTTTTACACGACCTACCTGGGTATGGAAAAACGAGTCTTCGGTGAAAATCGTGTAGCGCTCCATTTTGGTGATCAAAAAATTAATCTGCACCCTGCCGGCTGGGATTACGAACCCAAGGCGAGGGTTTCGATCGCAGGTTCCGCGGACCTTTGTTTTATAGTTTCGGAGGGTGTGGAGTCGCTACAAACAAAACTTGTACAGTTGGGCGTCGAGATTATTGAGGGCCCCGTGGTGCGGACGGGCGCAACTGGACCCCTTCGTTCAATCTATATTCGGGACCCCGACGGCAACCTGATTGAGCTCTCTAATCGTGCCGAATAGACTATTTTTTGTTATTGATTCTGGCTTTGACGACACTTGACCGCGTGCATGGATCGGTAGCGACGGGCTAAATGGCTATCAAACTTTCCGCTGACGAAATCTCTCGTTATCAAAATGATGGTGTGGTTGCTCCGATTACCGTGATGCAACCATCTGTTGCAAGTGAACTGCGACGCCGTCTGGAATCTGCGGAAAGCTCTTTTCCTCAGATAATCGGGCCAGAGAAGCGTAACAATGCTCACTACGTACTCGCCTGTCTTGATGAAATAGTGCACCACGATGAGATTCTTGATGCCGTTGAGTGTCTAATCGGCCCTGACATTATTTTGACGAATACAGTTTTGTTTATTAAAGAACCCAACAGTCTTCACCATGTGACTTATCACCAAGACGCGACCTATATGGGCCTTAAGCCACAGGATAGCCTCACAGCCTGGATTGCGCTGACCGAGAGCACTCCAGAAAATGGGTGCGTGCGGATGATTCGGGGTAGCCATTTGCTGGATATCCAACAGCATGTCGACACATTTGGTGAGGACAACATCCTGACAAGAGGTCAGCAAATAGAGAACATCGATGAAGAACATGCGTTGGACATTGAGCTCGAACCCGGGCAGATGTCCCTGCACCATGCCCGAACGATTCATGGATCGCGTCCTAACAAATCAGCTAACCGGAGAATAGGGATTGCACTACAGTCCTTTGCTCGTCCTAGTACCCGCCAAGTGCACGGTGAGGACTATGCCTTGTTGGTTCGGGGAAGTGATGACTACGGTAATTTTACCAAGGGACCGAGGCCTAAGGCCGAAGTAGACCTTGAAAATGTCGAGTTTAGAGATGGAGTCAACGCGCGTTTGTCGGAGATTCTATATGCCGGCGCCGAAAAGCAGCGTGGGTATTGAGCAGCAGTTAACGATCCCGATCGACTCGCGTGCGACGGCTAGGAAATAGGGTACCGAGGATTGGCACGACAACTTCAGTAATGCCTGCCACGGTAATGAGTATCACACCGAGGATTTCCCGAGTGCCAAAGGGCTCATCCGTTAGTAATGCTGCACTGATTGCACCTACGCTAATTTCAGTCATAAATAGAACGCCTACTGTTCCCGGATTCAATAAAGGAACACCCCAAGTGATAGCGTAGAACCCAGGGATAATCACGAAGAGAACTACTGGGATTAACCACGGGAGAACTGTGACTATCTGATCGATAGTGGGGGGATCCGGTCTGTTGAGAATTGGTAGTAACCATAGTGCTACCGCTATTATGCTGGCCCAGAAAAACCAAGAAAACAGCACATCCACTGTGTTGTAGCTGGACTCACTACGACGCATTACGTTGGCAAATAGGGCCCAAATTAGCCCTGCTATGAGCGCCATCCAGTCGCCTGGATTCCTGGGTAGTGGAAGACCTTGATCTAGGTTTAGAATTACTAGAAGTCCTGCTGTCCCAAGAACAATAGCGAATGTTCGGTCCCTGGTTATGGGTTCCTTTAACCACGCCCGTGCAAGTAGGGCGCTCCAAATAGGAGTCAGGTAATACAGTAGGGTTGCATGGATAACATCCGTATAGAGAAATGCGGTCGAATACAAAACCAAGCAAAGGCCACCAATGATAGCAATCCCTTGCATCATCCAACCTGCAGAGATTATCTGCCGCCAGCGCATCAGGCCGATTGGGAGCATCAGTACAAAGGGCACTAAATAAAACACCGCAGTCGCCCAAAAGCCTTGAATGCCTGTCTCGTGTAGGGCTCGTACGGGGATCCAATAAAGACCCCAAATCGCACCCGCAGCAGTACAGGCGATCTTGGCGATGTTTTCAGAGCGTCTGTCGGGCAGTGCGGGCATTTATAGGCTCGGGTGCACAGGTCTCATATTGATGTCGATTCTGGCTTACCAGCGTCCATCGGGGGTACTGAAATCTAAAAAAAAGGACTACTTGATAAATCGTGTTCTAACTCAATTGTTGAGTGTAGTCATCAATTGTGAGATGCTGGCTTTGCTGTGAAGCGCTATTTTGTGCTCGATTCGTTACAAAGGAAAGATTGTTTAGGGCGCTAATTATCTATCGAGTATAGGTCAAGGTGAAAAGGATTCTATGAGATGAACCCAATGATTAATGTCGACGGTCTCATCACGCCGATGGCTGATGCGACAATTCCGGTCATGGATCGCGGTTTCCTGTATGGAGACTCGGTGTATGAGGTTTTCCGCACCTACAAAGGTGTGCCGGTGTTCATGGTCGATCACTTTGAGCGACTTGAGAACTCGGCTGCCCTGATCAGTATGACTATTTCACAGAGCCGGGAAGAACTCATCCAGGAGATCAGACGAACTGTTAAGGCGGCTGGCGCGGGCTCTGAAGAGGACATTTACGTTCGCTACCAGATTTCGCGTGGCGTCGGCCCGGTTGATCTGTACCCGGATCCGGGCCTTAAGACACGTTATGTGATCATTGTCAGTACGTTGCCTTCGCGCAAGCCCGAATATTATTCTCGCGGTATGGATATGGCTGTGCCTTCGGTTCGACGCAATCCGGAGAATGCATTGGACCCGAACATAAAAGGCGGGAACTATCTGAATAATATTCTAGCAATTACCCAGGCCCGACAACTGGGCGCTGACGATTGCATCATCCTCAATCGAGAAGGCTTCGTGACGGAAGCTGCCAACAGTAACGTCTGGTTTGTCATTAACGGACATCTGACTACGCCCGCAACGGGAAATCTCAAAGGGTTGACCAAAAAGCATATACACCGTGCGTTGAAAGAGGCGGGGATTTCGAGCCAGGAGGCCGATATACACGCCAATGAACTCTATGATGCGAACGAATGTTTCGTGACCAGTGCCACCCGGGATGTGATGCCGTGTGCGTCACTGCGTCTTGAGGGGGGCGAGGTTCTACAATTTCCACAGGGCGGTGGAGAAATCACGCGACAAGTACAGGCGGTGTTCCTTGCTTATTTAGACGCTTATGTGGCAGCGCATGCCGATGACGCGTTGATCTGAAACAGCCAAATAACCGAAGGTTTAAATAGACAGTGAGTAAAATTCGGGTTCTGCTCTTATTTGGCGGGCGCTCCGCAGAGCACGAGGTGTCGGTTGTTTCTGCGCGATCGGTCTATGCCGCGATCGATCGAGAGCGGTACGATGTTGTGCTTGCAGGTATCGACCAGCAGGGCCGGTGGTACTTCGGCGGCAAGGATGGCGAATCATTGTCGTCGTCGACGGTTGTGCCCGATGGACAAGTGCCTGCCAGGCTGTCGACCACGGGTCCTAATTTAGTAGCAGAAGACGGCAATGATTTGCCCGATTCGGAGTTTGATGTAGTTTTCCCCTTGTTGCATGGTCCTTACGGAGAAGACGGTACTGTTCAGGGTCTGCTCGAACTGGCCGGCCTGGCCTATGTGGGCGCGGGTGTGGCCGCCTCGGCAGTGGGTATGGACAAAGTGCTTGCGCGGGCGATATTTGCAGCCAGTGGTCTGCCTCAGACCCAGTATTCGGTGATTAGTCGTTCCGACTGGCGCCGAGCCCAGGTATCGGTTGTTGAGCGTCTTGAAGGAGAGCACAATTACCCATTGTTTGTAAAACCTGCAAATTTAGGGTCCAGTGTGGGCATCTCGAAAGTTCATGATCGCCAGGGACTGCAGGCGGGCCTGGAACTGGCGTCACACTACGACACCAAGTTGATTGTTGAAAGATCCGTTGAAAACGCGCGAGAACTTGAATGCGCCGTTTTGGGAAACGAATACCCCGAGGCCTCTGGTGTCGGGGAGATTATACCGGGCGCTGAATTCTACGATTACACCACTAAGTATATTGACGACCGGTCTGAGTTGGTGGTCCCTGCGGTATTGGAAAAGTCAGAGACTGAGTCGATCCGGGAACTGGCTATACGGACGTTTAAGGCCATAGACTGTAGTGGACTCGCGCGCGTTGATTTTTTCATGCGTTCAGATGGCAGTGTATTAGTTAACGAGATTAATACCATGCCAGGCTTTACACCCATCAGTATGTATCCGAAGCTGTGGGCCGCAGCAGGTGTTGCTTACGGCGATCTGATAGATCGTCTGATCCAGTTTGGGTTGGAGCGACACCTCGACCGTAAGGACCTACAGACCACGCTCAGTTGAGCATATGCCTGGAGTGAATACTGATTTGTGCCCCTGAGCTTGACGGTTAGTCAGGCGCTCAACCGAGTCACATCTTTGCGTTGACCCAAGCATAGGGATCGCCAAGACGGCCCCCACCATCGAGGTAGTTGTCGATGATTTCGATCATGCGATTTTGATCAAACGATGCGTCGTGTCCCCCGTGAACAGTCTTGATGGGGATGCTTCTCAGTCGTTCGAGACTTTCTTTATAGGCGTCACGGTCTGAGTGATACAGCGTATCAAAAAGGTCACCGTTATAGATGACATCGCCGCTGAATAGGATCTGGTTTGTTTCATCCAGTAGAGCAATCGAATCAGGAGAATGGCCGGGCAGGTGCAGAATACGCAGCACGCGGTTACCCAGATCGATGTAATCACCATCATCAAGATAGCCTGTCAGGGGTGCGGGGGTGATCTGGAAGGATGAAACTTCGAACTGATCATGGGGCAGGGCCTTGAACGTTTCCGCCCGGATGAACGCATCGATCTGCATTTCAGGCGGCATTGGATCCTGATAAACCTCACTGCAGGCACGATGCCCCAGACGCCTGTCGAACTCATGACAAGATCCTATGTGATCAAAATGGCAGTGTGACATCACTGCGATCACGGGCCGCGAACTCAGACGAGCGATCTCAGGCTTTAGTGGTCGCAAACCAAGTCCCGAATCAATCAAAAGATCCTGATGCCTGCCCTGAATGTGCCAGATATTGCAGCGTAGCCAATCTGCAACGTAGCGCTCCCGAATCAGTGAGATACCGTCACCAAGCGGTATCAGTTCATACCAGTCGTCCCCGGCGATTGTTATCGTGTGCTGCATAATATTTCTATTAGTTTCTACAAACAGGCATCGACGGTATCAGATATCAAGCTTTGGGTGTTGACTGTTGGCGATGCGTGCTTTCAACGAAGTCTGTCCAAAGGTTAAGATTGGTCTATAAGCAACTTATAGGAGATGTTATGAAATACCTGCATACAATGGTGCGGATAAGCAGTGTTGAAGATTCACTTGATTTTTATTGCGACAAATTGGGACTGATCGAACTACGGCGTTATGATGACGACAAGGGGCGGTATACCAATATCTTTTTAGCGGCACCCGGCAACGAAGATGCGATGGTCGAGCTCACTCATAATTGGGATCCTGAAGAATATGCCGGAGGTCGAAATTTCGGCCATCTTGCTTATGGTACCGAGAATATCTACGCGCTGTGTCAGCAGTTGATGGATAACGGTGTAACAATCAACAGGCCACCAAGAGACGGACGCATGGCATTTGTTCTTTCTCCCGACAATATCTCGATCGAATTGCTGCAACAAGGGGGTGCTTTGGCACCAGCCGAGCCGTGGCTCTCAATGCCCAACACGGGTGCATGGTGAGATCTGAGCGGTAGTGCAGATCCCAGGCGAAACACTGCAGATTGATGCTGTCTCGTTACCCGGCAATGGGACGGTGGGGATGTGCTGTTGCCCGGGACGCCTCGAGTTCAGTTCAGTTGGTGTGCGTATGCGTGATCTGGATAGGGATTTCGACAAAATTATGGATTGGAATCCGCTGACAGTGATTTCGTTGATTGAACAACACGAATTTTCGATATTGGGAGTGGCCCACTTGCCACAACGATTCGAAGTCGCACCATTTGACTGGTATCACTGTCCAATCACTGATCTAGGGGCACCGGGCGCCCGCTTTGAAGCTCAGTTCGCGCATATCGAGTCCGAGTTGTTGGCGCAACTCGATCGCGGTGAAAAGATTCTACTGCACTGTGCTGCTGGACTGGGTCGAGCCGGGACCATAGCTGGCCGTTTGCTGATCGGTGCCGGGAAATTGCCTGAGGACGCCATTGGCGATATCCGCAGAGCTAGGCCAGGTGCTATTGAAAGCAAAAGTCAGGAGGACTACCTGCTTTCGTTCACCCCTGGCAAGTTTCAGGGCTGAGATGATCGTTTGCTGCGACGTTTTGCGTGCTTATCAGGCCGGAACAAGGCCATCTACTGAAGACAGTAATACGTCGGCATGTGACTCAAGCTCGACCGTCTTGTCAGCACCTCCGGTTATGCCAACTGTCAGTGCCACACCAGCCTGTCGCCCCATTTTGAGATCACTCACGGTATCTCCGACCATCACGGTTCGGTCAATGCTGACAACCAGTTGTTGGCTGATGTAGTGCAGAACTGATGGGTCTGGTTTTGAAGGGGTTCTGGGATCATCTGCGCACAGAACCAAGTCGACAGTTTGAGTCAGATTCAGTTCACGCAGAGCAGCTTCTGTCGGTGCTCGATCATCACTGGTTGCGATGGCAACCTGAACCCCTGATGATTTAAGTCGGGCAATAGCTGTACGAACCTCTCCCAGGGGATTGATTTCTGTTGGTTGTGGCAGGGCAGACATCACCGGCCCGAAGTGTTCGCATGCCAGGTATTTTGCACGCTCCCAGGACATCTGGTGCTGAAAAAGGATCGTGGCTACGACGATCTCTAGCTCACTGATGGGTGCAGTTGCGAGTGGTCCCTGCGACACGACCTGAGCAGTTTGAGGATCGTAGCCCAGTGCCGTAGTTAACTTATTGTTCATGGACTGGCCCCATCCCAGGGATGAGCAGGTCGCATCGATGGCGCGTTCCACCCTTGGCCCCCACAGGGTATGAAAATCAATCAGTGTGCCATCTTTATCGAAGACGACCAGATCTGCGTTAACGCTTACATTTAGGGCCTTGAGTTCCGGCATTTTTCTGGTTTGCGGGGTGATGGTTTAGGATAAAGGGTGCGATGTGCTGGCTAAGCTAACATCAGTCACCCCTTGCCGTGTTGTGGTGGTGACTATAGACGAGAGAGACATTTGTGCGTGATGCTGATTATGTAATTATTGGAGCAGGATCTGCTGGTTGCGTGCTGGCTGCAAGATTAAGCGAGGATTCTGACTGTAACGTGCTGTTGATGGAAGCAGGGGGAAGCGATCGCAGCATATACATCCAGATGCCTGCGGCATTGTCGATTCCGATGAATATGACGCGGTTCAACTGGGGATACACTTCGCAGGCCGAGCCTTATCTGGACGACCGGGTGATAGATTGTCCGCGGGGCCGTGTGCTTGGCGGATCGTCATCGATTAACGGGATGGTCTATGTTCGAGGTCATCCCAGGGACTTCGATCGGTGGGAGGAACTGGGTGCGGACGGCTGGAACTATGCGTCTTGTTTGCCTTATTTTAAGAAGGCGGAAAGCTGGATTGACGGAGAAAATGACTATCGTGGGGGCCATGGACCGCTCTCGGTTTGTACCGGGAACAAAATGTCCGGGAGCCCGCTCTATGAAGCGTTTATCCAGGCCGGAGGCGAAGCGGGTTACCCTCTGACTGACGACTACAACGGACGTCAGCAAGAGGGATTTGGTGCCATGCATATGACTGTTCGCAATGGCGTCCGTGCCTCCGCTGCCAGTGCATATCTGCGACCCGTAATGAATCGACCCAATCTCCGATATGTCGGTGGTACGCTCGTGCACCGTGTGTTGTTTGAAGGGTCCAGAGCCGTGGCCGTCGAATATGAAAAGGACGGGCGGATCTTTCAGGTTCAAGCTCGGAGCGAAGTGCTAATGGCGGCCGGGTCTATCGGGTCGCCTAGTCTGTTGCAGCGGTCGGGTATCGGTCCGACCCACCACCTTGAATCTTTGGGGATAGAAGTGCAATGCGACAGCCCGGGCGTAGGTGAGAATCTGCAGGATCACCTCGAAGTGTATTTTCAGTTCCGGTGTAAGCAGTCGATTACGCTGAATCGTTACCTCAATCCGCTGGCCAAAGGTTTAATCGGTGCCCGCTGGCTATTTACAAGAACCGGGCTTGGTGCCACGAATCATTTCGAGTCCTGTGGTTTTATTCGCTCACGTGCAGGTGTTCAATGGCCCGACATTCAGTATCATTTTCTACCCGGTGCGATGCGGTATGACGGGCGTGCTGCTTTTCCGGGGCACGGGTTTCAAGTGCATGTGGGACCCAACAAACCTCAAAGTCGAGGGTGCGTGAAAATAGTTTCGCAATCGCCCAAGGATAGCCCCAAAATTTTGTTCAATTATCTTGAGGTGCAGCAGGATCGGGAAGACTGGCGGGCCTGTATACACCTGACTCGAGAGATTTTTGAACAACCCGCCATGGAACCGTTTAGAGGTATAGAAATACAGCCTGGCTCAAGCGTCACCAGCGATTCGGATATCGATGCCTGGGTTCGACAGAATGTAGAAAGCGCCTATCATCCATCCTGCACGTGTCGCATGGGCGCGGCTGATGATGCGACCGCTGTTCTGGATAGTGCATGCAAAGTGAAGGGGGTAGAGTCTCTTCGCGTTATAGACGCATCTGTATTCCCTGAGATTACGAATGGCAATCTCAATGCACCGACCATCATGCTGGCAGAGCGAGTCGCAGATATGATACTTGACGGCTCACTGTTGCCTCCACTTCATAACTCGGTCTGGATAGACGAACGCTGGCAGGAGCGACAGCGCATGGGTGAGCCCGTTCGTGCATCCGATGTCGACGCTTCGATATGAGGGCTGAAGATTCGGAAATTCTGTCAGTGGTTGATGATCAGGACCAGGTCATCGGGCAGCGCAGGCGTGACGATATTCACCGATTGAGTCTGTCGCATCGTGCTATCCACGTTCTTGTTTTCAGGCAGGACGGGAAAATATTTCTCCAAAAGCGCGGCCGGCATAAACAGGAAAGCCCGGGCCTGTGGGATTCGTCGGTTGCCGGTCATGTTGATGCGGGTGAGACCTACGATGCCTGTTGTGTGCGGGAGATCCGGGAGGAGATCGGAATTCGGGTGATAGAAATGCCAAAGCGACTGTTTAAACTTGTTGCCAGCCCCCAAACAGGAATGGAATTCTGCTGGGTATATCGACTGGTGACAGACCTTAAGTTAGTGCTTGATTACACAGAAATGGAAACAGGCCAATGGGTTACACAGGCGCAGGTAGACCAGTGGCTTAGTGACTCAGCAGAGGATTTCGCAGACTCATTTCATTTGATTTGGCGCCACTTTAGTCAACGCAAGGAAGCTGATCTTGTTGAGTGCCTTTGAATGTCCGCGGTCTAGGATGCCTCGTCGTCATAGGCTGCGCGCACTTCCTCAGCGATAATCGCGATACCACGTTCAACGGTCTGTTGATCTTGGGCGTACGATACCCGAATACATTCATGACGATGTTTCCAGGGCTCTGTGAGCCCCGGGAAGAAGTGCTCGCCCGGAATGACCAGCACGTCGCGGGCTTTGAGTCGCTGATACAACGCCTCGCTGGTGATCGGCAAATCCTTGAACCAAAGCCACAGGAATATTGCGCCTTCGGGGGTGTGAACACGAAAGGGATAACCCGCCAGTTCGGATTCAAGCCAGTTGATCGCAATTTCCGCTCGGGACTGATAGAAGGGCCGTATGAACTGATTCGAGATCTCCAGAATCGACCCATCACGGACCATGTCGGTAGTCAGTCCGGGGCCAAAGCTTCCCGGGGTCAGATTTAAAATTGCATTGGCCGATTTGATTGACTGAATGATGTCTTCATGAGCGATTACGATACCTGTTCGCACGCCAGCAAGGCCCAGTTTCGACAAACTGAGGCACAGGATAATGTTGCTGTCCCAAAACGGTGTAGCATCAGTAAAAATGATATTAGGGAAAGGCGTGCCGTAGGCCCCGTCGATAATTAATGGCAGGCCTCTTTCTGTGGCTAAAACATACAGTTGTTCGATTTCGGCATCGGTCAATACATTGCCAGTGGGGTTTGTCGGTCGGGACACACACAATGCACTGGTGTGTGAATGAATTTGCAGGTGTTCAAAGTCGACGTGATATTTGAATTGGTGATCACCGCTGAGAGTGATAGATGGTTTGCAGGTATCAAAAATACATTTACCAAGACCCATTTCTGTGTAACCGATGTATTCCGGTATGAGTGGCAGCAATATACGTTGTTCCCGGCCGTCCCGATTTGTACCGGCGAACATATTGAACAATACAAAGAATGATGTCTGGCTGCCGTTAGTCAGGGCGACATTATTTTCGCTGATACCCCAGTTGAACTGTGAATTCAACAAACCTGCAATCGCACTTAAGAATTCTGCATTCCCCTGTGGGCCATCGTAGTCTCCAACGATGCGATCGAAACGGGGCGCATCATCAAGCAAACTGCCCATCGCTTCACGAAAAGCTCGCTGAACTTCAGGTATTCGGGCAGGATTGCCACCACCAAGTAGCAGTACCTCACCGTTCCCTGCGAGAGCCTCGCCGGCATCTTCCATAAGTTGCAGAATGCCCGAACCAGTAGCCAGGAATTCACCAAAGGCGGAGGTTTTCAAGAGATATTCGGCCAGGGGTTACTGGTCCTGCTTCGAAGAATCTGACTCAGTGCTGGAATGGGCAGAGTGCTGAGCTAGCATACGGTTGTGGCGCAGTTCGAGCATTGTATCGGTAAGTATCTGTGCAGTTTCATTGAGAACAATATCACCGGGGAACTCTCCGTCACTGGCTTTTTCGTCTTCACCGAGATTCCAAGCCTTGCGCAAGGTGGTGGTTAATGAATCACGAACTGACTGTCGTTGGGTACGCTCTACCTGACGTTTTGATTCAAGCAAGGATACTACTTCCAGGGCCGCGATCTCGTTATCAAGGGTCTGATTTGATAACAGAAATTCAAACCCTGGATCGTCTGCAACGCGCGTTTGGTGGAGAGATCGGATGTTAGATAGTGCGGCGCTCAGATCTGATTGGTCGAACGGAGTGTAACGCGCTGAATCAACCTGTTGCCAGGGTAAGGCATTATCTAAGCCTCGCTCGCCACTTTTGGTATCATCTCGTGCTGTTGGCAGCAGGATGTCGGGGACAACGCCTTTGTGTTGAGTGCTGTCGCCGTTGATTCTAAAGAATTGCGCTATCGTAAATTTGAGTTGACCAAGTTTCTCGTCCTTAGTTCGAGCGTACCGGTCCAGGTCGACCAGATTCTGGACGGTGCCTTTTCCATAAGTGGGTTCGCCGATCACGAGGCCCCGCCCATAATCCTGGATTGCGCCAGCAAAGATTTCCGAAGCAGACGCGCTGTTACCATCTACAAGCACCGCGAGAGCACCACGATAGATAATTGTAGGGTCGGAGTCATGTTTTACTCGGACACGACCTTTTGCGTCTTTAACTTGGACGATCGGTCCTTGTTCGATAAAAAGGCCTGTCAGAGTTGTTGCTTCGGTCAGTGCGCCGCCACCGTTACCGCGCAGATCAATGATCAACCCGTCAATGTTTTCTGCCTGTAGTTCTTTGACCAGTCTGGCTACGTCACGGGTTGTGCTGCGATAGTCAGCCTGGCCACTGGAACGACCGTCGAAGTCAACATAAAAGGTCGGTAGATCAATGACACCTATTCGATAGACATGATCGCCACGGTCTACAGGGATAACTGATTTTTGGGCGGCTTGCTCCTCAAGCCTAATCGTATCGCGTACGATACTGATGATTCGTCCACTGGCGTCGGGTCCCTCCTCTAGAGGGAGAATCTTTAACCGCACCACGGTGCTTTTGGGACCTCGAATCAGATCCACCACATCGTCCAGCCGCCATCCGATCACATCGACGAGTGGCCGGTCCTCATTTTGACCGACGCTAATAATTCTATCCCCCGCGTTCAGTAACTGGCTGAGTTCGGCGGGTCCGCCTGCCACGATTCGTCGCACCACGGTATATTCATTTTCCGTTTGAAGAACAGCCCCGATACCCTCCAGGGACAAGCTCATCCTGATCTTGAAATTTTCTGTCGATCGGGGAGAAAAGTAACTGGTGTGTGGTTCCACTGATGTGATGTACGCGTTTATGAATGTCTCAAAGACATCGGTGGATGTAATCTGCTTGGTACGTCGACTCAGCTGGCGATAACGATCGCCAAGTGTCTTTAATATTTCATCGTGAGGCTGGCCGGCCAGTTTGAGAGAGAGGTAGTCGTTTTTGACCCGTCGTCGCCAGATATCATCCAGTTGTGCTTGGTCAGTTGGCCATGGTGATGTGCTCCGATTGAATCGAAAGCTCTCCGGTATATTCAAGTCAAAACCTTCGCTGAGGATTCGCATTGAAAACTCTGCTCTATCAATGGCTCGTTCCCGGTACAGATCAAACAGCTCAAAAATGTGGTCTAGTTCCTGCTTTCGAAGATAGTCATCCACGTGAAAGCGCATTTGTTCGAAGCGTTCGATATCAGTTGCCAGAAAATAACTTCGGTTGGCATCCAGGGTTTCAATGTAGCGATCGAGTATCTGGCTGGACAGATCGTCATTGAGTTGCGCTGTGCGATAGTGGTACCGCTGTATAAAGTAGTTAATCAGTTCTACTGCCCGCTGATGGCCAGGCAGGGCTCTAAGTGGTGCAATCTCGGCATAGGTCGAAACACAGGGCAGTGTCAGTGAGATTGCCAGAAAACACGACCAACACCAACGGCGAGCCCGCCCGATAGGCACCTTGGTAGTCTGGTTAGATCGACAATCAGTGGACTTAATCATGGCTATATGGTCGTAGTCGACTGCCGTTGAATGATCGCCTGCTTGAGGGCGTGCGACCAACTATAGCAGTTGTTGTAGAGAGTGATCGACTGCACCGCTGATCCGGGTATCAAGTAAGACTACCCTTGGCTCTTCTGCTGTTTTTGAACGTGTTCGGGATACAGATTCAGCAGTGCTGTCTCGGAAGCATCGCACACACCCCGTTCAGTAATAATACCGGACACATAGTCCCGGGGTGTAACATCGAATGCCGGGTTGGCAGCTTGGCTGCCCTCTGGTGTGAGTCGAACTCTGGTTAGTTGGTTTTTTTCATCGACTCCGCTGATGTGTGTGACTTCACTACCTGCCCGTTCTTCTATCGGTATTTCTGAAATACCATCGCTTATAGCCCAGTCAATGGTTGATGATGGGATCGCGGCAAAAAATGGCACGTCGTTGGCTTTAGCAGCCAGAGCCTTGAGGTAGGTGCCAATCTTGTTGCATACATCGCCAGATCGTGTTGTTCGGTCCGACCCGACAATGCAGGCGTCAACCTGGCCGTGTTGCATCAGGTGACCACCTGCGTTGTCCGCTATTATGGTGTGTGGAATGTCGTGCGCTTTTAGTTCCCACGCTGTCAGGGATGCCCCTTGATTTCGTGGGCGGGTCTCGTCGACCCACACATGGATATTCATGCCGGCGTCGTGTGCCTTGAATATGGGTGACAACGCAGTACCCCAGTCGACGGTTGCCAGCCAACCGGCATTGCAGTGAGTCAGAATGTTAAAGGGCTTGTTGTTTTCACCAAGATGGCAGCGATCTGTGAGTAGTCTCAATCCGTGTGTGCCGATCTGGCTGTTAATGCCGACGTCCTCATCACAAATGTTCTGAGCTTCGAACCGTGCTACCTCGACCCGATCAGTGATGGGTTCGCTAAGCAGTTGTGGCAGCATTCGTTGTAAAGCCCAGCCCAAATTCGTAGCAGTGGGACGTGCTGCGAGTAGTCGGCTGGCAGATTCTTTGAGATATTCGTCAGACGGATCTTCCTGGGTTGCCAGGAAAAGGCCACAAGCGGCTGTAGCACCGATCAGCGGGGCGCCACGTACGACCATAGTTGCGATGGCATCGATCGTTTGAGCAGTCGACCTGAGTTGACGAACCCTAAACTCGAACGGTAGAAGCGTTTGATCGATAACAAAGACGGACTGCTGCCCGTCTTCCAGCCAGATCGAGCGGTAGTGTTGGCCGTCAACCTTCATAGCTGGTCTTGTGAATCATCGATGGTTCCATTCGGGTTTTCGCTTTTCGATAAATGCACTCATGCCTTCATTTTTGTCATCGGTCGCAAACAATGACTGGAAAATAGTTCGTTCGAATCGGACGCCCTCGGTAAGCGTCGTTTCGTAGGCCCGGTTAACAGCTGTTTTAGCCATCATGACCGAAGGCTTGGAAAGTGCTGCAATTTTCTTGGCAGTTTTTAATGCATCCTCCAGCAGGTCATCGGCGGGAACTATCCGACTGACCAGGCCAGACCGTTCTGCTTCATCGGCATTCATCATTCTTCCAGTCAGGCACATCTCCATGGCTTTGGACTTACCAACAAAACGGGTCAGTCTTTGAGTGCCACCGGCTCCAGGTATTACACCGAGTTTGATCTCGGGCTGCCCAAATTGAGCGCTATCTGCCGCAATGATGAAGTCGCACATCATTGCGAGTTCACAACCGCCGCCCAGAGCATAGCCTGCTACAGCGGCAATAACAGGTTTTCGGCAGGTGCTTATGCGTTCCCAGTTGCGGCCGATGAAGTTGCCCATATAGACATCCATATAGTCACTATCCTTCATGCGTTTGATGTCTGCGCCAGCTGCAAATGCCTTGTCGTTGCCTGTCACCACCAGTGCGCCGACCGAATCGTCTGCCTCGAACGTGTCTACGGCATCACCAAGTTCATCCATCAAGTCATCGGAGAGTGCGTTGAGAACGTCTGGTCTGTTGAGGATTATCAGGCCGACATGGTCACGGGTTTCAACAAGAATGTTCTGGTAGTTCATGGTTGCTCCAGCAAATTGGATTGAGATTGAGTGTCTGTCGTGACTCACTCGCTGTAGGTGTAGAAAACACTTATCATAACGGTGTTTTATCCTGTGGTATGTTGCGGTTCGATCTGACAGGTATTCTTAAGTTACTGTGATGTTTGGCGGCAGGGTTTGGGTTCGACAGTGGTCGTCCCGCCGATCTTGATACATCACTTATTTACCAGGGTAACCGATAATGAGTGGCAACTACGAATCAGTATATCAGAGCGCGTTACAGGACCCGGAAGGATTCTGGGCGCGGGCGGCTGAAGATATTCACTGGTATAAGAAGTGGGATCGTGTCCTGGACGACACGGACGCACCGTATTATCGGTGGTACACCGGTGGCGAGGTTAACACCTGTTATAACGCAGTCGATCTGCATGTGGAAAATGGCCGCGGTGACCAGGCTGCGATTATTTACGATAGTCCCATCACCGGTACCTGTCGGACTTTGACGTATGCGGAACTACTCGAAGAGACAGCTCGCTTTGCCGGTGTCCTTGTGGGAAATGATATAGGCCGCGGCGATCGAGTAATCATCTACATGCCAATGGTGCCCGAGGCCCTGATAGCCATGTTGGCCTGTGCCCGCATTGGCGCAATCCATTCGGTAGTGTTCGGGGGATTTGCATCGAATGAGTTGGCTGTCCGAATTGATGACTGCACGCCTAAGGCTATCGTGTCGGCTTCCTGTGGTATCGAACCGGGCCGGGTGGTCGAATACAAACCGTTGCTAGACAGTGCAATCGGGATGGCAAGTCATAAACCTGCACAATGCATAGTTCTTCAACGGCCAGAGTGTGAGGCCGACCTGGTTGCCGGGCGGGATCAAGACTGGCATGAAGCCATGTCCGTAGCTGCGCCGGTGGATTGTGTGCCGGTAGCTGCAACTGATCCCTTATATATTCTTTATACCTCGGGTACGACAGGCCAACCAAAGGGAGTTGTCCGCGACAATGGCGGACATATTGTTGCACTGAAATGGACCATGAAAAACATTTATGGCACAGGTCCTGGTGATGTTTACTGGGCCGCCTCGGATATCGGTTGGGTGGTTGGCCATTCGTATATCGTGTATGCCCCGCTCTTCAACGGCAGCACCACTATTCTGTACGAAGGTAAGCCGGTGGGCACACCGGACCCAGGTGCATTCTGGCGGGTTATTGCTGAGCACGGGGTAAAAGTGTTGTTCACGGCACCGACGGCATTTCGGGCCATCAAAAAAGAAGATCCAAATGGTGAGTATCTGAGAAAGTATGATTTGAGTCAGTTCGAGTGTTTATATCTAGCTGGTGAAAGAACGGATCCCGACACATTGCACTGGGCTGAAGATAAACTGAACGTACCTGTGATCGACCACTGGTGGCAGACGGAGACTGGTTGGTCTATTGCGGCGAACTGCCGGGGTATCGAGATGCTGGCGATTAAAGAAGGTTCGCCTTCTAAGCCCGTGCCTGGTTGGGATCTGGACGTACTTGGGGACGATGGGAACCCTGTGACACCGGGCGACATCGGCACGCTGGTGGTTAAGTTACCCCTTCCGCCTGGATCATTTCCGATACTCTGGAATGCCCGCGAGCGGTTCTTTGATGCTTATCTCAGTCAGTTTGAGGGTTACTACAATACCTCTGACGCAGGTATGATTGATGACGACGGTTATGTCTATGTGATGTCACGGACCGACGACATTATCAATGTCGCGGGCCATCGATTGTCGACGGGTGCAATGGAAGAGGTGCTGGCCGATCATGCTGATGTGGCCGAATGTGCGGTAACCGGCGTCCTGGATGCCCTGAAAGGGCAGGCGCCACTGGGTTTTCTCGTGCTCAATGACGGTTGTGACAGGCCAAGTGAAGAAATTTGCGCTGAAGTTGTGCAGATGGTTCGAGATAGGATTGGCCCGGTAGCTGCGTTCAAGCAGGCAGTCGTGGTCAGGCGGCTTCCAAAGACGAGGTCCGGTAAGATTCTTCGCGGTGTGATGAGAAAGATCGCAGACGGTGGAGATTGGCAGATGCCTGCAACCATTGATGATCCCGAGGTGCTGGAAGAGATAACAGAGTCTCTAAATAGTATCGGTTACCCCGCCTCCTGAGAAATATTGCGATGAGCGACTTCGATATTCGAACTTTGGATGACTGGCGCGATCTAGTCGAGCAGGAGTTAACGTCAGCTACAGCCGAGTCACTCTGTCGGCAGACCCCGGAAGGAATCACTGTCAAGCCGCTGTACACGGCTGCCGATCTTGATGATATGGCCCAGCGAGATTCCCTGCCAGGGTTCCCCCCTTATCTTCGAGGCCCACGGGCCACAATGTACCCGGGTAGACCGTGGACGGTCCGTCAGTACGCCGGCTACTCGACGGCTGAAGAGTCCAATGCGTTTTACCGGCGTAACTTGGCCGCGGGACAGACCGGCTTGTCCGTGGCATTTGATCTGGCAACACATCGGGGTTATGACTCAGATCATCCAGAGGTGGTTGGAGACGTAGGCCAGGCAGGAGTAGCAATTGATTCCGTAGAAGATATGAAGATTCTATTTGATCAGATCCCGCTGGGAGATATATCGGTATCGATGACCATGAACGGCGCGGTACTGCCTGTTCTGGCCATGTACGCAGTCGCAGCTCAGGAGCAAGGTTGTGACCTTGCCACGCTCTCTGGAACGATACAGAACGATATTCTGAAAGAGTTCATGGTTCGCAACACCTACATTTACCCACCCAAGCCATCGATGCGGATCGTGGCAGACATCATTGCTTTTACTACGGAAAACATGCCGCGATTTAACCCGGTTTCTATTTCGGGATATCACATGCAGGAAGCGGGCGGAACTTGTGTTCAGGAATTGGCATATACCATGGCCGATGGTATCGAGTATGTGCGTGCCGCAATTGCCAGTGGCCTTAAGATTGATGATTTTGCTCCGCGGTTGTCTTTCTTTTTCTGCATCGGGATGAACTTTTTTATGGAGGTCGCCAAATTGCGTGCGGCCAGGCAGTTATGGTCGGAGTTAGTCAGCGAACAATTTTCGCCAAAGGATCCCCGTTCACTGATGCTGCGTATGCATTGTCAGACTTCGGGCGTGAGCCTGGCGAGCCAGGATCCATACAACAACATCATACGCACCACGGTTGAGGCGCTGGCTGGTGTGTTGGGGGGTACGCAGTCACTGCATACGAATAGTTTTGACGAGGCGCTGGCATTGCCTACAGATTTTGCGGCACGTATAGCACGCAACACACAGCTTGTACTGCGAGAAGAGACTGGTGTTACGGATGTGGTCGATCCTCTTGGTGGCTCTTATTATGTTGAGAGTTTGACCAGTTCCTTGGTGTCTGAGGCTCGCAAGCTGATCGATGAGGTCGAGGCGCTCGGTGGCATGACTGAGGCCGTCAGTGCTGGCCTGCCCAAGTTGAGAATCTTGGAAGCTGCTGCACGTCGGCAAGCAAGAATTGATCAGGGCGAGGAAGTTATTGTTGGGGTAAACCGATATCAGCTTGATGAGGAAGAGCAGGTCGAGATTCTCAGTGTAGACAACATAGCGGTTCGTGACGCACAGTTACGACGTCTGGAAAGCGTTCGCTTGGCTCGTGACGAAGATCGTTGCCAAGAAGCATTACAGACACTCGAACAGGCAGCAACTAAAGAAGAGCAAAACAATAATCTTCTGGCCTGTGCGATGGACGCTGCTAGGGTCCGGGCAACGGTGGGTGAGATTTCTACCGCGCTGGAGAAAGTATTTGGCCGACACCGGGCAGAGACGATCACCATTTCTGGAGTTTACGGTGCGGCTGTGAAAGACGACAAGAGTTTCAGTAGTACCCAGGCGGCAATTCGCTCATTCGCTGATCGTGTCGGTAGACAGCCCCGTTTACTGGTGGCAAAACTGGGCCAGGATGGACATGATCGCGGGGCTAGCGTAATTGCTACGGCATTTGCCGACCTGGGTTTCGACGTTGATATTGGTCCATTGTTTCAAACCCCTGCTGATGCTGTTCGCCAGGCAGTTGAAAATGATGTCCACATCATCGGTATATCCTCGCAGGCGGCTGCACACCGTACATTGATACCTGAGGTTATGGTAGAACTTGAGCGTCAGGGTGCATCTGACATTATTGTGGTTCTGGGTGGTGTGATTCCGGCGCAGGATCATGCAGAGATGTACAAGTTGGGTGTGGCAGCTATCTACGGTCCCGGTGCCCATATCCCAGCCGCAGCTCAGGACATTATGGATCTACTGGGGCAGCGACAGCGCTAGCGGGAGGACGGGTCATGCAGGAAATAATTGAAGAGCTCGAACGCCGGCGGGAAGCCGCCAAACTGGGCGGT
Organism: Candidatus Thioglobus sp. MED-G25; assembly: GCA_002456995.1. GTDB lineage: Bacteria > Pseudomonadota > Gammaproteobacteria > Arenicellales > UBA868 > REDSEA-S09-B13. The sequence goes on along the minus strand of NTKC01000020.1, from coordinate 3,082 downwards.
GGCCAGGAGCGAATTGATGCACAACACGCACGGGGAAAGCTGACCGCACGTGAGCGTGTTGATGTGCTTCTGGATCAGGGCAGTTTTGAAGAATGGGATATTTTTGTTGAGCATCGCTCAACTGATTTTGATATGGCCAACAAGGTTGTGCCGGGCGACGGCGTCGTTACCGGATACGGAACTATTAATGGTCGAATGGTCTTTGTTTTTAGCCAAGACTTTACGGTGCTTGGTGGTTCGTTGTCAGAAGCACATGCGGGAAAGATCTGCAAGATCATGGATCACGCGATGAAGGTTGGTGTGCCGGTTATCGGCCTTAACGATTCCGGTGGCGCTCGTATCCAGGAGGGTATCGATTCGCTCGCGGGGTATGCTGAAGTATTTCAGCGTAATGTGCTGGCCTCGGGAGTGATTCCTCAAATCTCGATGATCATGGGGCCATGTGCGGGCGGTGCCGTCTATTCGCCAGCAATGACCGATTTTATTTTTATGGTGAAGGATACCTCGTATATGTATGTGACTGGTCCAGAGGTGGTCAAAACCGTTACGCACGAGACAGTCACTCATGAGGAACTTGGTGGGGCAAACACGCATTCCACCCGGTCGGGGGTTGCAGATGGGGCCTTTGACAATGATGTCGAGGCGTTACTGTCATTAAGACGCTTTGTAGATTTTCTGCCCCTGAATAACCGCAGCGAGTGCCCTAGGCGTAAGGTTGACGACCCTGCTGATCGTATCGAGACATCACTGGATACTCTGGTGCCGAGTAATCCAAACCAACCCTATGACATGAAAGAGTTGATCTACAAAGTTGTCGATGTGGGTGATTTCTTTGAATTGCAACCCGACTATGCAGGCAATATCGTCATCGGTTTCGGTAGAGTCGATGGTTCGACGGTGGGTGTTGTGGCTAATCAGCCAATGGTGCTCGCCGGGTGTTTGGATATCCAATCCTCAGTCAAGGCGGCACGATTTGTACGTTTCTGCGACGCCTTTGGCATTCCGATTGTGACATTTGTGGATGTGCCAGGTTTTCTTCCGGGCACAACCCAGGAATACGGTGGCATCATCCGTCACGGTGCGAAACTGCTATACGCATACGCTGAGTGCACCGTTCCCAAGATCACGGTTATAACCCGCAAGGCCTACGGCGGCGCTTACGATGTGATGGCATCCAAACATCTGCGCGGGGATGTTAATCTGGCCTGGCCCAGCGCTGAGATTGCAGTTATGGGGTCTAAGGGGGCTGTAGAAATAATTTTTCGCCAGGAAATGGGTGATCCGGATAAGATTGCCGCCCGTACTGAGGAATATCAGCAGACATTTGCGAATCCCTTTATCGCAGGACACAGGGGATTTATAGACGATGTAATCCTACCGAGGGACACCCGGCGTCGGATTTCACGGTCACTGGATATGTTGCGCGGCAAACAGTTGTCTAATCCTTGGCGCAAGCACGGCAATATTCCACTCTAGTGCGTTTGGTACGACGGACCCAGTGATCAGTAGGTGTATAGCGAGCGAGTTAGGCAAACCTGCGAGCTGCTTGCGTTACGATATTCTTACGAGTGGATCTATTCACATTGATAACCTGAAAGTTGAGTAACATCACCATGACTAACCTAGTTACCTACGAAGACGCATCTGAAGAGGTGCGAACCGTCTACGACGATATTAAGCGTGCACGTAAGATTGACCGAGTGAGTAATTTCTGGATGGCCATCGCGAATCACCCGCCAACGCTCAGACGAACGTGGGAGAGTCTCAAGGAGATCATGGCCGATGGCGCGTTAGATATCCGAATCAAAGAGATGATCTACCTCGCAATCAGTATCAATAATGGGTGCGAATACTGTCGGGCTAGTCACGGAGCCTCAGCCCGTAAAGCCGGCATGACCGAAGAAATGTTCGGAGAGTTGATGGCCGTTGTGGCCATGGCCAACGAAACCAACAAACTTGCCGAGGGATATGGTGTGCCTGTGGATGATGCGCTTGCCTAACCAAATAAGCCAGTTGTGTTGTCGCTGTGTTCGGCAATGAGTGATCAGGACAACTTGTCTGTGCTTTATGGGGAAGACCTCAGCAAGTTTGTCGTCTATGGCGATCTCAATTGTCCGTTTTGTTTTGCGTTGCACGAGCGGTTCAGTGCCTGGAATCTACTGAGCCGCGTTGAGTGGCGATTGATCGTACACGCACCGGAACTGTCCGAGGCGGCATTCAGTCTGGAAGATGAAAGCCTGCTGGCGAACGAGGTGTTCGCGATACATCACCGGGCACCGGACGTGTCGGTTTCGCTGCCCAAGCGTCGCCCGGGCAGTAGTCTTGCGACCCGGCTTGTGATGGCCATCAGCCAGTATGCCAGTGACAAGGCTCCCGAACTCCGGTTAGCTCTATACAGGGCACTGTGGCAGGACGGTCTTGATCTTAGCCAACCTGATGTACTGGAAACTAGCTTACGCAAAGCGGGATTGGAAAAATTCCTTGATGCCGATTCGAAAGCTGAAACGAACAATGGTAATCCTATGGAACGTTGGGCGTTCTGGAAACTACTGGGCCCAGAACCCAAAGAATTGATACTTTGGCAGAATCGGTGGGAGACAGACGAATCCTTTGATCGCCGAATTCCGCTGATCGAGAACACGCAAACCAATGCGTTGCTGCTGGGGTTGCCCTCTGAGGAGGCGTTGTATCAATTTTTGCTGAGCCGGCGGGCGCATTTCGTCAATGATGATGTATGTGTGTTTCAGCCACGACCGGTCGTTATAGTATTTGGCTGGATGGAACACCTCTGGTCACTGGTCCAGATTGCGCGTGAATCGTGTGAAATCCTTCATTTTTCGGATCTTGAGGCCTGTCAGCAGATGGTGGTGGAGAATGAAGATATCGATTTTCTGTTCATAGAGCACGAGTTTGTTGACGACGATATATTGAAAAGTCTGACGACGCTTGCAAGGTCTCGAGGCTTGTCTTGGGTGTTGGCATCAAAAACAGCGTCGGAAGAAGTTGAATTGCGCGCCTTGAATCATGGCGCCGAACAGTATATGTCGCTGGACAGCAGTTCTCCTTTGCATAGAGCCAGAAT
>NTKC01000002.1 GCA_002456995.1 Candidatus Thioglobus sp. MED-G25 | reverse complement strand
GGTATAGGATTTGCATATCTTTCTATTTTTGGGCAGTGGGAGCCCTCTATGGAAACCTTATCTTTTGTTCTTATATCTGCACCAGTTTGTTTCATTTTAGGATTGGGATTTGGAATATGGGGGTATCTAAACAAGACTGTCGAGGGAGCGCTTCAGCCAATATTGAATTGCATGCAAACTTTGCCTCATTTTTCATACCTAGTTCCGGTCATGGTTCTTTTTGGTGTCGGGGATCATGCGGGAGCTATCGCAACGATTATCTTTGCAACTCCTCCCATGATCAGGTTAACCATTCTTGGATTAAGAAAGATATCTCCAGAAATTGTTGACTCAGGCTTAATGAGTGGATGTAATAAAACTCAATTATTATTTAGAGTTCTAATTCCAACAGCAAGAAGAGATATTTTAATAGGTGTTAATCAAGTCATCATGCAGTGTCTTGCAATGACTACCATTGCAGCCTTCATTGGCGCTAAAGGCTTAGGATTTAATTTAAAAGTTGCTCTAAATTCATTGGAAATTGGGAAGGCTTCAGAAATTGGACTCTGCGTAGTTTTAATAGCAGTAATTCTCGATAAATACTCTTTAGCGTGGGCCAACAAACAAAAAGATTATTTTGCTAATTTAAATTTTAAACAAAAATATAAATCCTACATACTGTTTATTCTTTTAACGATTTTGGGAATTATTTTATCTTACTTAGGAGCTCTATACTTCAAAGACAGTATTAACTACTTGTACTATGTGCCTTTTAACAAAGGATTTACTATTTCTCCTTTTATAGACGCCGGTATTGATTGGATTTGGGAAACTTTCTTTGTCTATTTAAATGCATTTAATATTTGGTTAATAACTTCAGTCCTTGTACCAATGAAAAATGCCTATTTAGGCATGCCTGTCATTTCAACGTTTATTATTGTAATGGGTGCTGGTTATATAGTTGGAGGTATACGATCAGCTGTAATAGTTGGAAGCCTAATCTTATTTATAGCACTTTCCGAATATTGGGACAGAGCATTAATTACTGCTTACATGGCAACGTTTGCTGTTTTAATATCTGCTTTTTTAGGAATAGTCGTTGGATCTATTTGCGCCCAAAATAGTTTTGCTAGCAAAACTATACTTTCAATTTGTGATTTCTTTCAAACATTCCCATCTTTTATTTATCTGATTCCCGTAATCCTACTTTTTGGAATCACAGACACATCCGTCATGATAGCCGCCATTGTTTATGCGGTGATTCCAGCTACTAGATATACTGTAGAAGGTCTTAATAGTGTTCCATTATCATTGCATGAAGCAGGAACGATGTCGGGAGTATCACGATTGCAGAGATGGACTAATATCGAGCTACCTCTCGCGTTCCCCCACATAATGCTAGGAATAAATCAAACCGTTATATTCGCATTATTCATGGTTATACTTGGTGCATTAATTGGAACAATAGATCTAGGTCAAATAATCATGGGCGCATTATCAAAAAAAGGTGGTGCGGGTATCGGTTTGACATTAGGTATATTTGTATCCTTCATGTGTTTGGCAGTAGATAATTTAATTCAAACGTGGGCGTCTGAAAGAAAAAAACTTTTGGGAATAGATTAGTCCATTCTCCCAAAACTCCGCCATTTAAAACGGATGCGCCATAATCAGAGCAACAATGCCGCCCATTCACCGTTTGATCGCAATCTATTAAGCTAACCGTCATCAATCCAGATTCTTCAGAACATAAATAGTCAAAGCCCTTGTAATATCGATAGGCTTAGTTAATCTTTTTAAAAAACATTTTTTATCAGCCTTCACAACCTTGATGCCGAAGGTTTCACCTTCATTGAGTTTCCACCTTACACCGATGGCTGCATAAAAGTGGACGGCGGGGATAGGAGTTGGAGAGATTTTGTTTAGTTTAATGTATCCTAGCGAGGCAATACGGTTACCGTTAACATGTGTTAACCGACTAAACGGGAATTAAATTATGCCCTCCAACATAACGCCAACTGACAAGAAACAACCTGTCATCCTCTGCGATTCGGTTTTCAAAATATTTGGCGACAACGCAGAGAAGATGCTTGCGGGCGTCAAGGGCAATGTAGATGCCAAAGCTTTTCAAGATGCCGGCTGCATAGTTGGTGTGAATAACGCGTCTTTTGAGGTTTTCAAAGGGGAAATGCTGGTTGTGATGGGCCTATCTGGCTCAGGAAAATCGACACTCCTTCGCTGTATATCAAAGTTAACCAACGCTACTGCCGGAAAGATTTATATAGACGGGCAGGATTTGCTGGCGATGAACAACAAGGAACTCATCGAACTCCGTCGAAACAAGATGGGCATGGTTTTTCAGAGTTTTGCCTTATTACCCCACAAAACCGTTCTCGAGAATATTGCCTTCCCCTTACAGGTAAAGGGAGGCAGCACTCAGGACAGTATTAAAAAAGCAATGGATATGGTCGAACTTGTAGGTCTTGGCGGACGAGAGAATTATTTTCCCAGGGAATTATCAGGCGGACAACAGCAACGTGTCGGGATAGCCCGCTCGCTTGCAATTGAACCTGATATTTGGTTCCTAGACGAGCCGTTCTCGGCTTTAGATCCACTGATCCGAAAAGAGATGCAAGATGAATTTTTAAGACTACAGGGCGTTCTGAATAAAACGATTCTGTTTGTAACGCATGATTTTGATGAGGCACTTCGTCTTGCCGATCGCATCGCGATTATGAAAGACGGCGTCATTGAGCAGTTAGACACCCCGGCCAATATCGTACTCAACCCGGCGACTGACTATGTCCACAAATTTACCGCAGAAGTCCCGAGGGAAAAAGTTCTCAAAATAGAGTCCGTGATGGAACCGAACAAATCCTCGGACGACATCGGAGACTTACGGGTTTCGAAAGACGCCATTATTGAAACTGTAGCAGAGGCAGTGCTCAACGAGTCGAAGGCGGTGTCAGTTGTAGACGCCAATGATAGAGTTGTTGGGGTTTTGCACCCTTCTAAAGTAATTAGCGTACTCTTTGGGGGCAGAGCCAACCATCCGAGTCAGTAACGAATCCGCGATAACGCCTTACCTGACAATTAACTAAAACAGACCTTCTATTTCACCCTGCTCATTGACCGAGATGTTGTTTGCCGCGGGTACCCGTGGCAGGCCCGGCATTGTCATGATCTCGCCGCAAATTACCACCAAGAATTCCGCCCCAGCTGATAGTCGAATCTCTCGAATGGGCACCATATGGCCCGACGGAGCACCGAGTAGGTTTGGATCGGTCGAAAAACTGTATTGTGTCTTCGCCATGCACACGGGGAAATGTCCATAATCTTTATTGTATTCATCAAATTGCGAACGAACCTTTTTGTCTGCGATGATGTCATCCGCACCATATACATTACGGGCGACACATCGCGCTTTTTCCCAAAGCGAGAGCTTGTCGTCATACAACGTATGAAACTGAGACCGACCGCTGTCAGCAAGCTCTGCCACATGTGTAGCCAGCGCTTCAGTTCCAGCACCTCCGTCTGACCAATGGGTGCAATTAAATACTTCTACACCGGACTCAGAGCAAAACCGACTTATTGCGCTCAGTTCTCCATCGGTATCAGCTGTAAATCGATTGATCGCAACAGTAACCGGAACATCATATTGGTTGATGTTACGTAGATGACGGCCTAAGTTCTCAAGGCCTGCTTCGACTGCAGCCACGTTTTCTAAACTAAGATCACTCTTGGCTACACCCCCGTGCATTTTCAGGGCTCTGGCAGTCGCTACCAGTACAACTACATCCGGTGTCAAACCTGCCTTGCGACACTTAATATCAAAAAACTTTTCCGCACCAAGATCAGCACCAAAACCGGCTTCAGTTACGACATAATCAGCCAGCTTAAGTGCGGTTTTCGTTGCGACAACCGAATTACAACCATGTGCAATATTTGCGAAGGGTCCGCCATGGACCAGAGCCGGATTATTTTCCAGTGTCTGGACCAAATTCGGCATAAACGCATCTTTGAGCAATGCCGTCATCGGTCCCGGCGCATGCACGTCACGCGCATGGACGGGCGTGCGGTCTCGCGTATAGCCGATAATAATATTGCCCAGGCGCCGCTTTAGATCGTCCAGGTCTTCAGCCAGACAAAAGATCGCCATAATCTCTGACGCGACTGTAATATCAAATCCGCTCTCTCGTGGAAACCCATTGGCTACACCCCCCAGAGACGTCGTGATCTGACGCAACGCACGGTCATTCATATCGACCACACGCCGCCAGGTGACACGTCTCGCATCCAACTCCAGATCGTTACTCCAGTAGATATGGTTATCAACCAATGCGGACAACAGATTATGCGCAGCACCAATCGCATGAAAATCGCCGGTGAAGTGGAGATTGATATCCTCCATCGGCACCACCTGCGCATAACCGCCGCCTGCCGCACCTCCCTTCATCCCAAAACATGGACCCAGGCTGGGCTCACGCAAGCAGATCGCTGTATTTTTCCCAATCCTGTTTAGACCATCACCCAGTCCAACGCTGGTTGTCGTTTTGCCCTCACCCGCAGGTGTTGGAGAGATAGCCGTAACGAGCACGAGTTTCCCATCAGACCTAGACTCAAGCGACTTTATGAAATCGTAACTGATCTTGGCCTTGGTGTGCCCATAGGGCTGTAACGATTCGCCTGGGATTCCAAGCTTCTCACCAATATCCTGGATCGATTCAGTAGTTGCTGCACGGGCGATTTCAATATCACTGCCAGGCATCGACATATTATTCTCCAATTGGTAACCGTTACTTCAAGAGACCTAGATGAATATCCAGATGCCTCAAAACATCCAACTATCGCGAGATACTAAAGGCAAAAAACGGACTTAGTATACGGCATGATTGTTAACGTAACTTAGCAAAAAACTGCGTTGCCTTAGGTTCTGCTGTACTCAACAAAACGTGCGTATCCCCCAGCATCCCCAAGGGCCGTTGGCATGACACATGCTCGCTTAACAACTAAAACTTAGCGTAGGCCTTACGCAAATCCACCATCGGGTGACGGGGCGACATCTGAAACCGTATGAGCAGTTCGCGAGCAATCATGTCACGATCCTGCTGATTATCAGACAGTTCAATATCTTCTGGAATCGACACCCAGCCATTGATGTTACGATCAAAAACGGCCGGTCGGCCATCCTCGTAACCCATATGCACATCCTCGAGCCAGTTTAGATCCTGCCAGCCCATGGTATCCATGTACTTTTGAAGAAAGGGTGTTATCCGGTTGTAATCTGGCACCAGATTCACATCGTACCGATAGCCGATGTGCTGTCCAATGGTCTGCTCCCGTTCTGTATCTAGTCCATCCGTATTGATGAAATGATCAATATCGTTTTCATTTGCCATAATGAGTTTCTCCTCAGAACCGGGTCATGTCAGGTCGGCCAACTGTGTGCTGGGAACCAGCCAGCGGTACCTGAGCTAAAGCTGACGCTTCCATTGTCAATGCGGCTAAATCTTCGGGCTCCAAAGAATGTACATTGGTCTTTCCACATGCCCTGGCCAGCATCTGACACTCTATCGTGAGGGTGTGCAAAAAGTTGTACACACGCTCGGCTGCATCATCTGGATTGAGCCGCTTTCTGAGTTCCGGGTCCTGGGTTGCCACCCCAACTGGACACCGGCCTGTATGACAGTGATAACAATGACCTGCCTCCACACCAATCTCACTTTCAAAGTCGGCTTCTGGAATGTTTTTATTACAGTTAAGTGCCATTAAAGACGAGTGACCAATTGCGACCGCATCGGCTCCCAGAGCGAGTGCTTTTGCGACATCTCCGCCGTTTCGGATACCACCGGCATACACCAGCGTGATATCACCGGACATACCCACGTCCTCAAGTGCTCTCCTGGCCTGTCGTATCGCTGCTATCCCGGGTACACCCGTCTCCTCGGTCGCCAGGTGCGGGCCCGCACCGGTGCCTCCTTCCATCCCATCGATGTAGATCGCATCCGGATCACATTTCGCAGCCATTCGCACGTCATCATAAACACGTGCAGCACCCAGTTTAAGCTGAATGGGAATTTCCCCATTCGTCGCTTCTCGAATTTCTTGGATTTTTAACGACAAATCATCAGGCCCCAACCAATCGGGATGGCGAGCTGGAGACCGTTGATCGATACCCGCAGGCAAGGATCGCATTTCAGCCACTTGGTCAGTTACCTTCTGGCCCATCAAATGTCCACCCAAACCTACCTTGCAGCCCTGGCCAATAAAAAATTCGCAACCATCAGCCAATCGTAGATGGTGTGGATTGAAACCGTAACGCGACTGAATGCACTGATAGAACCATTTTTCGGAGTAGCGCCGCTCGTCCGGTATCATCCCCCCCTCTCCAGAACACGTGGCACTACCGGCCATCGTTGCACCACGTGCCAACGCCGTCTTTGCTTCATACGACAGTGCACCGAAACTCATACCGGTAATGTAAATGGGAATATCCAGCTCGATCGGACGCTTTGCCCTCGGCCCAATCACGGTTTTAGTCAGGCACTTTTCACGGTAACCCTCGATCACGAATCGGGTCAGCGTACCGGGAAGGAAAGTCAGATCATCCCAACTTGGAATTTTCTTAAATAGCGAAAATCCCCGCATGCGGTACCGGCCGAGCTCAGACTTGATATGTATATCGTCAATCACCTCAGGCGGAAAAATAAAACTGTGCCCGATAACGTCTGTATTTCTATTGGTTGACATTGTTCTTTCCTTAATCGATTAGAGCACGAGTTTCTTTTCTGAAGGCTCGAGATTGTCGTAATTCCACAACTGTTTGCCCGAAACTATCTTGGTCATTTTCTCAACGCCGTTTGGCGCCTCCAGGCCATACTGACCAAGTTTCTGGGTTAGCCACTGCGCGTCAAGGGGTGTCATCTCACCCTCTACCGCATCTACCCCCAGATCCTCAATCGCACCACCCACATAGATCGTGCCGTCGTACATTGAATCGCCCAAATTCTTTCCTGCATCCCCCAGAATTACCATACGGCCCCGCTGCATCATAAAGCCAGAAAAAGCCCCTGTACGGCCTCCGACAATAATCGTTCCACCCTTCTGATCTATACCAGTACGGCTGCCGACATCACCTTTACAAACCAGGTCACCGCCACGAATGGCTGCACCGAATGTGGATCCGGCATTCTTCTCGATGAGAATTGTCCCGGCCATCATATTCTCGGCACAAGACCAACCCACCCTACCTGTGACGACGATATTCGGACCATCGACTAGACCGCATCCAAAATAGCCCAGACTACCTTCAAATCGCAGATTCAAACGGCTCAAGATACCAACACCCAGCGAATGCTTGGCTGCCGGATTCAGGACAGTAATCGTCCCATATCCTTGCCCCATCGCGTCTCTGATCTTGAGATTAACTTCCTTGGCCTCGAGACCTTCCGCATCAATCTCCGTCGACTTATCGAAGTCCACCTGATCTGCCCAGGGATAGGTATAGTTATCTCCCTCTTCCGACGAGAAAAAGACCTGCTGTGTGCGCCCCGACAACTGCTCAGTGTGCATTCCCATCTCCAGAGACGAGTCAGTCGTTTTTAGCTCTGCCATACTTTTACCTCTCCCTCGTAGGGGTCGTAAGTATCAATTTCATGTGGAAACACGCTTCTAATTGCAACCTCCTCTGATGCCAGAGCCACAAATTCATCACTTTCATAAAGCACCATCGGCTTGGCTGCCATTACATCTTTCGCCATACCAAGCTTGTCTTCAGTGGCAACGACATAGGTAAAAACACCATCCAGTTCATCAACAGAACGGGTCATTGCCTCTTCCAGTTCGTCGCCTCGATCCAGTCGGTCTGCGATATAAACCGCGATCAGTTCGGAATCACAATTGGACATGAATCGGTGATTACGTCGCTCCATCTCACGACGAAACCCCCAATAATTTGTCAGTTGTCCATTGTGGACAACGGAGATATCGTTATACGGATAGGCCCAGTAAGGATGGGCGGATCGGATATCAACATCCGACTCCGTCGCCATACGGGTATGTCCAATTGCATGAGTACCTTCAAACCCGCTTAGCGAATACTGCTCGGATACAACCGTTGCGTCCCCAAGATCTTTGATCAACTCAAGCGCATTTCCTATCGAAAGAATCTCGACGCCCTCAATATCTTCGACATAATCAGCGGTATGTTTCATGTCACCATCAAATGAAAATCGGTAACAGAACGCATATTCAGTTGCTTCTAGCTCCGCGGTTTTACGTATGCCGGTTTCCTCAAGACGTCTATCTACTTCTGCTTTTCTTTCCTTAACCTGGTCACGAATAAGAAACCCATGCCGCATATCTTCCTGTTCTGCGACTTTGAACCGCATCACATATTCATCATCCCGAGGGTTACCATAGAGGGCAAACCCAGTTGAATCGGGACCCCGGTGCTTGAGTGCCTGCAACATGGAAGTCAGTTGGCTACCGACATCCGCACTCTTACCGCGATGAATCAGCCCGGCTATACCACACATAGACAATCCCTCCAAAATGTAGTTGATCTATCAAACTGACCGAGTGAGCGCTGTCCTGCGCATCAACTCGCTACGGACTAAATAGGTATTAAGGTAAACAATCCAAATACGTTTCCATATCCCATTCCGTCGTGGTATGCATAAAACGTTCCCATTCGTCGCGTTTGTAATGCTCGAATACCCTGTACATTTCACCAGGCATCGATGATTTAATGACCTCATCATTGTCCAATGCTTCCAAGGCCTCACCCAACGACATCGGCAATTTCTTGACGTCCTTACCCGCGTCAATCGCCTCATAGATATTGCGTTCTTCGGCTTCTCCAGGATCCAGATCGTTGTCGATACCGTCGTCGAAAGCTTTCAGCAGCGCGGAACCCATCAGGTAAGGATTCACCATCGAATCAACCGAACGGTACTCGAATCGGCCTGGTGCAGATACACGCAATGCACAGGTACGGTTCTGATAACCCCAGTCAGCAAAGATTGGCGCCCAGAAACCTGTATCCCACAGACGGCGGTAGGAATTAACCGTCGAAGAACCAATCGAAGTCAGCGCACCGAGGTGTTTGATAACACCGCCGATAGACTGCAATCCAATCGGGCCGGGGGCACGCTCGTCAACCGATGGATCGGGCATGAAGGTATTCTCACCACCGACCCGGTAGCTAAAAGCCCCTTCCATACCGGCTAAGGAATCAAACCCGAGCATATTGACTACATCTTCACCGCCGCGCCATAGCGACATATTATGGTGACAGCCCGAGGCCGATACACCCATGAATGGTTTCGACATGAAACAGGCGATCAAGTTATCCTCGCGAGCAACCTGCGCACAGATCTGGCGGTAAGTGGTCAGCCGATCCGCATTACGCAGCACATCATCGAACTGGGTATTCAACTCGAGTTGTCCGGGTGCATCTTCGTGATCGCCCTGGATAATATCGAGACCCATTTGTTGCGAATACTCTATAACCTTCATGAAAGTGGGGCGAAGCTCTTCGAACTGGTCGATATGATAGCAATTGGGTTTGGTCACACCACCGTTCGGCTTACCATCATCACCGCGCTTCAACCACATCATCTCAGGCTCAGTGCCACAGCGCATATCCAGTCCATGCTTATCCTGGAATGCATTGTGAATACGGCGTAAATTGCCACGGCAATCCGAAGTTAATGCACCACCCGGATTCTCGCGCTCCTCGCGATTGCGAAACAGTGTACAAAATACACGGCCGACCCGTTTGTCCCAGGGTAATTGACAAAAAGTTTCAGGGTCCGGAATACCAACAAGCTCAGAGGATTCAGGGCCATAACCAATATAGTCACCATGGCGATCAACAAATAGGTTTGCGGTTGACCCATAAACCAGCTGAAAACCTTTTTCGGCGAGGCGCTCCCAATGCGCGGACGGAATACCCTTGCCGACAATGCGTCCAGTGACCGAAATAAACTGGTAATAGATATAGTCGACACCGGTTTCCTTAATTTTTTCGCTGACCTGCTTGACTAGATCGTCGCGTCCTGACTGTGCTACATGGGCTTCTAGGTCGGTCATTTTTTTCTCCTTTAGTGTCCAGCTGGACTGGTGTGTTCTGTGGTTATACCAATATAAGACCTTTAAAGGGTGTCGTGTAGACCAGAACGTTCAGACATTAACTTGTGGAATAAGACAGTGTCAACCACGTTATCCCGACCCCGACTTTCTTGTATTTCGATTCAATACTGGCTAAGCTTGTACCGATTTATACCAACTTAGTACCTTTTAAAACAAATCATGACTAGTCCAACTGCTACCCAACCCAGTCACTCCCCTCAAACGGTCTCGCGCATCCCTGATGCGACCGATGTTGGTGGCTCCGCGGGTATTGCAGCACAGCTACGACGCTCAATTTCCACAGGTGTTTATGGATTCAGTGACCGTCTACCCGCGGAACGGCATCTTGCCGAGACGTTTAACGTTTCCAGGGGAACAATTCGCGAAGCACTTCGACGACTTGAAGAACTCGGAATGGTCACAAGAGAGATTGGCAGCGGCACGTTTGTTACTTATAGAGAATTCGCGGAACAGACTGCTATCGCCGATGTCACCAGCCCACTTGAACTGATCGACGTGCGTTTCGGCATCGAACCTCAGATGGTGAGACTGGCAATTGCCAACGCCACGGCAATTGACATCGAACGACTTCACAAAGCACTCGCGCGAGTGGAATCAACACAGAACGATCCGGAGAGTTTCACGCTGGCTGACAGCGAATTTCACCTGTCACTGGCAGAATGCACACGCAACCGACTGATGGTGTGGCTCTATCAGCTGATTAATGAAACACGTACTCACTCACAATGGGATTCAATGAAGGATACGATACTAAATTCTGAGCGTATCGCTAAATACAACGCCCAACACCGACAACTCTACAACGCAATCGCAAGCCGCAATATCGACACCGCGATGGCAACGATACACGAACATCTCGAGCGCGCACGCACCGATCTCATTGGCGCAAGCAGAAAATAAAATACGAATCTATCTTGATAATACAGGTCAAATAGTACTGCTCGCCTTATTCCAGTCCGGCTTAAACCCAAGAACGATCACATCCTTGGGCATTCGGGAATTGAACAACCGATTGTGCCAGTATGTTGCTTGATAGGCAGGGGCATCGTCGACCAGCTGCCGTACTGTACAAGGTAAGGTGTAAGCTGCACTGAACTGGGAAAACACCAGGGTGCAGGCCCGCTTGGCCAGCAACGCTCGAGCCAAGAGGCCGCCAGACTGAAACAACGCAGTTAATTCATCAGAGAACTCGTGTGGCCTCTGGTAGTGGGTCGCTGAGAGGAGCTCAAGAGCACTGGCAAACCGATCTGCCGGATCATGGGTTTTTTGCACCAGATACCGAAACTGGCTTGCATCGCTTTCCGCCGACCGCCTATTGATAAGCACAGTAATAGAAGTGGAATAGCCACCATCTTCTCTTAGAAGTACACGAGGTTGCATACCATCACTGGGCTGGCCCTCGCGCTGACGCATGGCGATCTGGCGCAAGCGGCATTGCCATCCCAAAAACCTTTGCTGTAATTCCTCCGACTGAATGTCCATACCATCTTACTGTGCACTCATACACAGCAATTGACAACAGATCCAAGAACCGTAAGGTCCATTCAAAACCCACCCTAACGTTCGACTTTCGGGATTCTGGGGTTAGACTAGCCCACCTCTAATTCAACTCCGTAGACGACTAATGCCGCAGCCTGATTTTTTTATCGACATAGACGGCGTACTTTGTGATGGCCCGAACCTGATTAAAGGCGGACCGGAATCACTATCGTTTCTCCGCTCCCAGAGCAGCAGATTCTTGCTCGTCACCAACACTACAAGAATGTCTGCTTCAGATATTGAATACAAACTCACTGGCATCGGCTACAAAATCAGTAGCGAAGAGATTTTTCCGGTCTCACAAGCCACCGTGGAATATGTGAATTCCCGGTACGGTCATGCACGCTGTTTCCTGATTGGTGATGAAAGCCTTGACTCACTCTTTCAGAGCCACGGCCACACAGTCACTCGAAACGAAGAGCCCGTCGATGCGGTAATCGTCGGACAGGCACAATGGAGCCATTTTGGAGAAATCGATATTGCCAGGCGGCTGGTCGAGGCTGGTGCAGAACCAGTGGCTATGCACAAGGATCCTACCTGGCCAGACGGTGGCATAACCCGAATCGGGTTGGGGCCCATCGTCGCCGCACTGCAATCAACAATCGCCAGAACAATCACACTGATCGGCAAACCCGAAATAACTTTCTTTGAAACGGCTCTCGCACGGGCAGGCTACCCAAGGTCAAACACAATCATGATCGGCGACAGTCCGCAGACAGACATCGCTGGCGCTACGAGTGCAGGCCTGAGAACTCTTCAGGTTCGCACGGGCAATGGGTCTGGCACCTCTCCCAACAACTGTGATTGGATACTGGACTCCATAGCCGATCTACCCCACTGGTACCGATCCAATTTCAAACATTGAAGAACAATTAAAAGCGTTCCCAGACCGAAGCGATTCAGCCTCGGTGACCCCGATACCGGCCGACCTGATAATTATGTGCCGGGGTCTACGCAAAGTATACGGCGATCTGGAGGCTGTCTCGGGACTCGACCTTGATGTCCCGCGCGGCAACTGTTTTGGCCTGTTAGGGCCTAATGGTGCCGGCAAAACGACAACCTTACGCATGGTCCTGGGACAGTCACCGAGAACTTCTGGGGTTCTAAGTATTTTCGGTGAAAGTATTGACAGTAATCTGCGTGAAATACGACAACGTACCGGTATCGTTCCCCAGGCTGATAATCTCGATCCAGATTTTACAGTGGCTGAAAACCTGCGGATATATGGACTTTACTTTCGGATCACGTCCTCGGTACTGGAGCATCGCATTCCCAAGCTACTCAAACTCGTTGAACTCGATCACCGGGCAACGGATCGTATTTCAACCCTGTCCGGCGGTATGAAACGCAGACTGATCCTGGCAAGAGCACTGATAAATGATCCTGATCTACTGGTTTTTGACGAACCGACTACGGGCCTTGACCCTCAGGCCCGGCACATGATCTGGTCCCTGATCCATCGGCTAAAACGAAACGGTAAAACCATATTAATCACCACCCATTACATGGAAGAAGCAGAGCGCCTGTGTGACGAAATTGTAATTATTGACCATGGCAAACTCCTCGCCCAAGGTGCGCCCGGTGAGATGGTCCGCATCCACTGCCAAAAGGAAGTTCTTGAGATCCGCGGCGAATTACCCGACCGACTGTTTGACAATCTTGGCTACAAGCGCAACAGGTTCGAACAAGCAGGTGATACTTACTATCTATATAGTGACGATACCACTGAACTCTTAGAAACTGCCGCTGTCCTCCCTGAACTCGCCTGCCTGCATCGCCAATCAGGGCTTGAAGATGTTTTTCTCAGACTGACGGGGCGGGAATTGCGACACTGATGGACTGGCAGCTACCTTTACCGCGACTGGAAACGTTGGCGGTCTGGCGACGGAATGCTCTGGTCTGGAGAAGGATGATCGGCGCGAGTGTACTGATGCACTTCGGCGAACCCTTCATCCTTCTCATTGGATTGGGATACGGCCTGGGCAGGTTTATAGGAGAGATGGCAGGTATCCCTTATTTTGCGTTTCTAGCATCTGGGTTTATCGCCTGGTCGGCCATGAATGTTGCCAGCATGGAAGCTATGTGGTCGGTTTATACCCGTATGGTTCCCCAACAAACCTACGAGGCTATTCTAGCAACCCCCACGCGCGTTGACGATATTGTTATTGGGGAATTGCTCTGGTGTGCCAGTAAAAGCCTGGTCAGTGGATCGGCAATCCTTGTCGTGGCCACTGTACTGGGCGCTGTTGCTGACTGGAGGGCCATACTGGCCTTGCCCGCAATATTCCTGACCGGGTTTTGCTTTGCAGCACCCGCTCTCATTATGACCGCACTGGCCAAGGGGTATGAGTTCTTTACGTTCTATCTCACATTGGTCATGACGCCCATGTTCATTCTGTGCGGCGTCTTTTATCCTACGGCCAGTCTCCCCGCTCCCATGCAGACGTTCGTTCAGTTTTTGCCCCTCACGCACGCAGTGGCCCTGATCAGGCCGCTAGTCGTAGGCCAACCTGTGATAGATCCCTGGCTGCATGCCGGTGTTCTGGCGTTTTGTGGATTCTTTGGCGCCTGGATTGCCGTAGTGCTGGTCAGGCGTCGCTTGATTGTATGAGCTATCCCCCTAAAATTGTCGTAGGCTTTAAACTAGCATCACCAGACCCAAGCAACCCGAACCCAGACCCTTGGCTGAACGCACCTTTTCTTCTCTAGACCGTCTGATCTGTGCTGCCGACGAGACGCTAACCGTTTTGTTTGGCCGCCAGGCCGGTACGAACCGGCCAGATCCCGCGGTTGGAATTTCCGAAGCGGATTTAACCCCAACGGAGAGAAATCTATCGGCGAGACTCATGCGGGTTAACCACGTTGGTGAAATTTGTGCGCAGGCCCTGTACCAGAGCCAGGCCCTGACATCCCGTTCAGATAAGGTGCGAAAAACCTTGAGCCTGGCTGCACTGGAGGAGCAAGACCATCTACGCTGGTGTGAGAATCGCATCAATTCCCTTGGCGGACGAAAAAGCCTATTGAATCCAGCCTGGTATCTGGGTTCATTTACGATCGGTCTTGCTGCCGGCTTTGCCGGAGACCGAATTAATCTGGGATTTCTTAGAGAAACTGAAAAACAGGTTGAAGGCCACCTTCACTCTCACCTGGACCGTCTACCGAAAAATGATCTCGCTAGCCGAGCTGTCGTCGGTGCCATGAAAGAGGATGAAAAACAGCATGGGGAAACCGCACATCGGGCCGGTGCCTCCGAACTACCCCTACCTATAAAATTTATGATGCGCCTTGCCAGTCGGGTTATGACAGGTACTGCACACTGGATCTAGTCGCACCTCCACACAACTATCTAGTGTCCACCGTATTGCGCTGGTCGGTCAGACTGATCGTAGTCATGGTTCTGATGGCTAGCAGTCAATTGAAGGCTGAACCAATCTCGATAATTGATGACGCTGGAAATACCATTACGCTGTCAGGCCCTGTCCATCGGATAATCAGCCTTGCTCCAGCACTGACGGAAATTATCTATCACGTTGGCGGTGGTAATCGTCTGGTCGGTACAGTTGAGCACAGCGACTATCCTGCAGCCGCACGCAATATTCAGCGCATCGGTGCACACGACCGGTTTGATTTTGAGACCATACTCGCACTCCAACCCGACCTTATACTAGCCTGGGCAAGTGGCAACCCGGCAAATCAACTGAGCCGCCTTGAGAAACTCGGACTGCTTGTTTACCGTGCAGAACCCGGCACGCTTGAAAGCTTGGCAAGCACAATACAGCAGATCGGCAAGGTGGTCGGAAACGCTCACGAAGGAGTGGCACGAAGTCAGGAGCTATTGATCAAAGCCAATGGCATTAAGCAGGAATTCAGCCATAGACAAAACCTCACCGTTTTTTATCAGGTCTGGCATGATCCGATCATTACCCTTAACGGCAACCACATTGTCAGCCAGATGTTGCGCAGTTGCGGCGCAACAAATCTATTTTCGGACCTTCCGGATATAGCCCCGGTGGTATCTCTAGAGTCAGTCATCAAACGAAATCCGGAGGTCATCGTTGTTGGTGGCACACCAGACGGTGCGCCTAAGTGGCTAAAAAACTGGGAGGCCTGGGGTCACATAACCGCGGTCGCCCGCGGACATCTTTTCTCTGTAAATGCTGATCTGCTACACAGACACTCTCCACGAATCATCCTTGGCCTGAGAGAACTTTGTGAGACTCTGGATCAGGCGCGCGAGTGACACGAACTGGAGAAGCTCACTTCTCTGCCTGATACTGTAGGCGAAGAAACCAAACGCGTCCTGGTTCATTGTAGTTTTTTGCAGTGGTGTACACTTTGCCCAGAAGATTATTTACCTCTGTTCTGATGGTCCAGGACCTGTTCAACTCGTACCCAAAATAGCCGTGAATCAATCCGTAGCTGTCGAGCCGTGAACTATTGGCCTTATCGTCGTAACGACTCCCGTGATACTGCAGGTCCAGTCCATAACGTGACGTTTGATGTTGGCGATCTAGATTCAATTGGATTACTTCCTTCGCACGGCGGGGCAACTGGTTGTTTGTGCTTCTATCAATGGGATCAGACAACGTCAGACTTGCCGCCATCTCCCAGTTCCTCAGCAATCCGGCCTTGACAAGTCCATCCCATTCAAACTCGAAACCGTTTATCCTGGCTTTATCAACATTGACTGACGCCCAAGTCACGGGATCATAGCCAATTAAGTCTTCAATGCTCGTTTGGAAACCTCTTATCGACCAGTGACCACGGTAACTATCCCCGCTTAATCCGATCTCAAAAGAAGATGACGTTTCGACATCCAGTGTCGGAGTGCCGAACCCGGGATAGTAAAGATCATTAAAACTCGGTGATTTAAACGCGGTTCCATAACCCATATTGAGACGATACCCGCTTGTTAGATCGAGTGCGTAATCAACATTTCCTGTCGTATGCGTGCCAAACTGTTCGTTATTATCAATTCTTGCGCCAGCCACAA
Source organism: Candidatus Thioglobus sp. MED-G25 (assembly GCA_002456995.1). Lineage (GTDB taxonomy): Bacteria > Pseudomonadota > Gammaproteobacteria > Arenicellales > UBA868 > REDSEA-S09-B13. The sequence goes on along the minus strand of NTKC01000002.1, from coordinate 94,597 downwards.
AATTTTGCGCACCATGGATACCTTGCCACTGTAAAAACACACCCAGGTTTGACCGTTCATCGATATCGTAGATTACAGAACTGTCAACAGCATCCTTAGAGTAGTCTGAACCGACAGTGAGTAAATGCTGCCCGCTAACAGGCCAGTCTAATTGACCATTTAGCTGAAACCGAGTGGTATCAAACTTCCCGTCTGACACTCCGTCTGCAAACGTCTCCGAATCATCCAAGCTTCTCCCGAACTGTAATTTACCCTGCCAGCCTTCCTCATCGGCATGGTCCAGCCGAAAATTCAGAATCTGCTGGGTATAGTCGGAGTCATGGACAACTGATTCTCCGGCCCACGCGTTGTCAAACGCTGTATTGCCACTAGCATGCAGCAGCGACACATTCAGATCGTTTTCAGCATCCAGACGTCGTGTCCAGCGAGCTGTCAGGGACGTATTGTCATAGCCGTCCTTATCTGGCTGAGCCCCCGTCTGACTGTCTATACCATCGGTATTTGAATAACCCACATTCAAACTGTAGCTGGAGTCGCCACTGAATCCAGTAGACCCCGCGCCCGCGGTGAGCGTGTTGTAACTCCCGTAACCCACTTCAGCGTGCGAACTTGCCTTTCCAGAACCGTCCTTGGTGAATATCTGGATTACCCCGCCGACTGCTTCGGAACCATACAGATTGGACCGCGGCCCCCGGACAATCTCAATACGATCGATCTGATCTAGCGGCAGAAATTGAAACGCTGTTGTACCAACCGTTGCCGAATAGAGTTTGACGCCATCTATCAACGTCAGAACATGTCCGGAATTGGTTCCGCGCATGAATATGCTGGTGTTCTTCCCATAACCACCATTGCGCGTAAATTCTATGCCCGGCACTTGGGATAAAAGTTCTCCCAAGTCCCGTGCTTGGCTATTCTGAATATCTTCACTGCTGATGACAGTAACTGGAGACAGTATCTGATCAGCTGTTTGCGCCGTCCGCGTCGCTGTGACTACAACGGGCTCAAACGCAAGTACACCTCTCACTACGATTAAACATAGGACAGCAATTACGAACTTCAGCAAGTAAAAACGGATCACTGTTTGGCTCCGGTACACCACCCGTGTACTGTTAAGCAGGGGGTAGCCGACCGGTTTCAGTTGATGGCCCGCAACCGCCCCACGCGGTTAACTAAAAGGGTCCTCTACAGGCCGGTCTCCGGACTCGTGAGCGAGCGTCCTTAAGACACTTCGGGCAACGCCTTCCCATGGTTAAAACCACAGTGGCTATGTGTTGCTCGACGTAACTCACCTACCGTTGCGGGGGCAGTGCCGGGTTTGCTTCAGATGATGCTTACCGGCTTCCCATTTATCTGCGCAGCAATCCGCTGGCACAGAACCTTCAAGGCGTAGCTAACAATAAATAGAATTAACGATTAAGTCAATCCACCTCTACCCCGGGTAGAACCATGTACCGTCAGCAGTACTGACCATGCGCATGGTGTGGTTATAGACCCGTGAGAGGATGGCTTCAGTTGCCAGAGTTTCTACTGGACCTGACTCGGCCAGTCCTTCCCCGAACAACAGCAACAGATGATCACTGAAGCGCAGTGCAAGATTGATATCGTGCATCACGAGAATTACTACCCCGTTGCGACTGCGCCAGTCGGCGATCAAATTCCCAAGCATAACGACTTGATAATGCATATCAAGATGATTACTGGGTTCATCCAACAACAGAACAAGTGGCTCCTGCGTGACCAGAGCAGCCAGATCCGCTCGGCGACGCTCGCCCCCAGAAAGCGATGTCATACTCCGATCACTCATTTGATCAAGGTCGACCAGTTCAAGTGCCTCCCGGGCCTTCTGAATGTCCTCGGTAGACTCTCCCTGAAGGGGATTCAACCAAGGATGACGCCCTGTCAGCACCGTATCAAGCACCGATGCAGGAAATAGGGTCTCATTTTCCTGAAACAGTATGCCTAATCGTTGTGCCCGCGATCGACGACTAAGACTCATGACTTCCTGGTCATTCAAAATGATCTGACCACTGACTGGAGTTCTCAAACCAGCCAGGGTCTTAAGTAGAGTGGACTTGCCTACGCCGTTGCGTCCAAGAACAGACCAGACTTCACCTGGATTGATCCCAAGCGATAGATCCTGACAGACACAGGTGTTACTGATCTCGACCGACAGATTTTCTAGAGCCAGAAGAGTCATGTCCGACCACCTGCCCTATCGCGCTGCAGTAAATAGAGGAATACCGGGACTCCGATGAATGCCGTAATTACGCCAACAGGTAGCTGATTTGGTGCCATAATCGTTCGGGCTGCTGTTTCAGCCAGCACCAGAAGCACCCCACCGAGCAATACTGAACCGGGCAGAACAAGTCGGTGATCTGAGCCCCCCCAGAGCCGCACCATGTGCGGCACAACAAGACCAACAAACCCAATCGCTCCAGCAAGTGTAACTGCCGATGCTGTCAGTAGCCCCGCCATAAAAAACAATCCGACCCTCAAAAGAGTTGTATTGACTCCAAGAGATTCGGCACGTAACTCACCCAGCGACAGGAGATTCAAACTGCGAGCAATGCCAAATGCAATCAAAAGTGAGGTCATCAAAATTCCCAGTCGGATCCAACCCGGAAAGGATTCACGAATATCACCCATCAGCCAAAACAGCATCCCGCGAACGTGAGCATCCGGGCTGACTGCAAGAATAAAACTGACGACCGCGCCCCAACCAGCTGCCAGGACAACACCGGTCAGAAGGAGTCGGGTAGTCGACCAATCTCCCCTCCCCCGTGAAAGCACGAATACCAAAAACATTGACGCAAGTGCACCAACTGCGGCAGCACCTGAAATCCCGACCGTATGCCACCCGAGTAAAATTGCGAGTAGCGCAGCAACCGCTGCTCCACCAGAAACACCCAGCACGTAAGGATCTGCCAGTGGATTTCGCAGCAGTATCTGCATCAGGACACCTGCCAGCCCCAGCATTCCACCAACAACGAATGCGGTAGCGGCACGTGGTAAGCGCAATTGAATCACGACTGCGTAGTCGACCGACGACCCTCGTCCCCTAAGACCCTCCATTACGCCGGCCCAATCGACGGCCACACTGCCGACTGACAATGCAACTGCAAATGCACCGATCGCCAGCAGTAAAAGTGCCAACAATATTCTTGGATTAGTCGAGGATGTTCGCTTAGCGCTCGAGGAAGGCATTGATTGCAGTTAAATAAGTAACACAGGGCGGACTTAGTATAGCTACTCTAAAAACACCCACCGGTGAACTTATTTTAGTCAGAACTCGACTTGAATTTGACCGAGCCATGAGAGAATATCCCAGCTGCAAGCTGGTCCTAACAGGGGTAAAAGGGAACAAGGCCCACGCTAAAGCGTGTCAACCTTGGCTGTACCCGCAACTGTAGGCGGCAAGCGGGAGACCGTTTCCGCCACTGGCCATTGACCGGGAAGGTGAATCTGCTGCTGTGATCCGTAGGCAGAAGGCCTGCCAGCAGGCGTCGCTCATCTTAAGGCCGGGAAAAACTTGAGGTGCGGTAATCCGGGACGGCGACGCCGAACAAACCGGGGCAAGACGTATTGATAAGCATGACAATCCGCATCACAGAAATACGCCGACAGATCCAGACCTCTGGCACCGACCGATGAACCTATCTCCAATTGCCACAGCCACTGTTTTCTCGTGTGCTGTTCATATCGGTGCTCTGGCCGTATTTGCCCACACAAACCGTCCTCCGGAATTAACTAAAGAAATCGTCTTTTCCTCAACCCTACAGGCAACGTTGATCCAGGAAACACAGGATGCTGGCGAGACCATCGAACCGTCAGTATCAGCAATTGAGACTGTCGAAACAAAGCAGATAGACAAGGCTAGTCAGATGAATGAGCGTCTCCAAGACCTGCTCCAACAAGCCACCGAACTGCAAAAAAGAGTGGCTTTACAACAAACACAGCAGCTTGCTCTCCGTAACAATCTCGATAGGGAAACGGCACAGAATAACCTACTCCGAGAGACACAGCGGAGTCTTCGTGACCAGCTCACGTCGCTGCAAGCTACAAACCGACTGCAGACTGAATCGATCGCGGCTCTAGAGGGCCAAACGGCCCTTGCTGTTAATCAGTCACAAGTATTGCTGCAGCAGCATGAAACACTTCGTCAAACACAATACGAAACTGAAGATGCACGCGCACAATTACAGACAGAAACTGCCAGCGCCAGAATCCAGCATGCTCAGGCCTCATCATTACTGAAATTACGAGAAGATCAGCTCGCGCAGTCTCATCAAGACGTCAAATCTCTGCAGCAAAGTAACTCAGAACTTGTAGATCGTAACCAAACTCTTGCTACGGACTTCTCAAGAATTGAGATCAAGCACAATGCTTTGTCTGGCCAAAACAACAATTTGAGACAGCATCTGGAAACTGCTAACCAAAAGAATTCTATATTGTCTGCTGAGCAGCAGGTATTGACTGAAAATTACCTCAGATTAAAAGAGGTGCATGACCAGGCCCAAAACTCAGAAATATCCGCTTTGACCCAATTGCAGCAATCCAGCAATACGATCAATACACTGTCAGTAGCAATTGAACATATGCAGTCCGAACAGGTGACCCTCAAGAACCAACTCGATACCTTGGGACAGTTAAACCGTCACCTCGAAGACAAGCTGATTACCAGGAACTCCGCGATCAACACAATCCGAAACGAACACCGCCTAGAACTTGAACAAATTGCCGTACAACAGACCAACACGCTCCAAGAAGTGAACGCGGTAGTTACTCAGGAAAGAGATCAACTAAAAATTGCCACTAAAGCCCTGCAAACAACACTGGCACGTGCAGCACGAGACAACCAGTCACTGGCAGAAGATCGAGTTGAACTTAGAACTGAAAACCGGCTTCTTAAGCAACAGGTAACCGAACTGACAACTATCAATAAAGAATTGGATCAGGTAATTTCTGAAAAACCGATTCGAACAGAAACACCTCGGCCTGAGTCACAGACAGCATCGACTTTACCCACACAACAGGCTTCTAGAAATCTACTGGATACGGGCAACGCGGCAGTTGACTACAAACCCAGACCCGTTGCTGGCAACCCTAAACCACACTATCCACTTCTGGCCCGTAACCAGGGGATCGAAGGGCGCGTTGTAGTCAATGTCCTAATCTCTGTCCAGGGCACAGTCAAAACCATCGGTGTAGGGCAGAGCAGTGGATCTCGCCTGCTAGATAAAGCAGCCGTACAAGCAGTAAAGAAATGGCGCTTTCACCCTGTCTTACACAATGGGAAAGCCATACCATCTTCCGAAACTGTACCAATAATTTTCAAACTAAAAGATTCTTAAAGCCGGTAAGTCAAATGGCATGTTCCTGGCGCAGAGCCTGAATATGTTCGTCACTGTAGTGTAAAAGATCACGCAATACCTGCTCAGTATGCTCACCCAACAGTGGCGGTGGATGTTCGTAGACCGGAGGAGTGTCTGAGAGTTTAAGCGGGCTACCAACAATCTCAAATTGATCTGACAGTGGATGTGCCATTGCCATACGCATTTTTCGATGTCTCACCTGCGGCATCGCCAGTACCTGGTCGATGGTGTTGATTGGTCCCCACGGAATCTGGTACCGATCGAAGTCCACCGCCCATTCTTCCGAACTTCGTTGTTTCACGATGCGCTCAAGTTCGGGCAACAGTGCCGTCCGGTGTTGCACACGGCCCGTGTTAGTGGCAAATCGAGCGTCCCTGGCTAACTCGGGCACACCCGCCAACTCGCAGAAGCGTTCAAACTGTGTATCGTTCCCGATCGCAATAATAATGTGCCCATCTGACGACTCGAAAACCTGGTAAGGCACCACATTGACGTGTGCGTTACCCGCTCTTATCGGGACCTCGTCCGAAATCATGCAGTTCATCGCCTGATTGGCCAGCATGGCGACTTGGCAGTCGAGCAACGCCATATCAATATACTGACCTTTATGCGTAACCTCCCGACTGAGCAGCGCAGCCTGAATAGCTGAAACCGAATACAGGCCAGTGACCAGATCCGCAATCGCGACACCCACCTTCTGCGGCCCGGCACCGGCTACGCCATCGCGCTCACCGGTGATACTCATGAGACCCCCGGTACCCTGAATCATAAAATCATAACCGGGCCGTGCTGAATCGGGACCATCCTGACCAAAACCTGTGATAGAGCAGTAGATTAGTCGCTCATTGACCCGACTGAGTGATTCGTAGTCCAGCCCGTATTTTCTGAGTCCGCCAACTTTAAAGTTCTCTACCAGGACGTCTGATTTCATAGCCAGGTCCCGTATCACACTCTGGCCTGATGGATGACTGATATCGACACACACCGACCGTTTACCACGATTCGCCGAGAGATAGTACCCAGCCTCAGAGGTATCACTACCGTCTGCCGCCTTCAGATACGGGGGGCCCCATCCGCGAGTATCGTCACCGGCACCGGGACGTTCAATCTTGATGACCTCCGCACCCAGATCAGCGAGGATCTGCGTACAGGATGGGCCGGCCAAAACACGACTGAGGTCTAGAATTCTGAACCGTGAAAGCGCACCGGCCATGGGCAATCAACCAGTAAATGCCTGAATCCCGGTCTGCGCCCTCCCCAGGATCAGCGCATGAACATCGTGAGTACCTTCATAGGTATTTACAGCTTCCAGGTTCATGACATGCCGGATCACATGATATTCATCGGACACGCCGTTCGCTCCATGCATATCCCGAGCAACACGCGCAATGTCCAACGCTTTACCACAGTTATTTCGTTTAAGCATAGAAATTGCGTCAGGCAGCATACGACCCTCGTCTATCAGTCTGCCTACTCGCAGCGCACCACTTAACCCGAGAGCAATATCAGTCTGCATATCCGCAAGCTTCTTTTGAATCAACTGATTTGCTGCCAGTGGACGGCCAAATTGCTCGCGTTCCAGTACATAGTTTCGTGCTGAGTGCCAGCAAAACTCGGCCGCCCCCATTGATCCCCAAGAGATGCCATATCTCGCCCTATTCAAGCAACCAAATGGTCCGCTGAGTCCACTTACTCCGGGAAGAATGTTCTCTTCAGGCACAAAAACATTGTCCATCACAATTTCCCCGGTAACCGATGCGCGCAGGGAGAACTTGCCTTCAATTACGGGTGTAGACAGTCCTTCCATCCCACGGTCAAGGATAAATCCTCGAATCGCGCCTTCATCGTTTTTGGCCCAGACAATAAAAACATCTGCGATGGGTGAGTTTGTGATCCACATTTTTGATCCCACCAAACGATAACCGCTGTCTACTCGGTGTGCTCGCGTCCTCATGCTACCCGGATCAGATCCATGGTCGGGTTCGGTAAGCCCGAAACACCCTACCCAGTTCCCTGTGGCCAGATGCGGAAGATATTTTTCCTTCTGTTGATCCGATCCGTAAGCGTTTATCGGGTGCATGACCAGGCTGGACTGAACACTCATCATCGACCGGTAACTCGAATCAACGCGTTCAACCTCCCGGGCTATAAGGCCATAACAGACATAGTTAAGTCCCGCACAACCGTGACCCTGTATGGTCGATCCGAGCATTCCCAACTCACCCATCTCATAAAAAATATCTCGATCTACCGTTTCTTTCCGATTCGCTTCAAGAATTCTAGGTTGTAGCCGATCCTGGCAATAACGTGCCACGGTATCCTGGATCAACCGTTCATCATCGGTGAGCAAATCGTGGATCAGCAACGGATCCATCCACTGAAATTCAGCTTTTTGTATATCTTTCATCGGTTACACAACTTAATTTTCTGGAGCAACAGGCGCTCTGGTGCCACTTGATATTCTAGCCGCCTTAACTGACGACTGGGGAAACTCAATCACTACGACTCCGCGTTGTGTTGAGCGGTCATCCAGACCTATCTCGAAGATCAGTATAATCGGTTATCTCGATACTCAATCTCCACTTGCTTCAAGCGTCGCCACCTATTCATAAGCATGCAGACTATTATTGATCAGATCTGGCCTTTGTTTCAGGTTATCCTTGTAGACCTAGTTCTTGCCGGTGACAACGCCATTGTTGTGGCTCTCGCGGCTGCCGGAGTACCCGCTGCAGCGCGGCAGAGGGTCATTGTTATCGGAATAGCTGGCGCCGCAATCACCCGCATCCTGTTCGCCCTGATCACCGTAAAACTCCTCCAATTCCCTGGCCTACTCCTTGTCGGTGGCTTGCTGCTGCTCTGGGTATGCTGGAATTTATGGCGAGATCTTACAGCCAGTGGATCGCGCGCAGATGATCAAAACGTGAAGCGCGAGACCAAGTCGGTGCGCCAGGCAATAATCCTGATCATCATAGCCGACGTGTCGATGTCACTGGACAATGTGCTGGCAGTCGCCGGCGTGGCTCGAGATAACACCTTCGTTCTGATTTTCGGCCTTGCTTTGTCGGTGGCACTGATGATGTGCGCAGCAACAGTAATCGCGCGAATCCTGCAGAAACAACGGTGGATTGCTTATGCCGGGCTTGCGATAATACTCTATGTCGCAATAACCATGATTTGGAGTGAGGTGGGTGAGATCCCAGAGATCTTCACACATTATTTTTCCCGTGAAAACCTGTGAACCTATACTCTGCGCCAGAATCTTTTCGGTTCTGGTTATCGTGTTTTTGCTCCTTGGATCCCATGGCGCCATGGGTGACGAACGCCTGGATGCGGTAAAAGCCTACAAAAGTCAGGACTACCAAACCGCCGTTCGTATCTGGCGATCCTACGCAGCAAAAGGAGATGTTGAGGCTCAATATCTCCTGGGTGTCGCTTATCACAAAGGGCATGGTGTCAACAAAAGCCTCAACCAGACGATCGCCTGGTTTCGAAAAGCAGCACAAGGCGGACATTCTACCGCTATGTTCAATCTCGGCGCGGCGTATTGGAAAGGTATCGGTGTCCGGCAGAACCTGGGTCGGGCCGTCGACTGGTGGAAGAAATCAGCAGCGAAAGGAGAAGCATCAGCCCAGTACAATCTGGCAAGTTGCTACCTTTCAGGCAAAGGTATCGAACACGATCTGCGAGAAGCCTACTACTGGATCAATCTGGCTACCAAACAAAAACACCCGGGTGCTGACAAAGTCGCCTTGATGATTAAACAGGAAGCCAAACGCTCCGGTCTTACATTGGCGGAATTGTCCAAGGACACTACAACCCAGCACTCCACCACACGAAATCCCACCGACCCGGCTCCTGAGTCTGGTTTCACTGCGGCAACGGTCGGAGCTCGTGGTGCTGTGGTTCACTTGTCCAAACCAACATCCAACGCAATTACAAAGCTTTCTAGCGGCACACCCATCAAGGTGGTCAGTACCCGCGACAAGTGGTCCCAAGTACACATTCCATTGGCTATTAATGTCTGGGTATTCGGCACACTAATTACCCAAAATGGCGATACTGCTCGGATTGTCGGTGAAGGGGTTCGAGCCCGGACACGGCCGTCAACCCAGAGCGGTTCGAGTGTTGTTGGAAACTTCGAGAAAGGTGAGTACGTACGCGTACTCAGCACCTCTGGAGACTGGGCAAGGGTTACAGCACCCCGTACGATGCGCGCATGGATACTGTCAAAGCAACTCGAGATTCACCCGTCTGTAACCGATCAATGGCTCAACCGGTGGCAAAGTGCTGCAACTCGACCTGATTCTGCTGAAACGGCTGAAAACACCGCTATTGATATCTCACCCTCTTCAGACAGCGGCCAGACTAGCGCGCTTTTCCGAGCCGCTCTGGTCACCCAAGCCAATGCCCCTGTTCTAGCCCAACCAAACGCCGGTGGTGCTGTAATCGCCCTACTCGACTCCAATACGCCGATCAAAATTATCGGCAGCAAGGGAAACTGGAAAATGATTCAGTCACCCAATGGGCTCGACGTGTGGGTCTGGGGCAAGTTTATTGACGAGCGAGGTGCCACTGCCACGATCAACCGTAACCGTGTACGAATCCGATCTCGCCCCAGCACGACTGAAACATCGGACGTACTTGGCGCACTGGATAGCGGGACAAAAGTTACCGTTATCGGGCACAAAGGTGACTGGGCCAGGCTTCGCATCTTCGGTGCAGTCTCTGGTTGGATAGATAGCGCCCAAGTGATGACCCTGCCGACCGTCTCCGAGGATTGGCGAGCGCGATGGGCATCTGCTCAGGCGATTGCAACCCGTTGACAGACCGCCTCGACCCTTGTTTTACCAGCTCATATCTTTGAGCTGCTGTAGAGAGACTGATTCATTGTTTCAACACTCACTTAACTGTTATCCGGTTTTAAGAAGGCTAGCCTTAATCCTCCTCTGGAGTTTTTCTTGTTCACCTTTGAATGCTGCTGACCAGTTTGATGCTGGGACAATCAATCAACTCATTAAAAACAATCAGCTGATCCTTGCACTTGAGAGAGTTGATCAATGGCTCGACCTCCAGCCCAGTGCTGCCCTACCTCTGTTCCTAAAAGCCCGCATCCTAACAACTAATGGAAAGAACGATCAGGCTGTTACGATCTACGAGAAGGTGATTGAAGTTGAACCTGATTTGCCAGAGGCATACAACAACCTTGGGTTGATCTATGCCGCTGACGGAAATTTTGAGAAAGCAACAAGATATTTCCAGCTGGGACTTCAAACCAACTCCACCTATGCAACTCTGTACCAGAATCTAAGTACTCTCTACGCAACTAGGGCTATCTCGGCATATCGCAAGGCTTTGCGGGGTACAAAGGCAAATGAAACCTCCGGTGATTCTCAGACACCCGATCTGTTACCGCTTGATATGCTGGGCAAGCGTTAATGGCACGTTTTATTTGGACAAAACACGGGCTACGTGGCTATCGTTTCAAATTTAGAACATTTACGGCCAGCATCTTAGGCGCACTACTAATCCAAAGCATGGCATCGGCTGCAAAACCGACAACGAGTGCCTACGAAAGTGAGCTAATCAGCGGTCTCCGACAGCTTATACTGGGTCAACATGTAGCAGCACAACAGCACCTGTCGGCGCTCACCCAAAGGTACCCACAAAGCCGATTGGGGCACCTTGTTCATGCTGATGTTCTCGCAGCACAGGCCGGCCTGTCGAACCAAATAGATGATTACGCGACTGCAAAAGATCTGGTTATCATTGCCAGACTCAGAGAACAGCTAAAGAACCGCTGGGATTACGTCCATAATCAGGGACCAAACCGCCAAGGGCAAGTACCCACCCGCTTGTTGTATGCCGGTCGTCCGGGCCATCAACTGATTTATGTCGATGTCCCTGCATCGAGGCTATATCTTTTCGAGTACCTTAACGACAGACCTGTTGCGGTACAAGATTACTATGTATCCATTGGTTATCAAGGAGCCGGGAAAGAACAAGAAGGCGACCGACGGACTCCTATTGGGATCTATCATATAACCGGCTACATACCTGGTCAGAGTCTTCACGAGCGCTACGGCTACGGCGCATTGCCGATCAACTATCCCAACAGTCTCGATAAGTCCCGCGCCAGAAGCGGCCACGGTATCTGGCTGCACGGTACTGAACCTAACTGGGTGAACCGCTCACCACTCGCAACCGACGGCTGTGTATCGTTGTCAAATCTGGATTTTGAAACGCTGTACATGCAACTAGAAAAACATACCCAGACTCGGGTAATCATTGACGACAAACCTGCATGGTTGCCTTTCGAAGAGTTAGTCAGTTTACGAGAACGACCACTTGGCATATTGCTTGATTGGACGGCAGCTTGGAAACGTGGAGACAAAAACGCACTGATAGAGTTCTACGCCAGTTCGGCTTCTCCTTCCATATCTGAGAAACTGATTGACCGTTTTTCAGCAATCAATTCACAACCTGAATTCTACAGTTACCCAGGCGAAACTGATCACTTGCTAGCGATCTTTAGAATTCAGGCGACAACCGGGCCGGTAAAGATCCTTGAACAACACTGGAAACGCCAGAGCAGCAACTGGAAGATCGTACTCGAAACGCAGTTCGATCTACTTTAGTCACACCGACTAGAGAACACGTTTCGTTACAGAGATCAGTTTTAACGCCGATCAGTCGGCACGACAATATGCTGGAGGCGCTTCCCATTCTGGTGACGCCTAATGTTTTCAGCCACGAACTGAACCGCAGTCAATGGATTGGTCAGACTGGCTGCATGAGGTGTGACAGTGACATGCGGATGACGCCAGAACAGGTGAGTCTCGGGTAACGGCTCGGTTTCAAATACATCAAGTGCTGCACCACTGATATATCCTTTATCAAGCGCATTAAGTAAATCAGTCTCATGAATAAGGCCACCGCGGCCAGCATTGATAACACACGCACCTCTGGGCAATCGCGCAAGCGTTCCCTTGTTCAGAATATGCTGGGTCGTCTCATCCAATGGCAGCAGCATAACTAGAATCTGAGCACCACTGAGAAATTCCAATAGCTCAGGTTCACCAACGTAGCTTCGCACACCGGGTAGGCTCTTGCGCGATCGACTCCACCCCGTTACCGGGTAGTTCATCTTTGTAAGCACTGCGGCGGCGGCCTCGCCTAGAACACCTAACCCCATTATTCCAATTGTCACATCGCCAGCCGTGATCTGCGGCAAAACCTGCCACTGAGCTTGTCGCTGCTGCACATCATATTCGTGCATGCGCCGGTGAAACCGTATCACATTGTAGATGACATACTCCACCATCCCGGCTGTCAACACAGGCTCAACCATGCGTACCACTGGAACATCTGCTGGCAGTGTCGTACAGCTCAGTAGATGATCTATACCTGCACCCACAGAGAAAATCACCTCTAGGTTGTGCAAACCATCAAACAGTTCAGAAGGCGGTTTCCATAACAGCGCATACCGAATTTGATCAGGATCGCCCCGATCGGGCCAGATTCTGAGCGGCATTTCAGCCAAAGTTGCCCTCAGTGCTGCTGCCCAGGCTGGCACTCTTTCTGGGTCAATGTGTAACAGTAACTCTCCGGTTTCGTTCATGCGTTCCAAGATACCAGATTGTGATCTCATTCGGATAGTGTGAGACAACGGTAAAATGCGTGATCAATTTTCAAGCACTTCTTGCTGTTCGGCAACAGGGTAGCAGACATCCACAGGCCCGTTCCGGGATATGATCCCCTAAAATAGAATCAACGTAACCCATGAATCACTATAAGTCATGTCCTCTACTTTAGATTTTGCGCGAAACCTGATCCGACAGCCGTCTCTCACGCCAGACGATGCTGGGTGCCAGGATCTGATCGCCGAAGCCCTGCAGCCCGCAGGCTTCAAGGCTGAATTTCTAACCTATGGTGAGGTACGTAATGTATGGCTCCGCCGTGGCCAGGTTGATCCCTTGCTGGTATTCGCTGGGCATACCGACGTGGTCCCCACAGGCCCTATTGAGCAGTGGCATTACCCACCTTTTAGCGCGACCGTCCAAGATGGCATACTTCATGGTCGGGGTGCCGCTGATATGAAAGGCAGCCTGGCTGCCATGGTCACGGCCTGCCAACAATTTGTGGTCAATCACCCCAATCATCGGGGCTCGATCGCTCTACTCATAACCAGTGACGAAGAGGGCCCTGCCAACAATGGCACAGTTAAGGTTGTCGAGATGCTGTGTGATCGAGAAGAAATTATCGACTGGTGTGTTGTAGGTGAGCCAACCAGCCGGGAACAGACCGGCGATGTCATCAAGAACGGTCGCCGCGGATCACTTGGGGGGAAATTGACCATACAGGGTGTTCAGGGTCATGTCGCCTATCCACATCTGGCCGACAACCCGATTCACAGAGCAGCAGAAATTGTGACTCGTCTCACCGCACAAACATGGGATGAAGGTAATGAATTCTTTCCGCCCACGACCTTTCAGGTCTCTAACCTGAACAGCGGTACTGGTGCCAGTAATGTAATCCCAGCACAGGCAGAATTAGACTTCAATTTACGGTATTCCCCGGAGTCATCGATTGAGTCCATTAAAGAGCGTGTCAACGCACTTTGCCAGCAGGTATGGACAGACTATGAGATTGACTGGTCCAGGCCCAACCTACCTTTCCAAACTCAGCCCGGCGAACTTGTAGACGCCGCATCTGCGGCAATTTATGCGGTCACCGGCCTCACGACTGATCTGTCGACTGAGGGGGGCACTTCCGATGGCCGCTTCATTGCGCCCACCGGAGCACAAGTCATTGAACTGGGCCCTGTGAACCGAACCATTCACCAGATTAATGAGCAGGTGGCTGTCGCCGATCTGGAGACACTAGCTATTATTTACCAGAAAATTCTAGAAAACCTTTTACTTTGAGTATCCCTAGCGACCCAGCCCGGCAATAATCTGGGCCTTAGCCTGGTCCGAGCGGTAGCTGACACGCATGGGGGCCACGTAGCACTTACCAGCCCCGGCCTCAACATTTAATTCAAACTGTCCAATAGACTACTGAACTAAAGCTCAGTTCATTCCGATCCTTTAGGTGCAGCATACGCCTGCTGTATCGTCACATCTGTTTGCCCAAAAAGTACTTCACGTGACTCGTCAGAGGCGACATTACCAGCGTTAATAGTTTTTGCCTCATCATAGGCACGAACAACACCAGGTCGTTCACCGATGGTCTGATACCAGCGTTTCACTTCTGGAAAGCGATCAATATCGGTTTTGTGCCACTCGTAACGATTCACCCACGGATAAACTGCTATATCCGCAATAGAGTATGAACCGGCGATGTAATCCCGGTCGATCAATCGACGGTTCAACACTGCATAGAGCCTCAGCGTTTCGTCACTGTATCGTTTTATCGCGTAAAGCACGTCTTCAGGAGCATACCGATTAAAGTGGTGATTCTGTCCGAGCATCGGGCCAAGACCCCCCATCTGCCACATTAACCATTCAATAGCCTGTACTCGCAATCGTTGATCTGGCGGAAGAAACTGCTCGTATTTCTCTGCCAGGTACAACAGGATCGCACCGGATTCAAACACTAAGATCGAATCTCCACCACCTTCGGGTTCATGATCGACAATCGCGGGGATACGGTTGTTTGGCGATACAGATAAGAATTCCAGATCAAACTAATCTCCCTTGCCAATGTTGATTGGATATAACCGATACTCCAGTCCAATCTCCCGTAGCAAAACAGTTATCTTCAATCCATTAGGCGTTGGCCAATAATAAAGATCAATCATTTAATCTCTGCCAGACAGTTAAGTGAAAGAGGTGTGCTCAAAGGCACACTCTGACACAACGCATCATCGACCGTCATCTTCTCGATACGGTGAGATCTGGATGAAGACGAACCCGTCCGTTATACTCTGCTCTGAAAACATGTGTGCGCTGGGAGGCGCGACCTTACGAGTGGCAAAAGAAGAACATATTGAAATGGAGGGTACGGTGCTCGAAACCCTGCCAAACACCCAGTTCCAGGTTGAGCTAGATAACGGGCATGTTGTTCATGCTCATATTTCCGGAAAAATGCGAAAAAACTATATTCGAATCCTTCGGGGGGACCGTGTTACTGTCCAACTCACCCCTTATGACCTATCCAAAGGCCGGATAACCTACCGCGCCCGCTGAGACACAGTACAATTGTTTAGGGCTCTGAATTGATTCACAGATTCAATACTGACTGACTCATCAATTCGTTATCCATCTAGCTATGGCAACTCTTCCGTGGTGGGGATATACCGTGATCGTGCTGGTAACGACCCACCTGACGATTATTTCGGTAACGCTGTTCCTGCACCGTAACCAGTCTCATCGCGCGTTTTCGCTGCACAAAGCGGTCAGTCATTTCTTCCGCGGCTGGTTATGGCTCACGACAGGAATTGTCACGCGACAGTGGGTCGCGGTTCATCGCAAACACCATGCCACAGTTGAAACAAACGATGATCCTCATAGTCCGCAGATACTGGGTATTCACCGGGTATTATGGCTTGGCCTAGTTGTTTACCGACGGGCCGCAGCCAATCTGGAAACTCTGGATAAATACGGAAACGGTACACCGGATGACTGGATCGAAAGAAATATCTATGCGCGTTTCCCCAATACCGGCCTTACCGTGCTACTGATCCTGGAACTTCTTGCATTTGGACCGCTTGCCGGAACGTTGGTATGGCTGGTCCAGATGATCTGGATTCCTTTCTGGGCTGCCGGAGTTATTAACGGTCTCGGCCACTTTCTAGGTTATCGAAACTACGAACTGGAGGATGCAAGTCGAAACATCGTCCCCTGGGGGATTCTGATCGGAGGAGAGGAACTGCATAACAATCATCATGCGTTTGCAGGATCCGCTCGCTTTTCGACAAAACCCTGGGAAATAGATCTTGGCTGGTTTTACATCAGAGTGCTTGAACACCTCGGCCTCGCAAATTCTTCCAAGCAACCACCGGTGGTGATTACACGATCAGATACGATCTGCTGCGATATCGAAACACTGCGTGCGTTGATCGGCAATCGATTCGAGATCATGGCTGACTACGCGCGTGAGGTTGTGTCGACTGTGTGCCAGGATGAAGCCCGTGCAATCCGAAACACCAGCCGGTCCAAGTTCAGAATATTTCGAAAAGCTTCAAAACTGATTGTACGTGAAAATACCAGATTGAACTCCCACGCTCAGCAAAGGCTCACCTATGCTCTGGCTTTGTCGCCGCGAATCAACACCGTGTACGATGCAAAACTTCGACTCCAGGAAATCTGGCAACGCTCCTCAGCCTCGAGTGAAATACTAATTCAGCAGCTAGACAACTGGTGCCGACATGCTGAATCATCTGGCATCAACTCACTCGCACAATTTGCAGAAAAGCTCAAAGGATACCGACTGCTACTCGACTGATCCCCCGTTTGGGGCTGAATTTAAAAAGCCCCCGCGAGGAGGGCTTTCGGACGAATCGAAAAACAGTTTTACTTAATCTTGCCTTCTTTATAGATCACGTGTTTTCGCACGACCGGATCATACTTCTTAATTTCCATCTTATCTGGTGTCGTCCGCTTATTTTTCGTCGTCGTATAGAAGTGACCAGTGCCAGCTGATGACGTCAGTCGAATCTTGTCTCTCATACTTGTTTCTCCCTGGGCCTGATACTCTGAGTATACTGTTATCGAACTCGCTCACCACGAGCGCGAAGGTCTTTCAGCACTGACTCAATGCCCTTCTTATCGATTATCCGCTGTCCCTGGTGGGACACTCGGAGCCGTACCCAGCGCTTTTCACTTTCGACCCAAAATCGTTGATCATGAATATTCGGCTTAAAAGTACGCTTCGTTCGGTTGTTTGCGTGGGAAACATTGTTGCCGGACACTGTCCGCTTCCCCGTAATTTGGCAAACTCTAGCCATTGACCTGTCGCTCTTTTTCGGTGTTCAAGGGGGGGGATTTATACCAGAAATCGACTTATTCTGAAAGCCCGACTAAAAATCAGGCCCATCAGGCACATCGGGGCATTATCAGCAGATACCTTGTTTCCCGCTCGATCTACAACCGTTAGACTCACGTTTATGAGCGCTATTGCTGGCACGCACATTGTGGTTGGTATTACTGGCGGGATCGCAGCCTATAAAAGCGTGGATCTGACCCGCAGGCTGCGAGATCAGGGTGCCGACGTTCGCGTCGTTGTCACCCCCGCAGGTAAGGCATTTATCACGCCACTGACTCTCCAGGCAACCAGCGGCAATCCAGTACACGATTCCCTGCTGGATACCAGCGCAGAGGCTGGGATGGGTCATATCGAATTAGCCCGGTGGGCGGACCAAATTGTTGTCGCGCCGGCAAGTGCTGACTTCATCGCGCGTTTAGCAACGGGTCTTGCCGACACTCTCCTTAGCACCCTGTGCTTGGCATCCGAAGCTCCAATTACCATTGCGCCTGCAATGAATCATGTGATGTGGGAAAAGACAGCTACTCAGCGGAATGTGGAGAGCTTACGCACCTGGGGCGTTACCGTCCTTGATCCAAGAATAGGCCCACAGGCCTGTGGTGAAGTTGGCCCCGGTCGTATGCAGGAGCCAGAAGAAATTGTTCAATATCTGGCACAGAGTCGATCTCCCGGTAGTCTTGATGGCGTCCAGGTTATGGTGACTGCCGGCCCCACCTGGGAAGCTCTAGACCCAGTACGGGCCTTGACCAATCACAGCTCTGGAAAAATGGGTTACGCAGTGGCAACTGCTGCTCGGATCGCAGGTGCTTCAGTCACGCTGATTAGCGGCCCGACTGCATTGGCACCACCAGCTGGGATTCAGGTCAAAAGTGTTGTTTCTGCACAAGAAATGCTGGCCGCTGTTGAATCAAATATTGATTCAACTGATATTCTGATCTGTGCTGCAGCCGTTGCAGATTATCGTCCCGCGGATAGCATGCCCCAAAAAATGAAAAAAGATGCGCCCGAGATGACAATTAAACTCGTTCGTAACCCCGATATACTTGCTTCAATGGCCGCTCGACCGTCACCACCATTCATTGTCGGTTTCGCAGCTGAAACCGAAAGAACTATCGACAATGCTCGCGGTAAACTCGAACGCAAAAAAGCAGACCTAATGGTTGCAAACCCTATAGAAGGTAAAGACAAGCCATTCGGGAGTGATCGGAACGCCCTTGTTCTTGTTGATCGAAATACAGAACTCGACCTGGGCCAGGATACCAAGGTCAAACTGGCAGTAAATCTGATCGATGAAATTGCGAAGCGCTTCCATGCAAAAGATTCAGCTAAAAGTACTTGATCCTCGCCTTGCTGAGACGTTCGGCCTACCCGCTTATGCGACAGACGGCTCGGCTGCTATGGATATCAGGGCCTGTCTTGAAGAACCCTTAACTGTTAAACCCGATGCCTGTGAACTGATACCAACAGGCCTCGCCGTTCACATCGCTGACCCTGATATCTGCGCAGTACTGCTGCCCCGTTCCGGTCTGGGGCATAAACACGGCATCGTTCTAGGTAATTTGGTGGGACTGATCGACAGCGATTACCAGGGTGAAGTCAAAGTGTCTTGCTGGAATCGTAGCTCATCGGATTTCCGGATCGAACCCGGGGATCGAATTGCCCAGATGGCATTCCTGCCCGTCGTGAAAGTTAATTTCGAAATCGTTGATTCTTTTGAGAAAAGTGATCGACACCACGGTGGCTTCGGACATACTGGTACTGCCTGATTAAAATTCTCATGATATGCCGCACAGTTCAGATTCACCTGCACAGGCTCTGTAACGTATCCAACCAACCTTCAAACCAGGTCAATAGAGCTGAAGATGACTGAAGCTACTTTTGATGTAGTCGTCATCGGTGCCGGACCGGCCGGTTATGTTTGTGCAATACGCTGCGCCCAGCTGGGTTTGCGTACTGCGTGTATTGACCAACGGACAAATAATGCGGGCGAGCCTACACCTGGCGGAACCTGCCTAAATGTGGGTTGCATTCCATCAAAAGCACTACTGGACAGCTCGTTACATCTTGAACAATTGCACCAGGAATTTACCGAGCACGGTATTTTTGTTGACACCGTAGAGCTCGACATTCCACAGATGATGGAACGCAAAAACAGGATCGTCGCTGAACTGACTGATGGGATAGGTACCCTTTTTAAGGCCAATGGTGTGACTGCAATTCACGGCTTCGGCAGGGTTCTACCGGAGCTACGTATCGAAGTTACACCAGTAACAGGCAGTCAAACGCCCGACATTCTAAACAGCAAACATGTCGTCATCGCGACAGGCTCTGAGCCGATGACCCTACCTGGCCTACCCTTTGATGGTGATCATATTATTGAATCTTCTACCGCTCTGTCACTTCTCACAGTTCCCGAGGTACTGGGTGTTATCGGTGCCGGTGTTGTCGGACTGGAACTCGGTAGTGTATGGCGCCGCCTGGGAGCGAAGGTGACGATACTCGAAGCGGCAACAACTTTATTGCCCGCCGCTGACCCACAGATCGCCCGTGAAGCCCAGCGGCAGTTCAAAAAACAGAATCTTAATATTCAACTGGGTTGTCTCGTCACAAATGCCACCGTGATAAACAATGGTTGCGAGGTGGTCTATCTTCAAGGAGAACAGGAACAGAAACTTACAGTCGACAAACTGATCGTTGCGATAGGTCGTCAACCATGCACGGATGGACTTTTCGACCCAGCGACTGGCCTGACCCTCGATAGTCGCGGCTTTATCGAAGTCGACGAAAACTGCTTGACAGGTGAACAAAACGTCTGGGCAATCGGCGACTCAGTCCACGGCCCCATGCTGGCCCACAAGGCCTCTGAAGAAGGTGTGGCTGTGGCAGAGAAAATTGCGACCGGTCAAGGCCACGTTGACCGCGAGGTGATTCCTTGGATCATCTACACGGACCCTGAAATTGCCTGGGTGGGCCTAACCGAACTCGACCTTAAACAAGCCCAACGACCCTATTCGACCGGATTGTTTCCTTTTGCGGCAACCGGACGCGCCAAAGCCCAAGGCAAAACTGAAGGTTTCGTTAAGATTCTCTCGGATAGCGCTACTGACCAGATTCTGGGAATACACATGATTGGTTCACATATTTCTGAATTGATAGGCGAAGCAGTGCTTGCGATGAAAACCAGGATTACAGCCACTGACCTGTCGAAAACCATACATGCGCACCCAACCTTGTCAGAAGCAATCCACGAAGCCGCCCTGGCGACACACGGCCGCGCGATACATATCACGAATCGTTAAATTGATGGGTTCACACCACCACAACCGAGCCGTCTGAACGCGGATCACTGGCTCCTTCTATCAGTCCGTCTGGGTGTAACACAATTGCACCCGCATGCCCCATGAGATCATCGTAAGGGCCGGTCACCTCCAACTCATGACCAACAGATAACAGTTGATCAAAAACCTCGGCCGGAAATCTGTTTTCTATGCGGACATTTGTGACCTCACTACCCCAGGTCCTCCCCAGAAGCCAGCGCGGGGCGCTGATGGCCTGCTGAATGCCCTGCCCATACCCCGCATAACGAGAAAGAATCATCGCCTGGGTTTGCGGCTGTCCATCCCCGCCCATCGTCCCATAGGCCACAACGCGGCCATCGGGTAGATGTGCAAGCGCCGGCTGAATCGTGTGAAACGGGCGCCGAAAGGGCTTCAAGCAGTTGTGATGACCAGAATCCAATGAAAAACTCGACCCCCGGTTTTGCCATGTGATGCCTGTCTGCGGCAGCACAACACCGGAACCAAATTCCCAATAAAGACTCTGGATAAAACTGACAACCCGGCCCTGAGAGTCGGCAGATCCTAACCAGACGGTATCGCCGCCGTCCTCTTTGGCGGGCCATGGAGCAGCCTGATCCCAGTTTACGCTTGCAGCGTTACGGTCAAGAAAAGCATCAGACAGCAATTGGCGTGGGTGGACAGTCATGTGTTCAGGATCTGTCAGATAGCGATCCCGGTAAATAAACGCTCTTTTTGTCGATTCCAGTAAGCCGTGTATGTATTCAAAACGATCTGCATACTCAACCCCCAGTCTTGAAAATATTCCTAGCAGCATCAACGATGAGATACCCTGGGTCGGTGGCGGCATATTGAATAACACGGTCTCACCCAGACTCAGCTCCAAGGGGTCTACTTGAATGGATTGATGCCGATTAAGGTCTGTCCCTCGAAGTGGGCTGCCCATCCGTTCCAGGTCTTCAGCAATATCGTGTGCCAGCTCGCCCGTATAAAAATCATCAAAGCCCCTGGCCGCAAGCCGCTCAAGCGTTAGCGCCAGTTGTGGTTGGCAAAACCTTTCTCCAGGGCGCAGGGTCGAGCCACTGGGTATAAATAGATTGCTATAACCTTCAACAGATTCCAATTCGCTCCGCTTAAGGCGTGCATTTCTTGCCAACGTATCCGTTACCGAAAATCCCGCTTTGGCGTAGTAAATGGCATCCTCAAATAAGCGTCTTAATGGCAGTTTCCCGCCACAGTGCCTGCTACTCCATTCATAGGCCTTTCCCCAGCCTGATACGGCACCGGCAACTGTCGATGCAGCCTTCGGTCCGCGAGAGGGCATTTGCTCATGTCCTGACGCACGATACCACTGAGCATCCGCAAGCCCCGCAGCCGCACCACAAGCATCAAAACCAACTGGCTGGTTACCTCGACCTGAGTGTATGAGCCAGACGTTGTCACCCCCCAACCCATTCATGTGCGGGTAAACCACTGCGATGCAAGCCGCCGCTGCAATCATCGCTTCGATTGCGTTACCACCATCGCTCAACACCCGCCCGCCCGCCTGTGCCGCCAGGTGGTGAGGCGCTGTCACTGCACCGCCAAATCCCGAAATACCTCGTTCAATAATCATTGTTAGATATAGCTAACTACGTAGATGACGCCAAGAATCACAGAACCAACCATGCAATTCAATCAATTCCGCTCTGTTTTGAGTTGAAATAGTGACTACTCACTTAGCTCCTGGATTCACTGAAACATCAATGTTATAATTATAAGTTGCTCTTTTGTACAACATGTTCGAGCTAACAAATACATCTTTCGGCTGACAAAGAGACCTCTTCTTCGGTGGCCGACAGACTTTAATCACTCCTAAATCTAAATCAATGCAAGGTCAGAAATGGCGGAAATAAAGACAATACACAGAAAAGGTGAAGCACCTATAGTGCTCGATCTCGAAAATTTTGCCCACCTCGAATATGGAATGATCGAACTCGAGAAAGCCGAACTGCCCAGCGGAGGCTCCAACGGTCGTTGCTACAAGTACACCGTCGCCAATTCAGTATCCACGGTTACTGGCTACCGTCAGGGCACAAAGAAAGAGGTATCGAGTTATGTCTCACTCCTAATTACTGATCTGAACATTCGCACCATTCCTAAGAAGAAACTCTGATTATCGCTCCATTTTTGTTACAGGATCTGGGTTATCCCCCTAAAACATTCTGTCATAAAAAAACCTGTCTTCCCGAGTCGGGCATTCGATGTCGGTGCGCCCAGATAGTCGCCACAAATACCAGGCAGTAAAGTTAGCCGTCGCGAGCTCATATTCACTGTACGGACCTGGTGAATAGTGGCTTGAATTCACACCTTTTTGATTATTATTAATGATCTTTGTATCTTGGATCGTGGTCACGTCCCACATCCACTTTAGATGATCAAGATCGTAGTCAACACCCTCTTTCGCATCTTCACGCACCAGCCAGGACACCACAACCTCCGTAAAGTCTGGAGACTTCGGTGTAAATCGAAAGGTGGTTGCATGATCATTTGTGACATACAAATATGAAAGCGCTCCGATAAAAGAGCCGGTTTCAGCACCGTCGTATTCCTCAAACTCACCCAGTAATGGGCCTGCGGGACTCCCGTCACGGGTTAATGTCTTATAACCTTCTTGTATGGGAAGCCGCCAAACCTGATGAGGCTGACTGGGCAATGGAAAATGTTCCATACCAGATTTACGACCCTTGCTCCTGGCGACTTCCTCGAACTGTTCGTTCATTGCCTGATAGGCCTCGGAACCGCGTTCGCCTGCACGGACATAGTCGTTGACTTGGGTATATTCTGGATGAGCGGACATGCAGTGATAGCACTCACGAAAATTTTCCACCACAAGCTTCCAGTTCGCATGGGTTGGATAAACCTCCCGATGGACAATCTTAGTCTGCGTTAAACCATGGGGTTTAAGATAAGGCAACAGGTTATGCCTGATCTGACTAAATTCTGCATTACCCTGTGACGCAAGACTAATAAAAACAAGGCCTTCCAGAACTTCGACCTGACAGCGGTGCAGTCCGTGTTGAGACTGATCGAAATCATCCGCCATATGTCGTGCCGAAAGCAAATTACCCTCAAGATCGTACGCCCAGGCATGATAAGGACAGACAAATCTACGAGTGTTACCGCTCTTTTTCAGACAAATCCGAGATCCTCGATGACGGCAGACGTTAAAAAAAGCATGCAATTGTCGATCGGAGCCGCGAACAATAATGATGGACTCTTCACCAATCTCATAAGTGAGGAAATCACCAGGATTGGGAAGTTCTGACTCGTGTTCTACGTATAACCACTGAGGGGATAAGACCCGCTGAAACTCCAGCTGGTAGATATCTGAGTTGCGATAAAACATCTGCTCCAGCGTACAGCCGGATTTCTGTCGCCTAATCAACCCATCAATGTCTGATTGAACCATGACGAAGCTTTTATTGTCAGTTCGAATCAATAAATACACCAGGTTATCGGTGTGATAGGTACAGGTCCCAAACGCTACTAAATTATAACTTGTCTACGTCTGGGCCAATCAGCTCATGCTCGAAATGATTGAGTTCATCAGCAGTCCTCGAATCTGGCTTAGCCCGACCCGCACGATTGAACCAGTAACGGGCATTGGAGAGATCGCCTTCTTCTTGGTGAATCACGCCATGGAGCCACGCAGACAGGCGACTGTTGTCCTGCTGAACAATTTTGTGAGCGGCATCCCATTTGCCTTCACGGCAGAGTGCCAATGCGCCTATTAACAAATTACCTTCAACCACAAACTATCCTTGTTGCTCTGTCAAAACGAATCTGACCCTTATTGAGTTAACCCGAACAATGGCATTGTAGTTCGAATCTTAGTCTATATCATATGTTCCCGGCAGCGAGTAGAGAAAATAGCATCAACATGCTAACGTGAGTCTCATGAGAAGCCAGAATGGGGTATACCGGACACTACACCAATGGATTCGGAACATTAGACGATATGATCCGCGGCAGGGACTATCTGGTGGCCGAAGCAAAGGCAGCTGGTGTGCCATCGGCACAATAAAGTGACTCTTTGGTCCAAAAGCACACGGCCTGATGGAAAGTCTCTGCTAATGATTGGGGGAAGAAAAAACCGACATAGCATGATCTCTACCGCTGTTTGCACTACTCAATGACACCGTTGCCACCTGTCGTGAGCGTTAAATCTAGTTCAAGACAAAATTTCTTGTCGACTCACCGATATCTTGATTGTTGGAATTCAGCTTCTCCAGTTGGTCGCTCAATTCATCTTTTCCGTGAAATTCGATGAACTGACTGATCTCCTGGTCTCTCTCTTCCTGCCGATTGAGCGCACCAAAGCTTGCAATTTTTAATAGCCAGGTATTCGGTCTGATCTTTCTAATCCTGTTGGAGAATTCAATACAGGCGTCATAATCACCCAGGTTATAGGATCCCCAAATGAAGTCGTCGATCAGTTGCTGACTCAGTGGATCGAGCTCTTGAGCTTTACGGAGTAATTCGACTCCTTTTTCGCATTTTCCATTCTGCACAAGCGATTTGCCGTAAGAAGCCAGCACGGTAGGATTATTTGGATTTAGCTCATAGGCTTTCTTCCCGTGTTCTTCTGCTTTATCGTAGTTCAAATCAAGATGCAAAGAAATATTGCATAGCAAACGATGGCAGTCCCAGTCGTGGTCGGTCAGTTCGTAGGCATCTGCCAGTGTGGTTCGAATTTTCTTGTGCAGATCGTCGTCTGATTCGTCGAACCAACTGTGACCGAGTCCATCGGCCCAAGTGCAGCAACGCTCGGCGTATGCTCTTCCATTGCTCGGATCATTCTCGATGGCGTTGGTGAACATATCGACTGCAATATTGGCGTCGTCCTTGGTTAACTTTCGCTTGTGGTATTTGCCCTGCAGGAGATACTCATAGGAAGTCATTTTGTTAGTCGGTTTTCGTTTGGCCCGCTTCAGACTGGTGACTTCTATTTCGCTTAGGACCGTATTCGCCATTTTGCTGACGATCTCATCCTGAATCTCAAAAACATCATCCATAGTCCTGTCATAACGCTCGCTCCATATCGAGTCACCCGAGATAGGATCTCCCAATTCTGCAGAAATACGCACCCGATTGCCTGCTGACCGGATACTTCCAGTGATCACATAGTCTAGTTTGTATTTTTCGGCAGCTTCTATCACATCAATGGGATTATCTTTGTAATCAAAGGTTGTGTTACGTGACATGATTTCAATCGAATTAATCATTGAGAGTTCAGTGATGATGTCATCCACGATGCCATCGACGAGGAAATCATTGTCTTCACTTTTGTTCAGGTTTCTGAAGGGCAGCAACATCAAGCGAGGTTTGATGTCACCATCTTTCATTGACTTTGCGACTCTATTATCTACTGGAGAAACAATATGCGCATCCTGTTCGCCTGAAGCAGTTCTATCTTCCAGAATTGGTGAGATCTGGTAAATCTCATAATCTCCTTCAATGTTTTTGAGTTTTGCATTACCCAGATTATCAATCGCAATCGAGATTCTTTTGACGATCTTTTCATGCACCGTTCTGGACAACAGTATGCAGCCAGGTTTGCACAGGCCCTCAAGCCTTGCTGCGACATTAACTCCACTGCCATAGATGTTGTCGCCTTCAATGATGACGTCGTCTAGGTGAATGCCAACCCTGAATATCATCTGGGATTCTTCGTTAAGGCTGTCATTCCGCTCGCTAAGAATTTTCTGGAATTCGATGGCCGCGTTCACAGATTCGACCACGCTACTGAATTCGGCAATCACGGAATCGCCGGCGGTATGAAAAATACGGCCGCCGTGTTCCTTGATAATCGGGTCTATCAGACTACGGCAGACCTTGATATTCTGAAGCGTCAACTCTTCGTTGACGTCCATCAGCTTGCTGAAACCTACACAGTCAGCTGCCAAAATCGTCGCGAGTTTTCGGGTCAGTTTTGTAGGTTCCATGGTCTATGTATGGAGAATTAGTTGGGCAGAATATTTGTTCTTGCACTCAGCGTTAGAGACAAAATTATAGAACGAATTTCCACTACAGTGTAAAGTAACCCTGACAACGATTTGCTGCAGCTCGCTATTCAAAACTGGCGCACCCGAGGGATTCGAACCTCTGGTCTCTGCCTCCGAAGGGCGAGCGAACCTATCACTAAGTCGCTGATTATAGTCATTTAGCCAATTCCTCTTCCCGTGTTGCCCCACATAGGCCACACAGGAGAGCCAACATGCCAAGCATCAAGCACCGTAATGGCAAATACCAAGTCGTAATCCGTCGAAACGAATACACCCCACTCTACAAAACATTTAGCTTGCTTAGCATCGCCAGAAAATAGATTACGGTGACCGAGGCTTTAGAGTAGAAACTCTCGTGTTTAAGGTATGAATCGGGGGACGCCAAAGGCCACAAAATAAGTGCTTCAGCACGCGAACTGGTTAATCACCTACTAATAAGATGTTCTGCTACATTTCTTTTATGCCAGAAAACAAGAAACCGAAGCGTAAACGCAGCGCAGTTTTAAGGGCGCTAGGGATAGGCGGTGATACAGGATTCGTTCGTAGCTCTTGTAGTAATACTGACCATAATATGGGCTGTAGAGCCTTAGACATCTAAATGGACATAGCATCCTTTATTTGGATTTCAACCTTTGGCGTCTTGATGTGTGCAGCTGTGATTTACTGTGGAATTTTTGTCTATCGGTTTATTCGGGCCTACTGGAACGCTGACGACAACTAGAAAGGCGTACATGGACATACCTGATAGCGCACTACTAGGGCTTTTCATACTTGGTATGTTTACTATTTTTCTTCTACTTAGGAAAAAGTAGCGAACCCAATAAAGAGCAGAGCATTTAGTGAAGAGATTAGGTTAGGTACAGATGTGTTTCAATTTAGGTTAATAACAATCCAAACCCACAGACCTAATCACCTATTGGGTAGAATTCATCCGCCACCAGCCATTGGTCGAGACCAACCGTGTTTAACCACGGATCGATCAGACGCCTGTTTGCCGTTTCGCGTCCGCAGCGGTTCCAACCTGCCCCCGTTCATCGCGCCACGCGGGCTCCGGCGGCGTTTCGACCCAAGCAGGACAATGGCCGCGGAAATTTCCGATCTGGTCGTCGCCCGATCCATGCGGTGTATAGCCGAGCAGCGCGCGCAGGCGCGGCCCAAACCCTGCGGCAATTTCAGGTGACATTTCCAGGTATTGATTCGATTCCTGTCGCAGCCAACCCAGCGAATAGGTGTTAATGAGCCCCGCGCGCGTCGCGCTGCTTCGGTTCGCACCGCTGCCATGCCAAGTCGAACCCATGTAAAAAAGCGCTGAGCCTTTCGGCATTACGGCCGCTTCCCAATTGGAGACGTCTGGCAGATGCCAAGAGCGTATGAAGCGGTGACTACCCAGTACAACGCGCGTGCCACCGTTCTCCTCGGTAAAGTCGTCAAGTGCCCACATGACCCCAATCTGAAGTTCCATCCCGGCGTTTTGGATCGGGTAAAGTGAATCGTCCCGATGCAATGCCTGAGCAGACTCGCCAGACAGAAGTTCGATCGCTGACATACTGCCAACCTGGTAGACCGCACAATGCGGCAATAGAATCTCGTCGGCAACGCGAACCACCAGGTCGTGATCCACGAGATCGGCCGCACTGGGCGCCGCGCAGAGAACGCTGGCCTCGACACGCAGCGTCCGATCGCCATTGAAGTCGCCGCGGGTATCGAGCCCAGACTTGTCGAGGCGAGGTCGCAATTCCTCCCTAATTGTGTCGACCAGACAGGGCTCTACGACACCAGTGACCACGACGGCACCGTCATGCCGAAGCGCTTCCACAACGCTTCCTGTCTCGGTCGTCCGGTCAAAATAGGTTAGCGGCATGCAAGTCACCAGGCGGGTCAACGTATAGGCAGTATAAGTGGATAATTTTCGGGCCGAAGTGAGAGTTTGGTGGGGAGGTTGGGTTAACTGCTGCCAACATCTCACTAGTACCGTAAATTACACTGCTTCATTGCGGAATTATTTCGGCTTTGGTCTTGGTTTGTCGTTGGGGTTAGCGACTGAGTGTTCTAATGATTCGATTTTCTCGCGCAGTTGACGTAACTGTTTGTTCTGCTCCTCGTATTCTTCCCGGCTCACGAGGTTCATTTTCCCAATTACGGACTGGACTTGGGTGTCAACATATTTCTTCATGTCCTCAAAAACACTGTCGGGCAACATGCTTTTAATCGCTTTAGCGGCTCGAACGGCTGTCGTGAATTTACCAATCGTCATAATTTCTGACCTCCAGTCTAAATCTCGAATAACAGGATATACCTAATTAAGTAGCCACGATCGAACCGCCCATTGATCCGCCCTTTACCGACTTCATTGGAGAGACTGGGCTAGGATAGTTTTACTTCTTCATAACTTCCAATTAACTCCTCAGGAAGTGGTTGCCCATGGAAATGCTTGGTATTTGTTGGCAGCTCGAACCACTCTTGCTTGCTTTGAATCCAGATATCTGCAGAAGGACGTAGATCATCAGTATCTTGAAGCGTACCCGGCTTCAAAACTATGTATTTGGAATCTAATAGTGCGGCTTTGGCATAAATCCTGACACCACAGGAACCACAAAAGAAGCCTTCTATCTTGGCGCCACTGTCTGCAGTCCGAACGAATGATTCAAGAACGCCTAATGGGAGTCCTCGTGATTGAGTGAGATTGAAATCATATTGCCTTACCCACATGCTCATACCAAACGCAGAACCGGAACCTATTTGACAGTCAGTACAATGGCAACGATATAAAGCAATCGGTAACCCTGACAGTTCGTATGAAATTTCACCACATTGACAACCACCTTTCCTTTTTTGGATATTCACTTTTGCCTGCCTTTACTAGTCAAAACCCTATAACGCTATCCTATTCCTGTTACAGGGAGACAACCAAGCTATTACTCTGATTAATCTCTACTACTAGTAACTGGAGAACACGCTGGTTTCCAGTTTCGCATTAAATTGCAGAACATCGTAGCCTTTAGGTTCGATACTCAACATGCCGGGGGACATCTGTGGCATACCCGGTGCAGTGAGCCCCACCAATGTTGGGCGATCATCCAATAGTCGACGAATATCTGATGCGGGGACATGACCCTCTATGAGATAGCCGCCCACCTTGGCTGTATGGCAAGAATATAGCGCCGGATCGGTCATTCCCAGCTTCCGCTTTATTGAAACAACATCGTCAACATTATGAGCGGTTACTTCAAATCCCTCGTCCTGCAGATAATCGACCCATTTCTGGCAACAACCACAACTCGCCGACTTCCATACAGTAATAGTGGATTCAGCCGAAAACGCCGGGTTCATTACAAACCCGAAAACCATCACCAGAACGATTGGGTAAAACATTATTTGCACCTTCATTATTTTGTTTGGTAATTAAATCCAACTGGAATCGAAATACCGTTATCCTATCCCTGTTAATGTAGAAACTGTAGTAAACGTTATCCGACATTAAACTAAAAGGCTTAGGACACTAATTATGCAAGAGAAACGAGGAATAGTCCGTACATCAGATTCACTAAGCCTAGGCCACTTTTTGGGTGAACCAACGTTGGTATCCCCAGCAACCAAAGGCGGCGGTCTTATCTTTACCACTGGATACCTGGCTATGAATCCCCATACTGGAGAGCCAGAAACAGGTTCTATCGAAGTTGAAACTAGACGAACACTTGATAACTTGAAGATGGTTTTAGAAACAGCAGGTTCGTCTTTCGACAAAGTACTTAAGATAAACATCTTTATGGAAGATTTAGACGAATGGCCTGCAATGAACGAAGTCTACAAGGAGTATTTTCCAATTGATCCGCCAGCAAGACGGACGGTACAGGCGAAGCTGATTGAGGACTACAAAATTGAGATTGATTGTATTGCGTTAGAGTGAAAGTTTAGATGTGTTTTAGTCCCAACATCCCACTAAAACTGTAAACTTTTCTACTTATTCAACAATGTCTGCCGACATTCTTATCTCCTACCGATGAGTAGATTCCTTGCAATCATGTCATCCATCTCATATAGGTTTTCTCGCAATTCATCATCGGTTAAACATGCAAATCGAAAGATACTTTTCATTGTAGGCACGAATAGACAGAGGAACGTGTAGATGGATTTCATCTCGCTATATTAAACCTAAAAGGATTAGAACAGTTTCTGCTACAGTTCTACTATGCCGGAAGACAAAACCACAAAAAAGAAATTAAGAGCCTTGCACAATGACGGCATCTATATGTCTAAAAGGTACAGCTAAGATATGGACATCCATGAGTGGGAAATTCGTTTTCAAGTTTGTTTAATTGAAGGTGGAGTTGAAACTATCGTTGAAGGCAGTGTATTTCGTTGGACACCCGATGAGGAAGAAGCTGGTAAATTATTTCTTTCACAGTGGAAGAGAACTTACCGAAAGAATAAGGACTGGTTTGCTGCTCTTGTCAACGACACCACCGGAATAGATCAGGCCAAAGTACAGTCTTTAAAGAAGAGCGGGGTCAGCCCCGACATTACGATTATCGAGATCAAACCTTCAAAGATTTAACGGCCACTAGTGGATGATGATTATTATGGTGACTACTTGACTACAAAACTGAAGAAAGTCCCACGAAGGGTATTACCTTCTTATAAGTTCGTAAAAAGGAAGTCTGGAAAGAAAAGGTAGTCAGGATGAAGGACTTATGGTGACGGTCAAAGGATTTCAACGAGTGGATCAGTTGATATCTTCAATACAAAAACATCTAACTCCTGATCTATTGAAATCAGAATACAGGGAACACAATAAGACCAATCGTATGTTTGGCCATAGTTATGTGGCTACGGAAACTCTTTATCACTTACTCAAACAAGATCACGTCATCGGTAGTAATTTTCCAATCAAACAAACGGACAAGTATTACCCTTATCACGCTAAAGATGAGAATGGAATTAGCCATTGGTGGCTACAGGATGAGTTGGGTAATAAGTTAGATGTAACTATTGATCAATTCTTATCTGAAGATAGACAGCCACCATATGACATAGCTATGAAGGGGTGGTTACTGATTAAACAACCGTCGAAAAGATCAAAAGAATTGATGACTAGAATCTTATCGGATCTACAGTAAATTGACGGATATGGCTTGAATATTTTGCTCTTCCTATGTGGTCTGGTCATAGATAGTGATCTAACGATATGGTCGCAGTATGAGTAACGATCCAACAAAAGCAACTGGCCGTTGGGATATCGGGAAGTCGAACCTCTTATACAACTTAGTGTTTTTACTGTTGGTCATGACAGTAAGTCACCTATTCAGCCTAGCTTTTATTTCAGCAGCGCTATGGTGCCTACCGCTTATACCCGCATGGTGGTTGATCAAAAAGCTGGTGCGGCGACAGGATGGGCGCTAGAGAGTCGTGACTAGCCGCAGTGATTTAGGCGCGTAGAGCGCAAAGATCGTTACGCCATGTGAAAATTTGATGCCGTACAACTGAAGGTCAGAGTTGTCGAAAACACGACCGACACCGTTTTAGAAGATATTTTCCTGGATAGAGGAAAACTTTATCCCAGCCATATCAACCCTGAACTAGGAGTAAAGAGGCGCGACGGCGATCATTCCAAGCTCTATAACACTAATTATTAGTATTGTCTTGCGCCATATCCAACCACTCTTTCTTATACTAAAAATAAGGTAAGTAATGCCGACGGCACAAATCTCAAACATCCAGAACAAAATTAATTTCGGGTGGAACATCACCGCTGTGAAATTGCCATCTAGTAATGTGAAAATTGCCGTTATGATCATGAATGATACTCATCTTTTTTCGTTTCTTTACCTAAACCCCAAAGTCCGCGAGATAAACCAAGAAGCACGAACCAGATTAAGAACCAAATCACACTACCAGCGAATATTGATTCCCATCCATGGGCAACCGCAACCAGCAAGATTGGGATAATCAGCGTACTTGCAATTACCAACTTCTTAATCATCTACATTTATTCTCTCTACCTGTTATCCTAACTCACGCACTCCCATACGCACATCTGTTACATTGCTATTGAATCACACCAATTTGAGAATCAGCTATGACAGACCGTAGACAAGAACTTCTCGCACTCACTGATCAATTTGTTGATGCATTTAATCGCATGAATCTTGATGATGTTCTCTCCTTTTTTTCAGAAGATGCCGTCTATGAAGACTCCGCCGGAGGCAGACATGTTGGCCATAAAGCCATACGAATTGCCTTTGAGCCGCTAGTTGGTGGATCACGAGGCAGGATTCGGTTTGACGGAGAGGACGTTTTTGCTGAAGTTGAAACTGGAAAGGTATTGGCTAGCTGGCGTTTGAGCCTTGACAAAGACGGTGATGTTTCCGTAATCCGTGGCATTGATGTGTTGGAGTTTCAAGGAAATAAGCTAGCAAAAAAGTTGGCTTATATGAAGGTAGATAAACCACATTTAGAGAGTAATTAGAATACAGTCACTGAATTGCAACTATGGAACATCCAGATTTCAGTGCAAAAAAGCAAGCTATTAAAGGAGTAATTCGCCCGACGGGAACTGTCTACGGGTATGACAGACGAACAAAACAGCGTTATAAAAAACCTAAGCAACCTACTACCTATAAATAGTTACCATGGAAGAACCAACGAAAGAACAAAAAGACAAAGCTATTAAAAAGTTCGGGAAAAATCTAGTCATCGGGTGTATAGCAGCATTTATTTTATATATTGTTATCTACAGACTAAGGCTCCTGGACAGTTTTCTTCCGCTCTAGTGCAAGCACTCACGCACATAGGTTTGCAACTATCGAGCGTAAAACATATCTAGCCCAACCTCTCCGCCATACCCTCTACAGGCCTCTGAAGAGCGGCCCTGCTGTCCAAGGCCCTCAAATCGAGCAACGCCTAAGTACACCACATAACGAAGTACTGCCGCTATTGACCGGGCGCGCGATAAGCTCCTGTCAGCATACCGGCCTTTTCGGCTGCCTTCACCGCATCGTCAATCTGAATTAGAGCTGTGGTGCTGATCTCTGCAATTGCGCCAGTAGAGCCAACCGCCATTGAAACAGTGAGGGCATCAACGTCGGTTGGAAATTCGGTGATTATGATTCCATCCGAATCGCCCAGAGTGTAATAGGCATCGATCAGTTTCCCACCAGCCGCTTCAATCAGCGGTCTAACGGCTTCTATTCGGTTTTCGGGTTTCGACACGAGACCCTTGACCGCTTCTTTAGAATAACTAAATGTGTGCAGATAACGTGGCATGTTGTGTTCTCCTTACATTTGTCGTTTTTGAATTACAAGCTGTTTCAAACTTCAATACAAGTTTAACAGTCCGGCAACGACTGACCCAGAGTTGATATACTGTGATGGTATTCTGATGAGGATTTAATCGTGCATGTACCTGAACTGAAAGACAAGGTAGTGATTGTGACGGGTTCTGCCCGTGGCATTGGTCAGGCTATCGCTGAGCGTTTTGCAACTGAAGGATCGAGTGTCGTACTGGCTGATCTAGATAAAGATGGCATCGAAAGCGTTGCAGAGAAGATAATCACTGATGGTGGGTCAGCTGTCCCAATAGCGACCGACGTTGCTATCGAAGAACAGGTCGATGCCTTGTTCGACACCGCACTAAACGAATACGGCACTGTTGATGTGCTTGTCAACAACGCGGGCCTTATATCACCGGTCAAGCATGTTCTGGAAGTAGACAAGGCCTGGTGGGACAGGCTAATTGGAGCCAATCTCACGGGTACTTTCCTCTGTGCACGACGGGCAGCTCATATCATGGCACGCAAAGGAGAGGGCAGCATAATCAACATGTCATCCGGTGGAGCGACCAAAGCACATCGAGCTTTTGTCGCCTATGATGCCTCCAAGGGCGGAATTGAAGCGATGACGCGTGCACTTGCGTTAGACCTGGGACCTTACGGCGTACGTGTCAACTGCCTGGTGCCGGGATTCATTGACACCTACGGGGCCAGTGAGGAAGTTCGCGAAAAACAGGGTGCGATTGTGCCGCTGGGCCGTATGGGTGAAGCTGCTGACCTGGCTGGCAGTGCTGTGTTTCTAGCCTCTTCAGATGCTGCCTACATCACCGGACACCGCATTGTGATCGATGGCGGCGTCCTCGTTCAGCAGCGCTCGGCCAATGTAGACACTTTCCCACCCAGCCAGTTTCCAAAACTCGACTAAAGAATAATTGATTTCTATCGGAAACAACATTCTGGTGCGAAGCTATCCCAACCTAGCAGAATCGCCGATGATCGAAGTGTCTCCGAGACTAGAGATGCTTTAAGCCTTACCGGTTCACTAAAGCCTCTATTTTCTAAATATGGAGGAAGCTGTTTTATATGAATTCAACAATTCCGGCAAAACTTACGCTGTTTGGGAGCAAGGCTAACAGCCGTTATCATCTGAATTGACCCATTGATTGAAAAACCTGAGCAAATCAGCCCGGGTTTTCGATTCCTACGTCTACATTCGAATGGATACAGAGTAATTCCGACTGCTAGACAGGAAACTTCATCCGATTGGTAGTGCCCGTTCAAGAATCGAATTGAAGTCCGTACCGGCCGGTAAAGTACCGTAGCTACCCAACCAGTGGGACCCAAGCCGTGTAGCACAGAACGCATCGGAAACAGCGATTGGTGCATGCTCTACTAAAAGAGCGGCTTGCAGTGTTAAAGCGATCAGTTCAGTCAACTGTCGTGCTCGTACTTCTAGCCTTTCAGGATCACCAAGTTCAGTGGCCAGCCTGTCAATAGCAGCATCCAACTGAGAGTTTTCACCTCGTACGGATTCGAGTTCGGTCAGAATCGCTGGGATGGCTGCGGTCTCTCTATACATGGACCGCAATACATCCAGGCACATGATATTTCCTGACCCCTCCCAGATACTGTTCAGTGGTGCCTCGCGATAAAGACGGGGCATGATCGAGTCTTCGATATAACCTGGGCCCCCAAGGCATTCAAGGGCCTCAACACAATGAGCCGGTGTCCGTTTGCAGATCCAGTACTTACCAACGGCTGTGACAATGCGTGCAAATGCCGCTGCTTGCTCGTTCTCGGCTGATTCGTCGATTGCGCGACCAAGTCGCAATGTCAGTGCCAACGCAGCCTCTGATTCAAGTGCGAGATCAGCAAGCACATTGCGCATTAAGGGCTGATCAATGAGCTTTTTATTGAACGCAGCCCGGTGTGTTGTGTGATGCATAGCCTGCACCAACCCTTGGCGCATCAGGCCAGCAGAACTGGCACAACAGTAGAAGCGAGTACCTCGCACCATTTCAATGATCGTCGGGATACCCCTACCCTCCTCGCCGACCATCAATCCCCAGGTATTCTGATATTCCATTTCTGAAGAGGCATTTGACCGGTTACCGAGTTTATCTTTGAGTTGCTGTATAAAAAGAGCGTTACGTTCACCATCCGGTCTCCAGCGTGGGACCAGAAAACACGACAGGCCATTATCTGTGTAGGCCAGTGTCAGAAATGCGTCGCACATCGGCGCCGAACAGAAGTACTTGTGTCCAGTGAGATGGTATTCAGCGGCCTCCCCGGTCTGGACACCCACAGGAATAGCTCGAGTAGAGTTAGCCCGCACGTCTGAACCACCCTGTTTCTCAGTCATGAACATGCCCATGGTGGCACCAGTCTTTTGGTGTACCGGAATATCCCGTGGGTCATATTTGTCTACCAGCAATCGGGGAATCCATTCATCACCAATGACTGGCGTCATCCGCAACGCGGGTATTGCTGCATAGGTCATTGCCATGGGGCAGAGCACACCACCCTCAGCCTGGGTAAACAGGTAAGTCAGCGCCGCGTGAGCAACCTGTCCACCGGACCGCGGATTTTTCCAGGCAAAACTCGGAACATCATTCTCGATCGCCAAGGCCATCAATTCATGGTAGGCCGGGTGGTAATCAACTTGATTAATACGCATCCCATAGCGGTCGAAAGCACGCATCTCGGGTGGATAACGGTTGGCAAGATCAGCCTTTCTGAACGTTTCGGCCGAACCGGTGCCCCTGCCAAACTCGCTCAATCTTTCTTGCGCCCAATCAGCACCTTCTCGCTCGATGCCTTCCTGAAGAGCCTGGTCATTTGACCACAGATCCTGGTCGCCAATATAAGGCGGCATATTTTCGACGTCATGAGTGGGAAGGTTAGCAAGCGGTCTAGCGGGAATCATGACTCTGTTCCAGGCGATTCGATAATAGGAAGACGCTGTAATTTACAGCGCTTCGAACGCTAAGCAAAGTATAGCGTCGTCCCAGATCGGGAACGACTAAGCTGGGGGATTCAAAGATAATGGATTTCAAGCCGCGATCACGAAACCCTGATCACGTCACTGTCGGCAAGTATATCCTCCCATTCAGTGAATGTTCCCGGCTTCTGCAGATGGGGGAGTGCCTCGTCGGCATCATGAAGATAACGACGGCGACCCGATTCTGTCCAGTACACTTAATTCTAAAGTGAGCTAGACAGCTTAGGTATTCAGGTACTCCAGGAGTTCAGCAGGTTCATTAGAAAGGTGCCCGGCACAGACCTCTTTAAGTTCGCAGCGACTGCCGTAACCCCAGAGCACGCCCGTTGATTGAAGCCCGTTACTGTGGGCTGCCAAAATGTCGACTGAACGATCACCGATCATCATCGAGCGGTCTGAAATCGCTGATGATTCCAATAATACTGCGATCTGGTGCGATTTGCTGATACCGATCTCCCCACCACTGACAAATCTGAAACACTCCGTCAGCTCAAACATCTGCAGTATCTTTTCCGCAATATCGTTTCGCTTCGACGTGCAGATGCCAAGATTACAGCTACCCAGCTGGTCGAGCTCATCGATAACATCCCGCATGCCGTCATACATGACGTTTTCGCTGAATCCGATCTCCAGGTAGCGTTCCCGGTACTTGTCTACCATGCTCGGTATCTGCCTTTCATCGACATCTGTGGCGAGACGGTAATACATCTGGTCAAGCGGCAACCCGATCAGACTCGAGATCTGCTCCCTGGAACACACTTCAAACCCATGATGGAGAAGCGCGTAATTAATTGACCGAGATATCCCCACACTCGGGTCGCTGATAGTTCCATCAAGATCAAAAATGAGGTTGTCATAACGCATGGACTTTTAGCCCCAGGCCCCGGGCATTACCCAAATGCATTAAAGGTGATAATTGTCAGAGTATCTCGGATCCCTGGCACCGACTGAACTTGATTGTTCACAAAGTGTCCCACGTCACCATCATCGGCTACGTAGCACTTAACGAGCAGATCATAAGGACCCGATATCGAGTAGACCTCTGATACACCATCGATCTCCACCAATTCTTCCGCCACACGATAGGACTGACCCAATTCACATTTAATCTGGACGAATATAGTCTGCATCTAAGTGCCCTCCATGTATTTAGCTTTCCTCAAACCGTTGGGTGTAGGCTGCCATCTCCTCAAGTTTTCCAAGCGCTGCACTGGAATCTAGGATAGCTCTAGCCGCAATAATCCCTTCAGAGAGAGACGGTGCGAGGTCTGCTGCATAAAGTGTGGCGCCTGCGTTTAGCATGACCATGTCATAGGCTGGGCCGGGATTACCACCTAATGCCTGCCGGATCAGTTCAAGACTCTGTTCAGCGCTGTCCACACGAATCGAATCCAACGACTGAATCGTCAACCCGAAATCATCAGGCTTAATCGTAAAATCAGCGATGTTGCCGTCCTTGTATTCGGAAACAGTGGTGGGCGCAGCAATACTGATCTCATCAAGTCCATCCTCAGCATGAACCACCAGTGTATGCACACTCCCCAAGTTCCCAAAGGACTCAGCAAGCGGTCGCACCCATCGTTCCTCATAAACACCAACCAGTTGCCATCTTGCACCAGCAGGGTTGGTCAAAGGCCCTAACAGGTTGAAGATCGAGCGTACACCGATTTCCCGACGAGGCCCCACGGCATGCCGAGTGGCACCATGGTGTGTCGGTGCAAACATAAAGCCGATACCAACTGCTTCGATCGTTCTAGCAACGTCCCCAGGAGACAGCGCTATATTGACGCCAGCTGCTTCAAGTACATCAGCACTACCCGATTTGCCAGTCGCTGCCCGGTTACCATGCTTGGCCACGACAGCACCACCCGCAGCAGCCACAAACGCAGCTGCTGTTGAAACATTGAACAGCCCCGCCGCATCTCCACCGGTACCGACCGTATCCACTACTTTCTCTGCCGAGACTTCTACCTTCGCCGCATAGTCACGCATCACTGTCGCGGCACCCGTTAATTCATCGACAGTCTCGCCTTTAATATGAAGAGCCGCCAGAAACGCACCGATCTGAGCAGGAGTTGCCGAACCATCCATGATAATGCGCATGACATCCTGCATCTCCACAGTATTCAGGTTCCGCGGCTGACAAGCTGCACGTATGGCATCGTGCATATTCATGGTTTTCCTCCGACTGGCGCCAATGAAGTAGTCAAGGATAATTTAGGGAATCAGAATTGTCGCACCGGTGGTACGTCGACCTTCTAACTCACGATGAGATTCCGCCGCATTACCGAGTCTATATTCTTGATTGACCTCAACTTTTACAGCACCGGTCGAAACCACATCAAACAGCTCGAGTGCAGACTGAGTGAGACTCTCCTGCTCGGCGATGTAGTTGAACAACGACGGTCGGGTGAGAAACAGTGACCCTTTTGCTTGAAGCAGCGCCGGACTGATCGAATCTGGCGCACCCGACGAAGCGCCGAACAAGACCATGGTTCCCAATGGCTGCAGGCAATCAAACCCCTTGAGAAATGTATCCTTACCAACTGCGTCATAAACCACGTTTACCCCCTTACCATCCGTGATCTCTTTCACTTGTTCTACAAAATCTTCCTGGGTATAAATAATAGTGTGATGACAGCCATGCGCCTGGGCAAGCTCTGCTTTTTCTTCTGATCCTACCGTGCCGATAACCGTTGCACCGAGATGGCTTGCCCACTGACAGGCCATCAGACCAACCCCTCCAGCAGCTGCATGAAAGAGAATGGTGTCTCCGGCACTGATGGCGTATGTTCGTCTTAACAGATACTCGGTCGTCATGCCCTTGAGCATGATTGCGGCACCGACTCGATCCTCAATTTGATCAGGCAGCTTGACCACCCGGTCTGCGGCGATCAGTCGTTCTTCAGCATAAGCGCCAATAGGCTGTGCTGCATAGGCGATACGGTCCCCTACAGACAAGTTGTTCACTCCACCTCCAACCGCCTCGACAACACCTGCCGCCTCGAAGCCCGGCGTAAATGGAGTCTGCGCTGGATAGGCTCCAGTCCGAAAATAGACATCGATAAAATTCAACCCTATGGCTGTATGCCTGACACGCACCTCACCAACACCGGGTTGTCCGATTTCCACATCTTCAAGGGTCATCACCTCAGGGCCCCCGGTGTTGTGCACACGTATTGCCTTCGTCATTTCTTTCTCCTAAAGCTTCCGCAAACTATGTCCGTTATTGTACCGTCACCAACAAACTCACAGAACAGAATTCAAACCTGGATCACACCCCGTGGCATGTGATTAACCCGTTCACAGTCCCCCTGGGTAACGATTGCTGTCTCCCCCAGACTCATGCTCAGTCCCGTACTGTCGTCGAGCAGTATCATGTGCATAAAAAAGACCATCCCCGGTTCAAGCACTTGGGGATTGTCAGCCCAGATCATCGGCCAATCCATCCAGGTTGGTGGATAGGCGATACCGACACTGTATCCACAAGCAGCAAGGGACGCCGTGGCGTACCCCCCTCGCTCAAACGCATTCGCATGCGCGGCATACAACTCCCCGACTGTATTTCCTGGGCGTAATAAGGCCTGACAACTTTCTAAGGCATCAACACATGATTCATGCATTGCCCGATACCTCGGATCAATGTCGCCCGTAACAATGTTATACATCATGCAGGCATGATAATGGCGGTAAGCCGCTCCAGGCTCAAAAATGACCAGGTCGCTATCTTGAATGACTTCGTCACCCGTGTGATAGCGACAAAACACCGCTGACTCTCCAGCACCCATTGGCCAGCGACCTGCTGACGGATCACCGCCCCCAGCCATCAGAGCCTGCATCATGGCGCCATAAACAGACTTCACCGTGTTACCGGGTTGGGTGTGTTCAATACTGACCGCTAGCATTTCATCACAGAGCGCACCCGCTTTTCGAACATAATCGAGTTCCAGGTCACTTTTTACCAATCTGACAAGCCGAACAGTATCTGACGCATCTACCAGCGTA
Source organism: Candidatus Thioglobus sp. MED-G25 (assembly GCA_002456995.1). Lineage (GTDB taxonomy): Bacteria > Pseudomonadota > Gammaproteobacteria > Arenicellales > UBA868 > REDSEA-S09-B13. The sequence continues at coordinate 53,620 of NTKC01000002.1, read as the reverse complement.
CAAAAGTCTTTGAGCACTGCATTCACGGCCAAAGCCCGCTGCCCGGTCAGGCCATAAGCGTGGTATTCAACACCAATAGTCTGATTTTCACAGCCATAGTCGCGTAACAGCTCCCGCAACTCCTCGGCGGGAGATGCGTTCTCGCGGTCAGTCCAGATCCGAATATCAGGGACAATCGACGTCATACGGGATTGGATACGATCAGCAGATCGAGTCAGGAGCGCCATACGACCATCAACGCCCAGGTACATGGCCTGAAACATGGTGTAACCAGCGGTATCGTATCCACTCAAGTAATACATACTCTCCTGACGAAAGAGAACGACACCGTGCATACCCTGCTGATCCAGAGCGCTAACGGCAGCATTCAAGCGACGATCATATTCGCCGCGTGGAAAGTGAAGGTTTGTCATCTGTATACTTTGCCTCCTCGCTGTGTGGCAACATACCTATCTTCCGATCACATCTAACGAATCAAGTTGACCCTGACTCAAGACACAACCTGTTGGTCGGATCGAAAATACTAGTGAAGCGCTGATTGTGGCACAGGATGCCATCTAGAATGCCCAATCCATCTAAACAGAACAACTCTGATCTGGCCTCCGCCCGAAAGCTCCAGGGATTACTGGCGGTAGGGCACCTTGCTAATGACTGGTCACCGGCTGCGATATGGCTGCTGGCACCGGCGATTGGGCTTGCATTCGACCTGCAGCCTTCTCAAATTGGCCTTCTGATCACACTCCACTCTTTTGGTGCTGCACTGGCTTATCTGCCAGCCGGGATCCTCTCAGATCGGGTGCAACGACCGGGTAAGCTGTTGCTGTTCACGTTCTGGTGGGTCGGATTAGGCTATTTCCTGGCATCATTTGCCCAAAACTTCTGGATCCTCGCGGCAGTGCTTGCCATAGCCGGTATGGGTGATGCGGCATGGCACCCCATCGCAACGGGTGCCTTGGCACGTCGCTTCCCCACACGCAAAGGTCTGGCTCTGGGAATTCATGCGGTAGGAGGTACTCTGGCGGAGGTCTTTTCACCGCTAGTGATAGGCATTCTGCTGTCGGTAATGGAGTGGCGATCGGCACTGCAACTTTCTATCTTACCTCCGCTGATTATGGGTGTTGTGTTTTATAAATTTCGTAACACCATTCCGATTTCAACAACCAGCAGCATCAGTAAGGTTGATCTGATTAATCTTCTTCGCAGCTGGACCACCCGAAAAGGGCTCGCTTTGATCACTGCTATAACCACCTATAACATGGCACTCATTGCACTGATGACGATTTCACCGCTGTTTGTTCAGCGCGAACTCGGGTATTCAACCAGCGAGACTGGCCTGTTTTTTGCACTGGCAATGTTAATCGGTGCAACAGGACAGCCCTTGGTCGGCCGCTGGTCCGACCGGATTGGGCGTCGTCGTGTATTCATCTGTGGCTTAACGATTGCAGGTGCGTGTGCCCTGTTGGCTACGGGATTCCCGCATCAAGGGTGGACGGCTGGGGTGCTCATCGCAGCTATGGCAACTCTGGTATTTGTTCGCTCCAGCGTTCTCGCTATGGCTGTTGACCACTCAGGACAGCGTGAAGCTACCACGTTGGGGTTTAGTTTTGCTCTTATGGATGGTGTGGGTGCTCTCGGTGGAGTCACGGCAGGTCTTATTGGCAATTTTGAACTCCACTATGCCTTTTCTCTGGCAGCTGGTTTCTCACTTATCAGTATTGGAATCACAGCTATAGCATTAAGTGAACATCCGCGCACTAATTACCCCAGCTCTACCCACAATCGATAGGGTCTCCAATCTGATCCATCGACTGACATCTGAATTATTCGGTATACTGTATATATATACAGTATACCGAATATCACACTATGCCGGAATATGTGGAGCTCCACTGCCTGTCTAACTTCACATTCCTTCGAGGGGCATCTCACCCTGAGGAACTGGTTAAAAGAGCTCAAGAACTTGGTTACCGCGCACTCGCACTGACTGATGAATGCAGTCTCGCTGGTGTGGTCAGAGCCCATGTTGCCGCTCAGAAACACCACCTGCCCCTGATTATTGGCAGCGAATTTTCACTCGCTAACGGGCCTAAGCTGGTGCTACTCGCGACCAGTCGGTACGGCTATCGTTCCTTGACCCGACTGGTGACTCAGGCACGATCAACTACCCCCAAAGGACAGTATCGACTTGTGACAGATGATATGACCTACGAAGCGCTTACTGACTGTCTTGTCTTGATACTGTGCAGTCTGGAATCAACACCCAGCCATACATGTGCTGACTATTACAGAACTCTTGAACAAAGCACTGGCTGGTTGAGTGAACTCCTGCCAAACCGTGTATGGATTGGTGTAGAACAGCTTATCAATGGCCAAGATTCCCAGCACCTTGTGCAGCTTCGAAACGTCTCAACGAGAACCAGGGTACCGCTGGTTGCAAGCGGCAATGTTCATATGCACACCAGAACACGACAGCGACTTCAGGACACGCTTAACGCGATTCGCCTGGGTATTACTGTGCCCCAGGCCGGACATCTACTTTATGTGAATGCTGAGCGCCACCTTCGTAGCCTACAACTGCTGGAACGGATGTACCCGGCAGATATTCTCTCCGAAACTACTGTTATTGCGGAACAGTGTAGTTTTTCTCTCGACGAGATACGCTATCAGTACCCAGATAAATTCTGTCCGGATCATCTCAATCCAACTGTATACCTTCGCCATCTGGTCGAAAAAGGCATGCACCGACGCTGGCCAAATACTGTTTCAGAAACAATCAAGAAACAGATTCAGCACGAACTCTCATTGATTGAAGAGCTCAACTATGAAGCCTATTTCCTTACGGTATATGACATCGTACGCTTTGCTCGATCGCGCAATATCTTCTGCCAGGGGCGTGGCTCTGCGGCCAATTCTGTAGTCTGTTTCTGTCTGGGTATTACTGAAGTCGACCCCGCCCGAATGGAGATTCTATTTGAGCGATTCATATCGCGGGAACGCAATGAACCCCCCGATATCGATGTCGACTTTGAACACGAGCGGCGTGAAGAGGTCATGCAGTATGTATATCGGAAATATGGCCGTGAGCATGCTGCATTGACTGCAGCTGTAGTGACCTACCGACCTCGCAGTGCCATTCGTGATGTGGGTAAAGCACTTGGACTCAGTCTAGACCAGGTCGACCGGCTAGCACGAAATATCAGCTGGGGGGACGATGGGAAAATTATCCCCCAGCGAGTGCATGAAGCTGGTTTCAACTCCAGAAATGCTTTGATTTCCACAGCACTCGAACTGGCCAGCGAGATCATCGGATTCCCTCGTCATCTATCACAACACACAGGAGGATTCCTCATCTCCCGGGAGCCTCTTTATGACCTTGTGCCGGTTGAGAACGCTGCTATGGCGAATCGCACTGTAATTCAATGGGATAAAAATGACATTGACACACTTGGACTGCTGAAAGTTGATTGCCTTGCTCTGGGCATGCTGACTGCTATCCACCGCGCCTTCGATCTGATTCAAAAACACCAAGGCATTGCGTTAACCATGTCATCGATTCCAGCAGAAGACCCCGCGGTCTACGACATGATCAGTCGTGCCGATACCGTCGGTGTATTCCAGATCGAATCTCGAGCGCAGATGGCTATGTTGCCCAGACTTAGACCGGCCTGCTTTTATGATCTCGTTATCGAGGTTGCAATCGTCCGACCGGGGCCTATACAAGGCGACATGGTACATCCCTATCTTAAGCGGCGACGGGGTGAAGAACCGATCACCTATCCAAGCGATGCGGTACGCCAGGTACTTGAACGAACTCTGGGTGTGCCGATCTTCCAAGAACAAGTCATAAAACTAGCGATGGTTGCTGCCGGCTTTACGCCCGGTGAAGCCGACGGACTACGGCGATCCATGGCAACCTGGCACCGACAGGGTGGACTTGAAAATTACGAACGCAAGCTGATCAACGGCATGCGAAAACGCGGCTATGATGAAACTTTCGCTCGCAACATCTACCGCCAGATTCTGGGCTTTGGCGAGTATGGTTTCCCCGAATCCCATGCTGCCAGTTTTGCACTACTGGTCTATATCTCCGCATGGCTAAAACATCATTATCCAGCGGTATTTACCTGCGCATTATTGAACAGCCAGCCAATGGGTTTTTATGCCCCTGCGCAACTGGTACAGGATGCCCGTCGTCACAACGTTGTTATACAACCTGTAGATGCACTTTCTAGCAACTGGGACTGTACTCTAGAGGAAAAAAACGATCAGCTCGCTATAAGGCTAGGGCTTCGAATGGTAAAAGGATTCACGCTGCCAGGCGCACAACGACTGGTTCGACTCCGGGGCCAGATACCTTTCCAGAACCTACATGACCTTTCTCAACGAGGTGGTCTCAGTAAATCGGATCTCCAGGCACTGGCTGGAGCAAATGCTCTATCCAACCTGGTAAATAGTCACCGTCGGCAGGCATTTTGGGCAGTTTCAGGTCTAAAAGACAGTAACCCAATATTTCAAAACATGCAGGTACCTGAAGGATCTCCCCTGCTGCGCACACCGAGTACCGCCGAAGAGATTCAAGCGGACTATGGCAGTACTGGTCTCAGCCTGGGACCACACCCACTGGTTCTACTGCGTTCCGAACTGGACCAACTGGGTATCTCCACAAGCGCTGAGGTCTACCAGAAAACCAACGGCCAAAAAGCTCAGGTTGCTGGCCTGGTAATCACTCGACAACGCCCTGCCAGCGCTAACAGTGTTACGTTCGTCACTCTTGAGGATGAGACTGGCAATATTAATCTGGTTGTGTGGAAACACCTGGCTGAAAAACAGCGGCGGGAACTGCTTGGCGCCCACCTACTCGGCGCGGTGGGAGAAGTTCAACGTGATGGTGATGTTTTACACCTGATTGCCCATCGATTGCTGGATCACAGCAGTCTGCTGGCAAACCTTACCAACCGGTCACGTAACTTCAGGTAGATCTCTATTCCAGAGTGAAGTCGATCCCATTGACGGCACAGGCTGCCTGAACCGTATTACGCAACAAACACGCGATCGTCATTGGTCCCACTCCACCGGGCACCGGTGTAATTGCACCGGCCACGGCACTGGCCGATGCAAACTCCACATCACCCACCAGTCGCTTCTTGCCGTTTTCGCCATCGATACGATTGATCCCCACATCGATTACCGTTGCACCTGGTTTTATCCAGTCCCCCTGTATCATCTCGGCTCTACCCACTGCTGCAATGAGTATATCTGCCTGCCGACAGACATCGGTCAGATCTTTCGTGCGAGAATGTGCGACTGTCACCGTACAGTGCGCCGCCAGGAGCAGAGCAGCCATCGGCTTACCGACAATATTCGATCTGCCCACAATCACCGCATTCTGACCCGACAAATCACCGGCATACGCACGCAGCAGCATCATACAGCCCAGCGGGGTGCAGGGGACCAGTCCAGATTCACCCGTGGTTAATCGCCCGACATTGATCAGGTGAAATCCATCAACATCTTTGTCTGGATCAATCGCATTAATCACCGCATGGCTATTGATCTGAGCAGGCAGTGGCAACTGGACCAAAATTCCATGGACCGTTGGATCACTATTAAGCTGATCAATCAGCACCAGAAGTTCGCGCTCGGTTGTCTGATCAGACAGTCGGTGTTCAAACGATGCCATACCGACTTCCACAGTCTGTTTGCCCTTATTTCGGACATAAACCTCACTGGCAGGATCTTCACCGACCAACACCACAGCGAGCCCAGGAATCAGCCCATGGCTTGATTCTAGGTGGCTCACGGCAGTCGCTACGCGTCCTCTAAGTTCTGCAGCAAACGCCTTACCGTCCATAATTCCAGTCATTGCAATCCCGTTCAACTTGGAGCGGTTAGATTAACCGCGCAGTATTTTACTTCAGCAATTTTCCCGACCGGATCCAGGGCTGCATTGGTCAGTAGATTGGCTGCCGCCTCTTGGTAACAAAACGGAATGAATATGGATTTAGGCTGCAAACCATCGTCTGATCGGCAAGGCGCCATGATCTCACCTCGCCGGGACGAAACCTTCACCAGGTCTCCATCTTTCATTCCGAGCGCGTCTAAATCGTCTGGATGACTATAGACCACGGCGCCGGGTTCAATAGTGTTGAGAACACTCGCTCTACGTGTCATAGCCCCGGTGTGCCAGTGCTCCAATTGCCGGCCCGTGATCAGCACAAAAGGATAATCCTGGTCTGGTTTTTCGTCGGCCGATTTGAGGTCAGCCGGCACAAATCGTCCACGACCGTCTGCGGTCGGGAAACTTTCTTCGAAAACCACACTCTGACCCGGATCGGACGCTTTCTCACATGGATAGGTTACGCTGTGCTCACTTTCCAGTCTTTCCCAGGTCATGCCGGAAATACTTGGCATTGCATCACGCATTTCATTAAAAACGTCGCGAACATCGGCGTATTCCCATTTCAACCCTAACCGTTTTGCAATTTGCTGAATGATCCAGAGATCCTGACGCGCATCGCCAGGTGGATCGAGCGCCTGCCGACCCAATTGAACACGTCGATCTGTATTTGAAAATGTGCCCGTTTTTTCGGGGAACGCGGAGGCCGGTAAAATCACGTCCGCGAATGCGGCGGTTTCAGTCAGAAACAGATCCTGTAGAACCAGGTGCTTCAGCTTCGCCAACGCCGCACGGGAATGGTTCAGGTCCGGATCAGACATAGCCGGATTTTCACCCATGATATACATCCCCTTGATTTGTCCGGAAAGTGCGGCATCAGTAATCTCGACAACAGTTAGACCTGGGGTGGAATCAAGTTCAGTACCCCAATAATCCGAGAACCAAGCCAATGCTTCGGAGTCGTCTACACGACGGTAGTCCGGGAACATCATAGGAATTAGACCGGCATCAGACGCACCCTGTACATTGTTCTGACCTCGCAGCGGGTGTAATCCTGTACCCGGACGCCCAATATTACCGGTCATCATGGATAACGCGATGAGGCAACGGGCGTTATCCGTACCGTGCACATGTTGTGATATACCCATTCCCCAAAAAATCATAGCGCGGCGCGACTGGCCATAGGCGCGGGCAACGCAGCGAATCGCCTCAGCATCTATGCCACAAATCTCCGCCATATTCTCAGGACTGAAGTCCTTAACATTTTCACGTACCAGGTCGAAATCCGTGGTGCGTTCAGCGATAAACTGCTCATCAACCAGACCCTCATCGATAATGGTGTGGATCATCGCGTTCAATAACGCGACATCAGTATCTGGGCGAAACTGGAGATAATGAGTAGCATGACGTGCTAGCTGGTTTTTACGCGGATCCATCACAATCAAGGTAGCGCCTTTCTGTGCGGCATTTTTCATGAATGTCGCCGCAACCGGATGGTTCTCAGTCGGATTGGCACCGATAACAATTATGACCTCTGCCTGCGCAACATCAGCCACCTGATTGGATACAGCACCAGACCCTATTCCTTCCAACAAAGCTGCAACGGACGATGCGTGACACAGTCGGGTGCAATGATCAACGTGATTGCTGCCAAAGCCGGTGCGGATCAGCTTTTGAAACAAGTAAGCCTCTTCGTTACTGCCTTTGGCCGATCCAAATCCGGAGAGCGCATTTGGACCGTTCTCTGACAAGATAGCCTTAAACCCCTGAGCTGCAAAATCGAGGGCTTCATCCCAACCTACCGGCCTAAAAGTCTTCAGAGGATCTTTCGGGTCAAACTGATCGGTCAAGCCCTTTGCAACTCCCTCTCGCCGTATCAGCGGCTGCGTAATTCGGTCCGGGTGACTGACATAGTCAAACCCATAACGCCCCTTAACACACAGTCTTCCATGATTAGCTGGCCCATCACGGCCCGTAACATATTTTATTTTCTTGTCTTTAATATGGTAAGTCAGTAGACACCCCACACCACAATACGGACACACCGAGTCCACAGTGGTATCACCACTTTCCTGCGCCACGTTCCCCGAGGGCATCAGAGCCCCGGTTGGACAGGCCTGAACACACTCACCACAGCCCACGCAAGAACTGTCACCCATACCATCACCAAGATCAAAAACGATCTCAGCGCGGGCACCCCGGTATGCCAGCCCAATTACGTCGTTGACTTGTTCTTCTCGACACGCTCGCAGACAACGGGTGCATTGGATACAACTTTCAAGATTGACGGTTATTGCCGGATGTGACTGGTCGGCATGTGGTTGCGTCCGGCCACCAAATCGACTCTCAGACAATCCACGACTGTCACACCAATACTCTAACTCCGAGATCGGACTGTGGCGGGCAGGGCCCACTTCGCCCTTCAACAATTCCAGGACAAGCGACTGAGAGCGCAATGCTTTGTCACTTGTTGACTGAACATTCATCCCTTCAGTCGGTTGCCGGCAACACGCCGGCGCAAGCACGCGTTCACCTTCAATTTCAACCATACAGGCCCGGCAGTTGCCGTCAGCCCGCAACCCTTCTGAGTAACACAAGTGGGGAATGTCAACACCGCTCTTCTTTGCGACCTGGAGGATGGTTTCTTGTGGCTGGGCAGTAACCGAATGGCCGTCAAGCACAAAGCTAATCGGAGCTACTTCCTGGTCTCCCAATCTATTCATTCTGCACCCACCTCCTCTGGGAAATACCGAATTACCGTGCGTATAGGATTCGGCGCTGCCTGACCTAAACCGCAAATAGACGCATCCTCCATGACACAGGCCAATTCCTCGAGGAGTTCTGTATCCCAATGTGGCAACTCCATCAGACGCTCCGCCCGATCGCAACCCACGCGACAGGGCGTACATTGACCACACGATTCGTGCGAAAAGAATCGCATTGTATTCAGGGCCGCTTGCCTGGGACTATCTTGGTCGGACAAGATGATCACGGCAGCTGAGCCGATAAAACTACCGTGCGCCTGCAGCGTATCAAAGTCGAGCGGCTCATCACCCAGCGAAGCGGGAAGGATTCCTCCTGAAGCACCACCTGGAAAATATGCGTTAAATGTATGACCATCCAGCATCCCACCACAGAATTCCTCAATCAACTCTCTCACACTGATTCCAGCCGGAGCCAGGTGAACACCTGGTTTCTTGACACGGCCACTGACAGAAAAAGACCGTAACCCGTGTCGTCCACGTCGGCCCTGGCCTGAAAACCAGTCCGCACCATGCTCGAGTATGTCTCGAACCCAGTAGAGTGTTTCACAGTTGTGCTCAAGCGTAGGCCTGCCGAATAGACCAACTTCCGCAACGTATGGAGGTCGCAGACGCGGCATGCCGCGCTTGCCTTCGATTGACTCGATCATCGCTGACTCTTCACCACATATATACGCACCAGCCCCTCGCCGAATATGAACCTCCGGTAATTGATTATCGAATACCGAGCCCAGTTCTTTAATCGCATCCTCGAGTATCTGCAGCACACCCGGATATTCATCACGCACATAAAGATAACAACAGTCGATACCAATTACCTCGGCCGCAATCAGCATACCTTCAATGAATCGATGAGGATCTCGCTCTAGGTAATAACGATCTTTAAAGGTACCGGGCTCGCCTTCATCTATGTTGATGGCCATCAGTCGAGGTGCTGGCTGATCCTTCAAGATCCGCCACTTCCTTCCAGCAGGAAATCCAGCTCCGCCCAAGCCCCGCAATCCAGAGTTTTCTAGTTCGTCAAGAATATGTTCGTGAGTCAGAGACCCAGCACGACAAGCCTCGTAAGTCTTGTATCCATCGCCTCGCCTGTACTCCTCAATACTGATCCAGTCAGGTTGCACTGTGATTGCGGTGTTGCCTTCCCGAATCACATCGGACACTTGCGACACAGTTGCCCTTGGAATCGCGTTCTTTCCCACGACGGCCACAGGCGCCTCGTCACAGCGGCCCACGCAGGGGACTCGCTGGACCCTGACATCATCCCCCAAACTTGCCTGAAGCGAGCTGACCAGCAACTCTGACCCGAAAAGTTCACACGTCACTGATTCACACACTCTAACGGTAAGAGCCGGCGGTATCGGTTGGCCATCGGCAACAACATCGAAATGATGGTAGAACGTAGCAACTTCGTAAATCTCAACAGGCGCAAGCTTCATTAAATCTGCCAATGCAACGATGTGTCCAGCAGAGATATGGCTATATCGATCCTGCAGCTTATGTAAATACTCGATCAGCAAATCACGCTGAATAGGCATATCACCGAGAGCCTCTAGAACCGACTGTCGATCCTCCTCGCCGACCTGTCTAGTTCTGTTACGACCGAAACGCTTTTTCCGCCTCGTGCTTGTTGTAGTCAATTTATAGAGTCACTCATGATCAAGCCGCATCTATTTCCTCACCGACCATCAAAACAACTTGGAAATCCGGATGATAGTCTCAGCATTTACGTTGATAATAGTGCCAGTGCACTGTAGGGTTTGCCTAAGTGCATAATGCCATTATCGCCAATTGGATAGTTAGATTATAAGGTCTATGTGGCCACCAATTGTGATCCTTGCGTACGAGATTATGCCTACCGCCCGTAATTCACCTACCCGGTCCAGCTACTAGTCCAGAATAATCTAACACATGATTCTACTGATACCCTTGGTCAACCTGAACGTCCGACGTGGTCCCTGCACGTGCTGACAGCACACGAAATTACGTGCATTCGTGGAGAGCGAGCGTTGTTCACCGACCTGAACCTGACGATTGATGCGGGAGAAATTCTACACATCCAGGGATCCAATGGATCAGGAAAGACCAGTCTGCTTCGAATCCTTTGCGGCACCACACAACCCGACAATGGCACTGTACTGTGGCAATCAGAGGATATTCGAACCTGTCGTTCGACTTACTACGAACACCTCGCCTACATCGGCCACAGCAACGGCATTAAACTTGAACTCAGTCCCGCTGAAAACTTGTCATGCCTAGCTGCTATCAAGGGCTTTTCTGTCAGCTCCCAAATCGGTGAGGCCTTGACTCAATCTGGCCTTTCCTTGGTTCGTGATGTCCCTTGCATCCATCTTTCAGCAGGTCAACGCCGACGAGTAGCAATGGCCTGGCTTTTCATTACCCGGGCATCGATCTGGATCCTAGATGAGCCACTGACTGCGATCGATCAGGATGGGATTGATATAGCCAGATCACGGTTTAGCCGGCACCTGGATGATGGTGGGCTAATCGTGCTGACAGGACATCAGCATCTTCAGTTTGAAGGCAGGAACATCAAGAGCCTGCACTTATCCACATGAATCGCACCGGGCTATTTGCACTTTTCACAGCGATTATCCGGCGCGACGTTATGATCGCGATACGCAATCGGGCAGATGCAGCGAATTCTGTCGTGTTCTACGTCATCGTCTTCACACTGTTCCCACTTGCGATCGGTCAGGACCCAACACAACTGCAGGCACTTGCCCCCGGAGTAATCTGGATCGCAGCTCTGCTGGCCACATTACTCGGACTAGAAGGACTCTTCCGGTCGGATTTCGACGATGGATCACTGGAGCAACTGGTTCTAACTACTGGACCCGTACCACTTCTAATTCTGGGCAAAATCCTGGCACACTGGTGTGTTACCGGTCTCCCTCTACTATTAGTCACACCCCTACTTGCACCGATGATGCAGCTAACTGGCCTTTCTACAGCAGTGCTGCTACTGACGCTCTTAATTGGCACACCGATCTTAAGTCTGGTAGGTAGCGTTGGAACCGCACTGACCGTCGGCACGCGACGCGGCGGTGTCCTATTGAGCCTGATTGTTCTGCCACTCTACATACCTGTGCTGGTATTTGGCAGTACCGCAGTACAGAACGCCGAACTTGGTCTACCTATTGCCGGGCAGATCTATTTATTAAGTGCAATGGCAGTTCTTGCGCTGTGTCTTGCACCAATCGCTGCGGCGGCGGCGATCAAGATCAGTCTGAACTGACATTTGGTGGCAACGAGAGAATACCCCTACACTCTATTCGTCGGTTACACAGCCCTCACTGGCTGTCTTGACGTTCTTGATGTACTTGTAGAGTGTGCCCCGAACAGCTTCGTAAGGCGGCATTGTCCACTCTGATAACCGTTCGGCCAACTCTTCGGCGCTCAAGTCGACGGTGATTGAATTCGCGACAGCATCAATGTTGATCGCGTCCCCATCACGCAACAAAGCTATGGCGCCACCTTCTTGGGCTTCAGGGACGACATGGCCGATGATAAATCCATGAGAACCACCAGAAAAACGACCATCAGTGATCAGTGCAACATCGTCGCCCAGACCAGCTCCCATGACGGCAGATGTTGGTGTCAGCATTTCCGGCATACCGGGCCCGCCCTTGGGCCCCTCATAGCGGATAACAATGACATCGCCCTTTTGTATACGTCCTTCTTCAAGGGCGGATAGCATATCCTCCTCACAGTCAAACACACGGGCGGGACCGCTGAACTGCTCACCTTCCTTACCGGTGATTTTAGCCACGGCACCACCCGGCGCCAGATTGCCCTTCAAAATTCTTAAGTGGCCAGTCTTTTTGATCGGATTGGACAGGGAATGAATTATGGCCTGCCCCGGTTCTAGCTCCGGTACAGTCTCCAGGTTCTCGGCAACCGTATAACCAGTTACGGTCATACAGTCCCCGCTGATTAACCCCTCGCTGAGTAAATACTTCATAACGCCCGGAATGCCACCGGCATGGTGTAGGTCTTCCATCACGTAACGCCCACTTGGCTTCAGATCAGCAAGATACGGTATTCGATCACTTACCGCCTGGAAATCGTCTATCCTCAGATCAACATCTACAGAACGGGCAATAGCAATCAAATGAAGCACAGCATTTGTTGATCCCCCCAAGGCAGAGACGATAACCATAGCGTTTTCAAATGCATCCCGCGTCATAATATCGCGTGGCCTAAGATCAAGTTCCATCAACTTTCTGATGGCCGCACCCACTCTAAAGCACTCTTCAGTCTTACTGGAATCCACTGCCGGATTGGATGAGCTGTAAGGCAGTGACATACCCATGACCTCAATCGCACTTGCCATAGTATTGGCGGTATACATGCCGCCACAGGCACCAGCCCCTGGACAGGCATTTCTGACGATAGCTTCACGTTCATCGTCTGTTATTTTCTCAGCGAGAAACTCTCCGTAACTCTGGAACGCTGAAACGATATCAACAACCTGTTTGCTGGCGATTCCGGGTTGAATCGTACCTCCGTAGACCATAAGTGAGGGTCTATTCACTCTACCCATTGCCATCATGACGCCTGGCATGTTTTTGTCGCAACCAGGCACCGTTACCAGCGCATCGTACCATTGCCCCCCCATAACAGTTTCTATGGAATCGGCAATGAGATCCCGGGATTGGAGCGAATAACACATACCCTCTGTGCCCATCGAAATACCATCGCTGACACCGATGGTATTGAAACGCATACCAATGAGATCCGCCTCTTCAACTCCACGTTTAATCTCCGCAGAGAGATCATTCAAGTGCATATTGCAGGGATTGCCCTCCCACCAAACACTAGCAATACCGACCTGGGCCTTGTCCATGTCTTCACGTGACATGCCAGTGGCATAGAGCATTGCCTGGGACGCACCCTGGGAAGGCGGCTGCGTGATACGAGCACTGACTTTATTGAGCTTTTCACCGCTCATAACGTTCTCCAATTTAAGACCGAGGAAATCGGCGACTGTTGAGGTAGCTGCTAGAAGTTACAGCAAATCATAACAGAAACAACACCTGAGCTAATCTAATAATAGAAGTCCAACTCTAGATTTCATTCCGAATCTAGCGTCTGTTGAAGGTTTGTAATCTGCCGTTCGAGTTGCTGGATCAACGTGATTGCGGCCTGATCGGGTAATACGCTGGATGGTCGCGGCAAAACGCCGGTGAGTTCATGTTCAATTTTGAATCGCACCAGTTCCTGGACATCTAGAGTAATCTTGGGATCACCTACTGACCCTGTGATCTGGAATGGAATGACTGGTATACCGCCTAAATCTCTGCTTAGATCATTCTCAAGAGCAAGCAGGATTCTATAATCCATAGCACCGGCAGACAGGGACAGTGAACCCTTACCTTCCATCCAGAATTCAGGGCCAACAAATCTAAAATCCTGGTTCTGAACCATACCGCGATCGATTCGAATGGTTGTCGATGCCTGCTCGACTTTAAGTTCAGGCAACTGCGCGCTGATCGCTCTGACCAGTTGGGTATTGAAACTCCCTAAAACTTGCTTGAACAACTCTACCGAAAGCTCCCCGTTACGCAGGTCAACCGTGGCAACCCCACGGGCATTCTTGAGTAATTCAGCGCCGGTCCTTCCCTCCACCGCCAGGACTAATTCAAAATCAGCTGATGCTTCTATACCAGCTATATCGTCCGCATCGCGCAGCAGTTTTCCCAAATTGAAATCACCTACTGCTTGGCGGACAAGAATTAGGGGTGACTCGGCACGACGATCTAGCCACAAAAACAGCTTGCCAGTACCTTCGTAAAGCTCACCCGACAATGGAGCAATGGACATTATTTTTCCTTTGGAGCGAATCTGTGCGATCACATGTTTCGTCAGCATCTGGTCGATCCACAGGTGCCCGATAACAATACTTCCCGTTGCCGTCACATCTGCTGGAAGATTTGAAAGCCGGTCGGCCAACAAACCGACAAGCACACCCGCAGAAGTAATAGAGCGAGAACCATCTTCCGCCTTATCGACCAGGAGAAAATCGTCTGATTCCAGAGCAAATGTCCAGGCTGCTGAATCTTCTCTGTGGTTCCTGACCCATCCCGTGACGATGGTATCGTCCGCCTTTACAGTGAGGCCATCTAAATCCCACTGATTCTCCTGCCAACGCACCTTTCCACTCAGAGATATCGGACGAAGTCCGCTCGACACAAAATCCGACAGCGCAACGCCGGCATTGCGCAGAATTGCCTGAACATCTGCCGACGGTATATCGAAGTCAGCCAAAACCTCTGGCTCTCCTTCTGCCCAGGTAGCTGACAAATCTCCAAAGAGTTCTGTATCCAGCCAAGTCACGGCCACCTTCGGCACAACAATGCGCTGATTGGACAGATCGATGGCAATTGCATCAGCAGTAATAGTGGACGGGAATCGACCGATAAAACAATCTGCGTCGAGCAGTGCGGCCCTGATCTGTCGGGCGCTGGTATCTATATTCAGATCGGCAATTTTCAAAGCGACTTCAGCACCAGCGGCAGCGATAGTCACTACTGATTCCGCCACATGGATCCTGCCGCTGTCTATGCCCACGTTCATCTCTGGCAGTCTCATACTCAACACCAATCCAGGCGCTGTCACATTACCAACAACTTCATTCAATTCCACGTCACTCGATTGACCAAGTTTAACTGGAGCATTTGCCGATAGACGCACAGCTAACGGCGAGCGAAACACCTCCGACAAGAGTTGAAATGAAGTCTGCCAGGAGATTGTCGGGTCAGTCTCGGATCTGCTCGAACGCCAAGACAGGTCGGCTAGCGTTACCGCCTGCTGAGTCATACGATCGCGCCAATGAACCACGCCCGCGTATACGTTCACTTGATTAGCGGGTAGAACAGCAAGAATCCCAATATCTTGCCAGTTTGAACGTCCGTCGATTAGTCGGACAAGATCGAACCTAGGACGCTCGATCAGTAAACCATGGACATCGAACCCTCCTGTCAGAATTGACAACAACCCGAGTTTAAGTTCAACCCATGGCACATGGAGCATAGGCTCAGCACTGAAATCGGGATTGTTATAGACCACCAGGTCCTCTGTCTTGAGGGTCAGTAACAACGAACCAGACTCACTAAATCCAAGATCCATCTCAACGTCACCCCCGATGGTGACGTTTCTTTTAGTCTGTTGAGTGATGTATTCGGCAAAGCTGCTGCGTAAATTGACGGTATTCAGCGCCAATGCTGTCAGCCCTATGGTAAAGGCCAAAAGCACCAGCAGAGCCGACACACTTAATAGGGTGGTTTTCTTTTGAATCATGATTCGGCCTACGCAGAGTTCTCAATCGAAACGACAGAACTCAAAACGTCTATGCCGCGTGCTGCATCTTCTGCCGCACAATACGTTCGGCCGCTTCGATGACCTCTAGGCCTGCACCGTGCCGAACTGCATGCTCGCTCAGATACCGGCGCCAGGCCCGGGCGCCCACCTGTCCCGCAAAAAGACCCAGCATATGTCGAGACATGTGTTTAAGCTGAGTGCCAGACTCAATTTCACTGGCTATATAGGATTTGTACTGGTCCAGCACCTGCCAGCGCGTTAGTGACGGAGTTTTTATACCGAACAGTTCCCCATCAACATCGGCGAGTGAAAAAGGATTTTGGTAGGCCTCTCGTCCAACCATCACACCATCGACGTGCTCTAGATGAGAGCGGGCAGCTTCAATGCTACAGATTCCGCCATTGACAATAATCTCCAGATCAGAGTAGTTTTGCTTCAGCCGATACACTATGTTGTAGTGTAGCGGGGGTACTTCGCGGTTCTGTTTGGGACTTAAGCCGGTTAGCCAGGCCTTGCGGGCATGAACAATGAATGTGCGACAACCACCTTCTACAAGTGTAGTAACAAACGATTCAAGATCTTCATAACTGTCTCGGTCATCAATGCCTATGCGACATTTGATGGTGACAGGAATACGGACCGTTGATGCCATAGCGCTGAAACAATCGCTCACCAGTTCCGGTTCTGCCATCAGGCATGCTCCGAAACGGCCAGACTGGACACGCGCACTCGGACAGCCCACATTCATATTGATTTCATTGAATCCCGCTGCTTCACCGAAGCGAGCACAAAGAGCCATCTCACGGGGATTGCTACCCCCCAGTTGCAGCCCTAGAGGATACTCGGCCGCGCTATGTACAAGTAAGCGGTTTCGATCACCATGTAACAGCGCTGCCGCAGGGATCATCTCCGTATACAACATCGCTCGATGCGTGATCAAGCGCAGAAAATAACGTTCATGCCGGTCAGTCCAATCCATCATCGGTGCAACACTGTAACGGTGGGCTGCGGCCACGTTCTGGCTACCAAGCACTGAACTCATTCGATTCATAAAGCTCTGATCTCACCCTGGATAGTCAAGACTAGGCACCGTTTGCGACCTTGATATCGATACTCCCAAAGATATCCACCCTGCCACACACCAAGTCCCAGCCAGTGTTCAACCACTGGCAAGGTCAGGAAACTTCCAGTCAACACCGAACGAAGATGGGCCGACATGTCGTCAGATTCTTCGCTGGCATGCCGGCAAACCGGATCGCCATCTCGAATGATACGCTGCATCAAATGCTCCAAGTCTACCTGTACCACCGGGTCGGTATTTGCTGATAACAGCAACGATGCACTGGTGTGTTGTAAACAAATGTGGCATAACCCTGTCTGCATATCTGATCGAGCGACAAACTGGTCAATCAACCCTGTGAGTTCACGAGTCTCTCGACCAACAGTATCGACCTCGATTGTCTCCTGATACCAGTCGCCAGACTTCTGCCCCGGATTAAGATTCCATGACCCAAACGCTAACACGGACTCTGGGAAAGATCGAGCAGGCAGGTGCTGCAAGCAGCCTCCTCAGCATTCGCCGAGGGCTAGAAAAAGAAAGTCTCCGCGTAAATCAGGAAGGTATCATTTCTCAACGGCCACACCCCTCTCGTCTGGGATCAACCCTGACCCATCCTTACATTACTACGGATTACTCAGAGGCCTTAATTGAGCTCATTACCCCCCCACATCGAGACACGGAAACACTGCTGCAGGACATGACCAACATTCACCAATTTACCTACCGTAATCTTGGAGATGAATTGCTATGGGTTAACAGTATGCCGTGCATACTGCATGGGGAAGACAGTATTTCCATCGCCAACTACGGAACATCAAACGTCGGGCGTATGAAGACCATTTATCGAATTGGTCTGGCTCACCGTTATGGCAAGTTGATGCAAACCATTGCTGGTATTCATTTCAATTTCTCAATTGGCGACGATTTCTGGCGCAGCTGGCGGACAATCTGTGGTTCAACCGTACCACTCCAGGATTTCAAGTCCGAAGGCTACTTCGGTCTTGTACGCAACGTCTACCGCTACGGCTGGCTCATATCCTATCTGTTCGGTGCATCACCCGCTGTCTGTCGAACTTTTCTTGACGACAGAGACCACCATCTGGAACTCTTGGGTGAGTCGAGTTATTACCTCCCCTACGCAACCAGTCTACGTTTGAGTGATCTCGGCTATCAGAGTGATGCTCAGGCGTCTATTAAAGTTAACCTGGACAGTACGGAAACCTATATCGAGTCACTGACTCGGGCGACGACTGAGTCCTACCCTCCTTATGAGGAGATCGGCCTTCGGGTCGACGGTGAATACAGGCAACTGAACACCAACCTGCTACAGATTGAAAACGAGTATTACGCATCGATACGCCCCAAACGAACCATTCAAACCGGTGAGAAACCAACTTATGCCCTCCAAAAGCGCGGTGTTGAATATGTTGAACTGCGAAGTATAGACCTCAACCCCTTTTTGCCGATTGGCATTGACCACTCACAAATTCTCTTCCTCGATCTTTTCCTGCTTTACTGTTTGCTCTCAGATAGCCCACCAATGTCTGCCGCTGAACAGCAAGATTGCCATACCACACTAAAACAAGTTGTTGAACGAGGCCGTGATCCCGATCTCTTCCTGACCATCGGAAATCAGAAACTGACCAAACTGGGCAGCAGCATGATGAGTCATTTCAAAATATTGGCTGAATTTCTCGATCAGCATGGCGGCAAGGGTTACAGCAATACGGTACGTAGACAGCAGGATAAGTTCAACGACTCAAGCCTCACTCCTTCAGCTCAGGTCCTTGAAGCCATGCGAAAACACGACGACAACTTCTTCAATTTCGCACTGGCTCAGGCTGTTAGGACGGGCGAATACTTTGACAATCTGAACCTTCCCGCGGAACAGCTCCACCAGATGTCACAAGACGCCATGGACTCCATCGACCGTCAGCGGGCAATGGAACAAGCAGATCGAATAGGGTTTACTGAGTTTCTGGATCAATACTTCAATCAATAATAGAGCAACTTGTCGATCTGTCTGGTTTAGGGCGTGGTAGAACAATACAGCTTTCGCTCAGTCGCCTTGTTCGTGACTTCTCATGGGTTTGGTCATGCGTCCCGTGCTTGTGCGGTCGCCAAAGCCCTGACCGATATCAGGCCGGAAGTGCGGTTTGAGATCTTCTCCTCAATCCCTCAGTGGTATTTCTCCGGCACCCTCGATGATTTCCGATTTCATCAACTGAACTGCGATATCGGCTTAGTTCAACATGATGCATTGAATACAGATATTCCCGGTACTCTGGAAGCACTGGCCGACGAGATACCGTTCAAATCCACGCAAATTCATGCTCTGGCCAACAAACTAACCGATACACACTGTGAACTGGTCATCTGCGACATTGCACCGATGGGCATAGCAGTCGCACGGGCAGCTGGCCTTCCCAGTGTTCTGATCGAGAACTTCACCTGGGATTGGATCTACAGGTCACTCGCTCAAGGGCATCCGGCGTTCCTGACATACGCTGACGCGCTAGAGCAGGTCTTTACCAATGCCAAGGTTCATATCCAAACACAACCCGTGTGCAATCCGGTAAGTAGCGCGATTCATGTCAACCCAATTGCCCGCTCCCCACGACAGAACAGGGACAACACCCGAAAAGCACTGGGACTACAAAGTAAAAGGTCGATGGTATTTCTGACTATGGGTGGTGTACCCCAGGAATACCCGTTCGTAAGCAGGCTCCACCGAGATTTCAGTACAATAGACTTCGTGATTGCCGGCATTGAAGCAAGAAAAGAGTGGGCGGCACCGAATGTTCGTCTTCTTCCGGCAAACAGCAGCCACTATCACCCCGACCTGATCAATGCGGCCGATGCTGTAATCGGCAAGGCAGGTTACAGCACCATCGCTGAGATCTACCAAAGCCAGGTGCGATTTGGCTATTTCGTGCGGGAGGATTATCCTGAAATGCAAGCACTGGTTAATTTTCTCCAGCACAACACGGATGGAATTTTACTGTCAGCACAAGACTACATGTCGGGCGACTGGCTCAGTGAATTGGAGAATTTACTGGCTGTCCAACCTGCCTGTCGGCAGCAGACTCTCAACGGCAGCTTACAGGTCGCTCAGCTGGTTTCAGAACTGCTATCGACCTAAATCGCCACTCCTCAAGTCGATAGATCTTGAATCAGTCGACGTAGGAATGACTCCCCCTGTGCAACCTGCTCGAGACTGATGAACTCATCAGGTTGATGCGCCTGGTCAATTGAGCCTGGTCCACACATTACCGTTGGAAACCCTGCGGCCTGGAATTGTCCGGCTTCGGCGACATAGGCGCCTCGGCTGGTATCCTGAGTTCCGGTAATGGCTTGCACCAATTCAAGCGCTGCAGACCCCTTTGGTGAAAATTCCGGCGCACGGGCAATGACTTCTGTCTGAATAAAACACTCCGACCATCGCTGCCGCATCTCAGGCAACACTTCTTCCTTACAATATTTTTCGAACTCTTCAATCAAAGCATCCGGATCATCTCCAGGAATATTGCGGACATCCCAAACAAACTCGCAGTGGCGTGAAACGATATTCATCGCGGTGCCGCCATTAATAACGCCCACATGGATACTGGTATGATGAGGGTTAAATCCGTTGTCCGACGGCGTATCGCGCTCGAGGCGCTCTGCCATTGCACTGAGGTAACTGACCAGTCTGGCAGCATTCATTACCGCGCTCACACCACGATTGGTCTGGCTGGAATGCGTCTCATAGCCACGGACGGTTGTCTTGAGACCAACAATACCCTTATGCCCGGTGACTACACTCATGCTCGTAGGTTCACCAACGATAACAGCTTCCGGTGCGGGTAGATCGGTCACCATCTGCTCAATCATGGCTGGTGCACCACGGCACCCTACTTCTTCATCATATGATAGCGCCAGGTGTATAGGACGCCGCAGTAATTTCATGTCCGGTACAAGTGATAAGGCAATCCCGATAAAACCCTTCATATCACAAGTTCCACGACCATAAAGCCTGCCGTTGTCTTCAGTCAGCAGAAATGGGTCCGTGTGCCAGTCCTGACCATCTACAGGAACAACATCTGTGTGCCCGGATAGAACTACACCACCTTCCTCTAGCGGTCCGATAGTGGCATAAAGGTTCGATTTCTCACCGTCATCGCTGACGACACGAGTTGATGCGACACCGTGATCATTCAGATAATTCTGCACGAAGTCGATAAGAGAAAGATTACTGTCACGAGACACTGTGTTAAATCCAACCAGCTGCTCGATCATCTGTTTACTGTTCATGATCAGTACCATAGTTGTCGTCTAATGGGCAGTGTATACCGACAATCTCCCGAACGCAGCCGGCCATTGGTTTCGCCGCCGGTTTAGGTTAGCCTTGCCCCCTTGTAAATGTACCCGTGGATCAGAACAGGAGCATGCAAAATGCAAATCAGAAACATCGGGATAGTCGGTGCCGGCACGATGGGCAGCGGAATATCTCAAATAGCTGCCCTCACCGGCTATGACATCGTCATGCAGGATGTGTCAGATGAAGCAACCAGCCGAGGCCTAGGTACAATTGATAAAAGCCTGCAAAGACTAGTAGACCGAGAAAAGATTACCGCTGACGCGAAAGACGCAGCAATTCGGAAAATCAGCACCACCACCAATCTATCGGACCTAGCTGACTGCGATCTCGTCATAGAAGCCGCTACAGAAAACATGGCTCTCAAACTCGACCTGTTTGAGGAGATAGACAAAGTTTCCGGCCCGGAGACCATTATTGCCTCCAACACATCGTCGCTGTCACTGACAAAACTTGCTTCAGTCAGCAACAGGCCAGACAAGGTAATCGGCATGCACTTCTTTAATCCAGTGCCAATGATGGCGTTGGTAGAAATCATAAGAGCATTGCAGACTTCAGATGACACCTTCACTAGAGTCCATGAACTGACCCGGGAACTGGGCAAAACACCTGTAAGCGTAAAAGACAGCCCAGGATTTGTGGTTAATCGCATGCTGGTTCCTATGATAAATGAAGCCGTATTCATACTTTACGAGGGTATCGCCAGTGCAGATGAGATCGACGCAGCGATGAAACTGGGTGCCGGCCACCCTATGGGGCCTCTGGCACTCGCTGACATGATCGGTATCGATGTTTGTCTCTACGTTATGAATATTCTTCTAGAGGAGTTTGGAGATTCGAAATTCAGGCCGAGCCCACTCCTAAAACAAATGGTCGACGCAGGTTATCTGGGCAGAAAGAGTGGCAAGGGATTCTTCGACTACGGTCAGTAGCTCCATGGCTGAAGAGAGCTCTGGACAGACGCAACTCCGTCTGGGTATTGATACAGGCGGAACCTATACAGATGCCGCACTTGTCGATGCCGCGAACCAGGTCGTAGCCAGTGGCAAATCCCTAACCACGCACCGCCAGCTCGAAGTTGGAATCAGTGCTGTACTCAAAAAGCTTCCTTCCGACCTTCTTTCAAAAGTTACGCTGGCCTCGCTGTCGACCACGCTCGCAACCAATGCCGTTGTCGAAGGCCGTGGTACCCCTGTTTGTCTGCTGCTTCCGGGTTACACTGCCAGCCAGATAGAGCGGGCGAAGCTGGAACATATCGTCCGTGGTGGAGCCTGTGTCGCACTGAAGGGTGGTCACGACGCCGGCGGCCGAGAGAAGTGGCCACTAGACTTGGAAATGGCGAGTCGCACCATCGAGAAGTACAGGAATCGAGTATCGGCATTTGGTGTTTCGAGCATGTTCAGCGTTCGCAATCCCGCCCATGAGATTACTCTACGCGAACTGATTCATTCTCTGTCTGATAGGCCTGTGACCTGCGGCCATGAACTCGCCTCGTCTCTGGGTGCACCGCGCAGGGCAGTGACTGTGGCCTTCAATGCCTCTCTAGTGTCGTATATCGACCGACTAATTCGTACCATGCAGGCGCTTCTATCCGATTATGGAGTCAGTGCACCGCTCATGGTGGTTAAAGGCGACGGCTCCCTGATTACGGCAGCGGTTGCTCTGACACGACCGGTAGAGACCGTACTGTCCGGACCTGCTGCAAGCGTTGTGGGTGCTGCATTTCTCGCCCAGACTAAAAACTCCATTGTTGCCGACATGGGAGGCACCACAACTGATGTTGCCATCGTAACCGATGGCCTTCCCGTCTTCAGTACAGACGCTACTGTGATTGGAGAGTGGCGACCAATGATTGAGTCTACCCGGGTTTTCTCGGTAGGGCTCGGCGGTGACAGCGAAGCACGGTACAGCGGTGGCGAAGGCCTGGGAATTGGACCCCGCCGGGTAGTGCCGATGAGCTTGCTTGCATTTGACAATGACTGGGTGATTGAGTCCCTCAAACGTCAGCGTGATACTAAACCGACACCGCGAAGTAACCGATTTTTTCTTCCGCTTTTCGCTGACAGCAGTCAAATCGCCCAGCTCTCACCTGTTGAAAAATTAGTGTGGGAGCGTCTGGCTGAACGCCCCCTCGAACTCGAATCCCTGTATCGCGACGCACGCGAACAAGCCCAGGCTGCCGCTGTCATGGTACGTAAAGGAATGGTGATATACAGTGGCTTCACCCCCTCGGACGCAGCCCATGTTCTCGGTTTTAGTAACCACTGGTCAACAGAAGCGGCTCATCTTGCGGCAGTCATCTGGGCAAAACAGATGCGCCAGGTATACGGCTGGGGCAGCTTTGACCCCAATGATTCTTCTGCCGTCAGTCAAGTTGTACATGACAAGGTCGTCAGTACCATTTGCGAAACCGTTATAAAAGCCTGTATGGCGACTGGTGGCCCCCGTAATGAAAGTGCGGTATTCAAAAAAATTAACCGATTACTCACTGAATGGATTATGGACAACGGGACAATCGACGGTGGGCTGTTCGCTGTGAATTTCGACCCTGGCCGATCTCTGGTGGCCGTGGGTGCTCCCGCCCCGTTTTATTACCCTGCAGCAAGCCGCATGCTTGGCATCGACTTGAAGATACCAAAGCACAGCGATGTCGCAAATGCTATAGGTGCCGTTGTAGGCAGTGTCGTTCAACGCGAACACATCACGATTACTCAACCCAGCCAGGGAACTTTTCGAGTCCACAGCCTAGAAGGTCCGGTCGATTTCCAGGATCGATCCAGTGCGTTTGTATGGGCTGAGACTGCCGCATCAGAACTTGCTCAAATCAAAGCCGTCAGGGCTGGTGCAACCGCCATCGGTACTGTTGTGAGCCGTTATGAAAACACAGTGTCTCCCGACGACCTTTCCAATGATGTCTTCTTTGGGGGCCGTGTTACAGCCACCTCGACCGGCCGTCCGGTCGTATCCCCTGCTAACCAAGAGCCACCCTGGTCAGAGAATCAATAACCTTATATTCACAGTGAAAAGGCGATAGTCTTTCTGTTTGTCAGTTATATACCCTGGTAGATTAATGAAACGACTGCCAGCTATTGCCTTTCAAACCGGTCGGCGTACAATCCCGCTCCACTGAAGCAGATTCTTCCCAAACGACCTCGCCGTAACACACTTGATAATAGACCCGCGCCGTTCTGACCGCCTAGTTTGTCTAACTGGAGCAGACACCGCATGGCGCTTCAAAATATGAATACAGGTATCGCAAACGGATCTCGAAAAGAGATTAACGGCAAGCCCCACATCTTCTATGATGGCTACTGGATCCGTTATTATCCACCTCCCGATGAAACTCTGTCGGCCAAACGCGACCTTCTTCTTGTTCTGACACGCCGCACGTTCCACCATACTGAGCCCGGAATCAATACACCTGGAAATAGAGTTGAGACAGCCAGACAGGCCTACGAAAGTGAACGTGCCCCCGAGCGGAAGCGAGTTAATGCCGCGATGCTTGCAGGCGCGCTGTTTAATCGAGCGACTGATCTTTTCACCAGTATTGTCGACCTTGAGGAGCGCGGCATTCGTATCGATACCGACAACGAGTTGATGACACAGTGCAGCGAGTGCTTTCAGGAAGCGTTGGAACTGGGAAAACAAGTACGTCATTCAAGTGGGCATGAAGGAATAGATGAACTCTGGGGTGAACCGTTAAAAGTTTTCACTCAGTCGATCGCCGCGTATTATGAAAGTCGATACGTCAAGATCTCCCAGGCGATGGCAGCCATCGACAATGTCGCCGACCACATGGTGTCCACCTTTAAGGCTATTCCTGGCTTCGACAAAGCCGAAGACGGTATTCTCGACTACGCACGGGCCGCACGCCAAGAAAGCGAAATCATGAAAAGCGATCCAGATTTTTTTTATAGCTGGCCGGAATTCGTCACTCTGGCAGCACGCATAAAACAGTACGAACCATCTATCAATTCCGACAGAACTAATCTTGAGGAGGTGCATGGATGGGGTAAAAGAATTTTATCTGAGGGAGTTGATCTGATCTCCTATATGGCTGGCGTAAGAGTACCGATGCCAAAGAGTACTCGCCAGTATCTGGACAGATTGGAACAATTTTCGAACGCTACGAAAAAACCACATTCAGAACATTAGTACAACAGGCTTTACACTATTGGGGACCACACATCTTGGCATGAACCGCTGCTGTTGTACCTGCTAGCCCTTATAGCCAAGTATGACCCCATATAAGCCATGAACACGGCTGTCTCACCGCGAGACTACTTACTGCTCCTTGGTGTAGGTTTGATTTGGAGCTCCTCATTTCTTTTCATAAAACTCGCGATCTCGACAGTTCCACCTTACACATTGACAGCAGCACGCATCGCGGTCGCTGTGGTCATTCTGGCTGGCTACCTCGCATTTAAACGACAGGGTTTGCCCACCGACATAAAAAACTGGACGATTTTCGCGGTACTCGGATTATTTGGTACCGCTCTGCCTTTTACACTGATCAGCTGGGGCGAGGTCTATATCGACAGTGGCCTTACCGCCGTTCTGATGGGAACGATGCCCGTTGCAACAGCAATGCTTGCTCACTTGTTCATTGCCGATGAACGTTTCAATTTTGGCACCGGGCTGGGCATCATGATCGGATTCGGCGGTCTGATCATTTTAATAGGCGCCGATGCACTACATAGCCTTGACACGGCCGTCATCGCACAGTTTGCCATCATTATCGCCGCGGTAAGCTACGCTGTCTCAACGACCTTTGCCCGGCGATTTGCACGCCTGCCCGGACCAGTCATGTCGACCGGTTCTACACTCGCTGGTCTGATCTGGGTACTACCGATGGCAATCGTACTGGAACAACCATGGACGCTGCGTCCAGATGGAGTGGCAGTTATTTCGGTTCTTATCCTGGGTATTGTTGCCACCGCGCTCGCCTCTCTGATCTTCTACTATCTGATCCACCGTGTTGGCGCAACCACATTCTCACAGGTCAACTACATCATTCCGGTTTTTGGTGCAGCCTGGGGGATATTTTTCCTGCATGAGGTGCCTGACTGGCGAATACCGACTGCACTTGTGTTGGTACTCAGCGGAATCTTTATCGTCAGCAGGACCGCTAAAAATAAAGCACGGGATATCGAAACCTGATCGATACCTGGTTCAGTTCAGCAACTTACGTATCACATATTGCAGGATTCCACCATGATCAAAATATTCCCATTCCTTGGGAGTATCGATTCTAACAATCACCGAAAATCGCTTTATTCCACCCTCCGCATCAGTCGCTGTTACACCAATTTCACGCTTACCGGGCTCAAGATCATCCAGATCGTACAGTTCGTGCCCGGATAGTCCGAGAACCTCACTCCCCTCGCTTGCTTGAAACTGCAAAGGAAGTACGCCCATACCGACCAGATTCGAACGATGAATTCGCTCAAAGCTTTCAACCAGGACAGCTGTCACGCCTAACAATAAGGAACCCTTGGCTGCCCAATCCCGCGAAGACCCTGTGCCGTATTCTTTGCCGGCAATTACCATCAGCGGCGTGCCCTCGGCCCTATAGCGCATAGCCGCATCATAAATTGTCACCTGCTCGCCACTTGGCTGATGGCAGGTCCATCCGCCTTCCGTACCCGGAGCCAGTTCGTTACGTAGGCGAATGTTGGCAAATGTACCGCGCATCATCACCTCGTGATTTCCGCGACGTGACCCGTACGAATTAAAATCAGCCTGGGCTACACCATGTGATTGAAGATAATCACCCGCCGGGCTGTCTGGACTGATAGCGCCGGCAGGAGAAATATGGTCGGTCGTGATGCTGTCGCCAAGTTTGGCCAGAACACGAGCTCTACGGACGCCCTTGATGCCGGGCACTTGCCGGGTCATGCTCTCGAAATACGGCGGATGCCGTACATAGGTAGACTCGGTGTCCCACTTAAACAGGCTTGAAGAATCAACCTTAATCCCCGACCAGCGGGCATCCCCAGTGAATACATCCGAATAACGCGCCTCAAATAGGTCTCGGGTCACATTGCCACTGATGACCTGTTCAATTTCAGCCTGGGCAGGCCAGATATCGCGCAGATAAACGTCGCGGCCACTGGCTGTGGTTCCAAGCGGATCTATTTCGAAATCCACAGCCATGGTCCCTGCCAGGGCATATGCAACGACCAACGGTGGAGAGGCTAAAAAGTTCATTTTGACCTCAGTGTGCACTCTGCCTTCAAAGTTACGATTTCCTGAAAGGACTGAGCAGGCCACAAGATCACCCGCCTGTATGGCTTCGCTCACCGGGACGGGCAAAGGACCCGAATTCCCGATACAGGTGGTACAGCCGTAACCCACCACATCAAACCCTATCTGAGCAAGCGCATCGAGTAGGCCGGCTTTGGACAAATAGTCCGTCACTACTTTTGATCCCGGTGCAAGCGATGTCTTTACCCAGGGCTTGACGTTAAGACCGGCAGCCAGCGCATTTCTTGCTACTAGCCCGGCACTCACAATAACACCTGGGTTTGAGGTGTTTGTACAACTGGTGATCGCAGCGATAACGATGTGCTGGTCTTTAAGGTCAACCTGTTGTCCCTCTAACACGACAGATTGTGGGACACCGGCCTTACCGGATGAGACATCAATACAGGCTTCAGCGATCTTCCTCTTCGCTTCTGACAGGCTGATCCGGTCCTGGGGACGTTTAGGACCAGCAATACTGGGTACAACCGATGACAATTCAAGATAAAGACTCTCTGTGTACTGTGCACTAGACATGTTCTCGTCCCTGAACATACCCTGCCGCCGTGCATAGGCTTCAACCAGCGCGATGTCCGACTCACGTCGTCCTGTTAGCCTCAGGTAGTTCAGCGTTCCAGAGTCAATCGGGAAAATGCCGCAGGTTGCTCCGTATTCAGGTGCCATGTTCGCAATCGTTGCCTGATCAGCCAGGGATAAATAATCGAGTCCGGAGCCGTAGAATTCAACAAACTTTCCGACCACACCATGTTGGCGCAGTTTTTCTACCACTGTCAGTACCAGGTCAGTGGCCGTGGCACCTTCAGGCAATTCTCCTTGCAGTTCAAACCCCACAACTTGGGGTATCAGCATACTGATGGGCTGACCCAACATAGCCGCTTCAGCCTCAATACCGCCGACCCCCCACCCCAAAACGCCAAGTCCATTCACCATGGTGGTATGCGAATCGGTACCCACGACCGTGTCGGGATAGGCCTGAAGCACACCGTCCACCTTTCGACTGAATACCACGCGAGCCAAGTACTCAATGTTCACTTGGTGAACAATTCCTGTTGCCGGTGGAACGACGCTGAAGTTACTGAAAGCCTGCTGACCCCATCTCAAGAATGAATACCGTTCTCGATTACGACTGTATTCGAGCTCCGCATTGAGATCTAGGGATTGAGCTGACCCGAAATGGTCTACCATGACAGAGTGGTCTATTACCATGTCAGCCGGCGACAATGGATTGATACGATCAGGATCACCGCCAAGTTCCGTCATAGCTTCACGCATGGCAGCCAGGTCTACTACTGAAGGCACGCCGGTTAAATCCTGCATCAATACCCTGGCAGGCGTATAAGCGATTTCAGATACTGCACCTGCCTGGAGATCCCATCCGGCGAGGGTACGGATATCCTCTGCACTGACACTGGAGTCGTCTTCGTTACGGAGCAGGTTTTCCAGCAAAATCTTCAACGAGTAGGGCAGACGCGTAATGTCATACTCATCGTTAAGCGCATCGAGTGCCCGAATCTCGTAGGACTCGTCCCCGACATCAAGTCTTTCACGTGAACCGAACGTGTCTTTCATCATATCTCCTGACAATGGGATTAACTATGGCCCAGTCCTGTCTGGGCAAACCGCCCTCCGGGCTATGGTGGTACAAGGTAGATTGTATCTTAGCGCTGACTCTTTTTTCCCGACATCAAATTATTTATGTTCCCCCAATAAGAGCAGGAATGCGGTCTCATCCAGAACCGAGATACCTAGTTCTTCCGCTCTGACAAGCTTCGATCCTGGATCAGAACCGGCAACCAAAAAATCTGTCTTTCCTGAAACGCTTGCAGTAACCCGGGCACCATGCCTAGTCAGTCGCTGTTTGGCATCATCGCGTGTGAGGTGATCAAGACTCCCTGTCAAGACAAATGTTTTACCTGCCAGTTTGTGGCTTGTTGTTGAATTCTGTTTGTCTGGCCAGGTAACGCCGACCAACAGAAGTCGATCAAGCACCTGCTGATTATCAGTCTGAGAAAAAAATCTCAACACCTCTTCTGCCACGATAGGTCCAACATCTGATACTTCCTCGAGTTGCGACTGATCTGCAACTCGAAGCCCATCGAGGGTTGCAAAGTGTTCGGCCAATATATTGGCCGTCACTTCACCAACTTGTGGTATCCCGAGTGCAAACAGAAACCTCCCTAAACTTGTATTTCGGCAATGATCTATCGCATGGAGCAGATTGCGGGCTGATTTTTCACCCATCCGTTCAAGGCTCAACAGAGTCTCAAGATCCAGATCAAACAAATCAGCCACATCACGAACATATCTTGTCTCGACAAGCTGATCTACAAGCTTACTGCCAAGACCTTCTATGTCCATAGCCCGCCTGGATGCAAAGTGCTTGATCGATTCTTTCAGCTGGGCACTGCAGAACAGGCCACCGCTACAGCGAAGGACAACCTGATCGACATCGCCAACAATATCTGACCCGCATATGGGACACCGCTTTGGGAAACGAAATGATCGAGTGCCTTCTATACGACGATCCAGCACGACCTTAACCACTTCGGGAATCACATCACCCGCTCGACGAACAATCACTGTGTCACCTATTCTGACATCTAGCCTCCTGATTTCAGAGGCATTGTGAAGAGTCGCATTTGAAACCGTTACGCCGCCAACAAACACCGGCTGAAGGCGAGCCACCGGCGTAACTGCACCCGTTCGCCCAACCTGAACCTCAATACCTTGAATGACCGTAAGCTCCTCCTGTGCAGGAAACTTATGCGCCAGTGCCCAACGGGGTGCTCTGGCAATAAAGCCGAGTTGATCCTGGGCTGAAAAACTGTCGACTTTGTACACAACACCGTCTATGTCATAAGCCAACTTCTCCCTTATGACAAGAATATTCTCGTGATATTCCATACACCCCTCGGCCCCGCTGACAGTACTCACCCGTGGATTGACCGGGATACCCCAATGTCGTAGGGCGTCCAGCGCCTGGCTTTGTGATTCAGGAGATGTACCGCCATTGACCAGTCCAACACCGTAACCGTAGAACGCTAAAGGGCGGCTGGCTGTAATTCTGGGGTCCAGCTGTCGTAAACTGCCAGCAGCCGCATTCCGTGGATTAACGTAGAGTTTGCTGCCACTACGACGTTGCACGTCATTGAGTCGTGCAAAACCTGCGTGAGGCATATAGACCTCACCACGAACTTCCAGCTGATCAGGATAATCTCCGCCTACCAGGTGCAATGGAATCGAACGGATTGTGCGGGCATTGTGGGTTACATCCTCTCCTCGGTTTCCATCCCCTCGTGTCGCAGCACGCACCAGCTGGCCATCGTCATAATGAAGGCTAATCGCTAATCCATCGAGCTTAGGCTCAGCAACATAGTCCACAACATCCAATCCCAGAGCCTCTCGGCACCTGCGATCAAATTCAATGACTTCGTCTTGCGCAAACGCATTACTTAGGGAGAGCATTGGTATTGCATGCTGCACCTCGTCGAGATTCTGAACAGGTGCACTGCCGACTCGTTTGGTAGGCGAATCGCCTGCTACCAGATCAGGATTACGCACCTCAAGCGCAATCAGTTCACGATACAGGCGATCATATTCAGCATCGGGTATCTCCGGGGCATCCAGAACATAATAACAGTAGTCATGATACCGAATCTGACCGTACAGTCTGTCTATCTCGGCTCTGGAACCTTTCTTCATATCAATCCTAGAACAGGCGCAATGCCTCCTCTCCCCCTGGTGTCACACCCAGCCTTTTCATAGACTCTCCAACGCCATTGACCTGGCGCTGTATAAGCGCTAAATGTGCCGGTGACAACCGTCCGCTGTCAGGATCAGCCAGGCTACCGTTGAGTTCACTGGCCAGGTATTCAGCTACTGACAGCATTTCTCGGAAGGAACTTGAGGGTTCGGTACAGCGTGGGATACTCATAAACATTGTCATTCCCCTGAATGAACCATCAATCATGTCTGTGTGGGAAAAATAACCTGGCTGGTACTGGTTAGCCAAGCTGAACTGACTGCTTCCATTTCTCGGATCGTAATAATGGAAGATGTTCTGGTCACCGAGTCGCATACCCGACCTCTGCGTCACCCGTTCTACATCCTTACCCGAAAAACTGGTTTCACCGATTGGCTCTATATTCACTATTGCAAGCATATCGTAGGCTTTACAGAATCGATCCAGCCGTCGTGCGTGAGGAAGAGCTTCTTCAATTGAGCTGTCGAGTTGGCATCGCCGGTGAAGGCCTTCCGCAAGTGCAAATATAAGGCTGTTAAATCGTGTCAATTCAGTTTCTTCTACTGGGCCGGAGTGATCAGCCAGCTGAAGACTCACAACAAGATCTTCGAACAGCTCATCGCTACCCGCCTGCTCAAGATCCAGCCAAACCCTTCCGGGGTGACTGCGACCATGCACCGCTCTTGGATGTTCAAGGTTAATTTCATACTCTCGATACAGAGATAAGACGCTATCCCGATCAACTAACTCATCTCCTGAAAGTCTTGCCCAGTAATCGATACGCAGCGGCCCTGAGCCGACACCATCCTCAGGTAGCAATCCAGCAATATCTCGGGTCCTGTGATAGTCAGCTCCACGTTTTCTGTCTAGAGCTTGTTGCCCGGGCTCAGGCGACTCATCGCTCCCGGAGACGGGCTGCTCTCCCAGTTCAAAGTCTGCCGCAGACACCAGAGATGGTTCTCTTTGACCACTTTTAGAGTTCCGCCTGATGGCAAAGCGCGCTCTGAGAAGTTGGAAAATATTTGCCTTCGGTGACACAAACATCCTTCCGAAAACTCTTACGGGGACTTTCAGACGAGATAAATTGGGGCGCCAACGCAGGTACGATAGGCCCAAAATGAGTATCAGTACTACAACACCCAGAGTAAGCAGAGCCAGTCGCAGAGTCATGTCATTGTGCAGCTATCTCTACGGCTTCTTCGATATCGACTGAAACGATAGAAGATACTCCGGGCTCACCCATGGTTACGCCGAGAAGCACATCTGAGGATTCCATTGTAATCTTGTTATGCGTAATTACGATCAGCTGTGAACGTTCTGAAAGGGTTCTTAGAGTCTGACAATATCGAACCACATTCGCATCATCAAGCGGCGCATCAACCTCATCAAGAATACAAAAAGGGGCTGGATTGAGGCGGAATAATGCGAACAACAAGGCGACTGCTGCCAATGCCTTCTCTCCACCTGAAAGCAGGTGAATCGTACTGTTACGCTTACCGGGAGGCCTGGCCATCACTGTAACACCAGCAGTCAGATAGTCTCCATC
The DNA here is from genome assembly GCA_002456995.1 of Candidatus Thioglobus sp. MED-G25. Taxonomy (GTDB): domain Bacteria; phylum Pseudomonadota; class Gammaproteobacteria; order Arenicellales; family UBA868; genus REDSEA-S09-B13. The sequence continues at coordinate 20,649 of NTKC01000002.1, read as the reverse complement.
AGTGAGTTCAAGTACAGCGCTTCCTCCTCCAAACAATCGTGGGAAAAATTCAATGAATCCAGCGTTCAAGTTATCAAATGTCTGTTTGAATCTATCTCGGGTTTCTCTGTCTATTTTTTTGATCGCATTCTCGAGTGTGTCAAGAGCCTCAACGAGGTCAGCCTGTTGTTTATCCAGATAGTTCTTACGTTCAGATTGCTCTTCAAATTCTTCAATAGCCACAAGATTTACCGGCCCTATCTTGGCTATTTTTTCGCCCAGCTGCTGCGATTTCTCCGTCCAGAGAGATTCTTCGGCGTCATCCGGCAACTCGGCCAATAGTTTCTCAAGGAGGTATTTGCTCGCTTCGATCTGCTCGCGCAACGTATCCATCCGCACATCGAGTTCCTGAGCTATTAATTGCTGTTCTTGCAATGCATCCCTGGCTACTGCAACCCTTTGTTCACATTCGGACACCAGTGCCTGTGTGTCTCGGAGATTCTCGTCAAACTGGGCGTAATCATTTCTGGCAGCAGTCAACCTAGTTTCGACTTCGATCCTACTATCGAGCAGTTCGTCCAGTCGCTGTCTCAAAACCTGTTCTGGCTCGACACCAACCCGTAACGTATGCTCCAGTTCCTGATGTCGGAAGGCAGTCTGTTGATGCTGCGTTGTCAGTCGTTCAAGACCGGCCTGGAGCGATTCAAGCGATGCCCTAACACCTTGAAGGTCGAGCTCGGCTCGGTGCAATTGATCTCGATTATCCTGTACCGCACGCCTCGACTGAATCAGTACATCTGATACCTGCTGCTTTTCCTTCAGCAGGACTTCCCGATCACCATCAACCGAACCTGTCTCATTTTCTGCTAAAGCAAGATTTCGACGGGCCTCATCGAGCCCCTCTCCTGTTTTACCCAGCTCGGAGATAAGTTCTTCCATTTCGCTGGCAAGCTGATGTCGTCTGGTTTCAATCTGAGCAAAGCGTGCTTCCTTATCAGCCAGAGACTGGCGGTGTTCGTCTCGCGTAAGGCGCAAGCCGTGCACTTCTTGTTGCTCGGTCTGCTGTTGCTGTTCTAAAATTCGAAACCGATCACGGACAGAGAGTAGCTCATCTTCCAGCGCCTGCGTAGCGGGTACGAGATGGGAAACTTCTTCGCGTAACCCGTCTATTTCATCCTCCCTGGACAGCAGGCCTGTCTCGTTATCTGGCCTGCGCGGTGCTCGAACCCAGTTTATTCCTACCACGGTCCCACAGCGCGTAACTACGCATTCATGCAGCTTTAGAGTAGTTCTCCTTTGCATCGCTTCGGGCAGTGTTTCAGCAATATAAACCCCTGCCAACACCGACTGCAGGTCATAGCGTGAACTGCGTACCATGCTCGACAGGGTTTTAAAATCATCAGCAATTTCGGAAATTGGACCAGACTCAATAAAAAACAAATTGCTGGCTGGCAGCGCAGTTTCATCGGCAATGGTATTTTCTATACTGCCAACACCCAGCCCGGCAAGTCGATTTCCTAATAACGCATCAGCTGCGGCCTCCCATCCATCGGCGACCTTGACCTCCTCCGCAAGCCTGGGTGCGTGCGAAAGACCCCGACGAACCAGCCACTCCTGATAGCGATCGTCATGCTTCAAGGCCGACTCCTGCAGATCGATCAAACTCTCAAGACGACTGTTCGTTGCGTGCATGTTCTTCCGCCCTTCGTCAACACGCTGAGCTAGGCTCTCTGCAGCCCGACGGCCATCCTCTATGCTTTGTACGAGTTTCTGAAAATCAGCCCGCCTGTCCTCAACTTGCTGGTCATGTTGCTGAGAAACTGTCCTCGTTCCCTCCACATCAAGCTGCTCCTCTTCCTCAAGGAGTTTTAGATCTTCCTCATCTAGACGAGCCAGTCTCTCTTGTGTTTTATGATCTACTGATTCGAACTGTTCTATCCGCGTTCGCTGCACTTCCTGATTCCTGGCAGGTTCAGCCGCTTGTTGGGTAAAGTCGTGCCAACGCTCCTGCCAGTCCTCGAATAGCTGTTCTGTATTCTGAAGTTGCTGCTGAGCAGATTGAAGTCCTGATTCCCGACTGGCACGCTGTGCTTCACTGCGAGACATCAGATCTTCCAGTTTTTGACTTTCCAGTGAATCCTGCTCCAACTGCGTACTGATCGATTCCAAATCAGCTGTCAATCGACCCAACTCAGATCGCTGCTGCTGCTCGGTTTCACGGGTGTGCTCTATCTTCTGTTCAACCGAGGCGACCTCAGCGCCCACCGTATAAAACCCTGCCTGAATGTCATTCATCAGTTTCTGGGCATCTGACTGTTGTGCCCGGATCTCTTCCACCTGACCCTCAAGCGATCTCTGCTGAGCCAGTTCAGCTTCCACCTGATTTCTTGCCTGGGCCGTACTCCTATCTTGTTCTTCACTTCTCTGCTTCATCATGACATAGCGCACGGCAAGCAACTGACCATTGACAACCCATTCTTCATCCCGGAGCTTCTGATAACGCCGGGCGGCCTGCGACTGGCGCTGCAGTCTGCGGAGCTGACTGGCGAGCTCACTTACAATATCTCCGATCCGGTCAAGATTTTCCCGTGTGTGCCGAATCCGTGTCTCTGTTTCGCGGCGCCGGTCTTTGTAGCGGGTGATACCGGCTGCTTCCTCAACGAAACTACGAAGTTCCTCTGGGCGGGCCTCTACAATTCTTGAGACCATGCCTTGTTCAATGATGGAATAGGAACGGGCACCCAAACCGGTACCACGGAAAAGATCCGTTATATCCCTTCGCCGGCAACGGGTACGATTTATCAGGTATTCAGAAGTACCATCACGGGACAAGGTGCGTCTGACAGATATTTCAGCAAACGCTGCGTACGCATCAGGCGCTGTGCCCTCACTGTTGTCAAATAGCAATTCTACTGAAGCTTTGCCCACCGGTTTCCGCGAACCGGAACCGTTAAAAATGACATCTGACATGCTCTCACCGCGAAGGTTGCGGGCGGATGCCTCACCCATGACCCAGCGAACCGCATCGATGACATTAGACTTGCCACAGCCATTCGGGCCAACTATCCCAGTAAAGTCGGCCGGAATAGTAATAGATGTAGCGTCTACGAAAGACTTAAATCCAGAAAGGTTGAGTTTCTTAAGCTGCATCAACTCAGCTCATTTGTTTTACGGGCATTGGGCTTCTTTCGGGACTCAACACATGCAATTACTCGCGACTGGTGACCAACGCCACAGCCATCGCAAGAATTCGCGGTTAGAATTATCTGATCCAAACTGGCATTACATTATATCTGAACTTACCCGTTTCGCAGCCAGAACTTTACTGTTTCCAGGCAAATAGAGCGAGAGACGACACCACGTTGGTTTCCCAGTGTCAAACCGTAGACCCAAGCTGATATGGGTATAATTCAATCGATATTTGCTACTGTAGGTCCCGACCAAAAATGGTTGCACACCAGAGGCCACTCTGGTATAACGGCCCGCTTTCGAGAGAACGGAGCAGTGAGCCCCGTGCTTGCAAGTTAATCTCATTAGAGCGATTTTCTAGATGGCCACAGCAAAAACAAAACTCGCAGAACTAATCCATGGCATCAAGCCCTATCGAGCCAAGAAGCGCGAGCAATACATGAACGACGACCAGCAGGAACACTTCAAGGCAATCTTAAGTGCCTGGCGGCAGGAACTGATCGACGATACCGAAAGGACAGTGGTGTCCATGCAGGATGAGTCAATTAATCTGCCCGACCCCAATGATCGCGCGACACAGGAGACCGACCGCTCATTTGAACTGAGAACCCGTGACCGTGAGCGGAAACTGGTTAAGAAAATCGAAGAGTCCATCGGAATGATCGACAGTGGCGACTACGGTTATTGTGATAGCTGTGGGGTATCCATTGGTATAAAGCGTCTAGAAGCACGCCCCACGGCCAACCAGTGCATCGACTGTAAGACTCTTGATGAAATCCGGGAAAAACAACTTGCTTAACATTGCGACTTCGTTTCCGGCCAGCAACAAAATCAATCGCACGACACTATCGCCTAGATAGCTCTTGGGCCGTACAATATAGTGAGACAGCAGTTTACTCGGTAAGCACATGAGACAAATGTTCGATCTCGTCATCAAGAACGCCCGGGTCGCACATCCAGATGGATCTATCGTTGACGCTGATCTTGCCTGCACAAACGGCAGAATCGAACGGATCGACCAGACAATTAGCGGCGAAGCTAGAGAAACCATTGATGCACACGGTAATCTGCTGCTTCCCGGTATCATCGACCCACAGGTCCACTTCCGGGAGCCAGGAGCCACCCACAAGGAAGACCTGGGGTCAGGTTCTCGTGCTGCCGTCAGAGGCGGTGTTACCAGCTTCCTGGAGATGCCGAACTGTAAGCCTGCCACAATAGATCAGGCACAGCTGGATTGGAAACTGAACCGGGCCGCGGAAACTTGCGTTGCAAATTACGGTTTTTTTATCGGTGCTACACGAGACAATCTGCAATCCCTGAACACCACGCACCCTGCTTGTGGGATCAAGATTTTCATGGGATCAAGCACGGGTGACCTGCTAGTCGACGACGATAAATCTCTTGACCGCATATTCTCTTCAGGCGAGCGCCTCATCGCGGTGCACGCCGAAGATGAAGAACGTATCAATCAACGCACAGCCGCTATCCTATCTGACTCCAACACCTCAGTAACCCATCAGCTTCACTCTGAAATTCGTGACCCCCAGACCGCCCTTATCGCCACCCAACGGGCGCTAGAGCTATCCAAAAAATATGGCCGACGCCTCCACATTCTCCATCTGTCGACTGCTATCGAGGTCGAATACCTACGTCAGCACAAGTCTGCTCAGGTGAGTTGTGAAGTAATTCCCAATCACCTGTTCCTGAGTACTGATGATTACGCTCGACTCGGTGCCCGGGCGCAGATGAACCCACCGATTCGTAGCCCCCAAAATGCAGATTCTCTGTGGTGCGGCTTAAAAGACGGCATTATAGATATCATTGCGACAGACCACGCACCGCACACACTTGAGGAAAAATCTCGACCCTATCCCGACTCTCCGGCCGGGATGCCGGGTGTGGAAACCTCCCTTCCGCTAATGCTGACCCAGTTCAAGGCTGGGAAATGCACATTACAGCAGGTGCAGAATTGGATGAGTATTGGACCTGCCGAGATATACGGCATTCCAAACAAAGGCTGTATTGGTGAGGGCTTTGATGCTGATCTGACCCTGGTCGATATGGAGCGGCACCATCCGGTCAGAGATGAGGAAGTATTCAGCCGTGCAGGATGGAGTCCATACACTGGCCTGGAACTTGTAGGGTGGCCTATCTATACCATTGTAGGCGGACAGGTGGTCTTTGAGTCCGGCAGAATCCGACCCGGCGTCTACGGCAAACCACTCACTTTCAGTCAACCCAGAACCTGATCTTGCGGGTGGCACCAAGATAGCCAGCTTCATAGATTTGGGCAGGCGTAGGAAGGTCCGTTCTGAATTTAAGCCAGCTTGGTGGTGCCGAAACCCACACCAGCAGACGCTGTAGCCAATTTTTGGCCGTCACCGACTCAACGTAGATTATCATCGTCAACGTCTGGAGCTCCCAGACGGAGACTTTCTTGATCTGGACTGGCCGGGGCCAGACCCGTAGTTCTGGTACTTCATGGCCTAGAAGGATCTTCACAGTCTCACGATGTACGCGGGTTATGCTCAGCCCTCAACCAGCATGAATTTCGTACTCGTGTGATGAACTATCGGGGTTGCAGCGGAGAAGATAACCGACTTTCCAGAACCTATCACGCCGGCGAAACCAACGACCTGGATCACGTGATACGTTGGCTTCATCTACACAATTCGAACGTACCTTTGTTTGCCGTGGGTTACTCTCTGGATGGAAACATGCGCCTGAAACTGCTTGGACAAAAAGACCCGGAAATCCCTTTGGCAGCAGCTGTTTCGGTTCCCTTCGAACTGTCACAGTGTGCATCCCGACTGGAAAAAGGCCTCTCCAAGGTTTACCAACACTGGCTCATAGGGTCAATGAAGAAAACCGCCATCAGGAATACTGATCAGCACGATACCGGTCTGGATATACCTGCTCTACTTAAGACTCGAACTTTTCGCGAGCTCGACAACCTGGGCACCCCTCCGCGGATTCCGTGATGCTGAACACTACTACGCTACAGACAGCTGCCGACAACACCGACCGCGGATCACCACACCAACGTTGATCCTTCAGGCCAGAGATGATCCTTTCATGACGCAAGATCTATTACCTGAGGAGAACGAACTCGGGCCTGGTGTCTAATTGGAACTCAGTGACAAAGGTGGCCACACAGGCTTTGTTAAAGGTTACGTTCCCGGGTTGGCACGCTATTGGCTGGAAATTAGACTTGTACAGTTTTGACTCAGGCTAACTCGACCCGAGCAGCACGTCGATCGGAGAAAGCCTGATTAAGCGTGTTGGAATCCATATATTCAAGTTCACCGCCTACTGGGACACCACGGGCCAGACGACTAATCTGAACCTTGGATAGCGCCATAAGATCCGACAGATAATCAGCTGTCGCCTCCCCTTCAACTGTCAGGTTAGTCGCCAAAATGACCTCTTGTATTGGATAGTCCGACAGAACCTTCAATAGGTGCTGGACCGCAAGATCGTCTGGGCCGATACCATCCAATGGTGAAAGGTGCCCCATCAGAACTAGGTAATAGCCAGAGAAGGCACCCGCCTGCTCGATGGTAGCCAAGTCGGCCGGGGTCTCAACAACGCACAACAGGCTCTCATCGCGTTTCCCAGATGTACATATTGGACACAAATTCTCTTCACTGAAATTGTTACACCGCGTACAGTGCTTGATGGTAGCCACTGCTTCGGTGAGTGCCTCAGCAAGTTGGCCGGCACCATCCCGATCTCGCTCGAGAAGATAAAAAGCCATCCGCTGAGCCGTCTTGGGCCCCACACCTGGTAGGCGTCGAAGCGCACGCCTCAGCTGTTCAATTGCGTGGCCTTCTTTCATAGTCCACCAGGTAGGTTCAGTCCGGGAATATTAAGCCCCGAAGTCAACCCGCTCATTTTCTCCTGGCTCGCCTGTTCGACCCGTCGTACCGCGTCGTTTACTGCAGCTGCGATCAGATCTTCCAGCACTTCTTTGTCATCACTGACCAAACTATCATCAATCTTGATGCGCCGGACATCGTGCCGACATGTCATGACCACTTCCACCAACCCGCCGCCAGACGTCCCAGTGACTTCGATCTGGGCCAACTCTTCCTGTGCTTTCTTGAAATTCTCCTGCATGGCTTGCGCCTGTTGCATAATATTTCCCAGCGGTCCCTTCATTTTCCAACCTCTTGCGATTTGGCGGGTCTGACTGACTCAGGCACAACTGTTGCATCAAACCGTTTCATCATCTCCTGTACAGCCGGGTCTTCGAGCATAGACTGATAGGCCGCCTGCTTGGCCTCATCCGCCTGGCGTTTCTCGGTTTGCACCGGTGTTGGCGTGGAAACCTTATCTTCCATCGGCTCCACAAGCTTTAGTTTCAGAACGCCTTTTCGCTGCACCGAAAGCGACTTCTCTAGAGTCTTAATTCGAGCGTCATTCGCCAAGTGCCCGAGCGACTTCGCCAAGGATACCTCAAGCACACCCTGGATAAATCGCTGTGGTGCCAAATTCATGGCCAACTCACGGGTAATCCCAGTCAGATCAGCAGTCGCAACCAGGTCGGTCCATATTTCCGGATCCGCCGGATCTGCGTCAGTTGAGTTACTGACCTCGATTGGGGCTCGCTTAGGTGACTCTGCACCAACCTCCCCGCGCAGATCATTGCGTACTTGGGCAGGTTTTTGTCTGACAGACTTGGCTTTGCTAACGCTTTTTTTCTGTGGGCGGTTTGGGAGACCCGTGGAAGGAGCGGACTCTTCTACCAGATCAGGGATGAAGGTCAACATTCGGAGAAGCGCCATCTGAAATCCAGACCCAGGATCAGGTGCCAAATGCAGATCACGCTTTGCCAACAACGCAATCTGGTAATAGAGCTGAACGTCCTCAGGACTCATCAGGTCGCCCAATTCAGTGGTGAAAGCCGAAACTTCGCCCTTGGCCGCATAACCTTGAGGAGATACTTGATAGACAGCAACATCCTGGAGGGCGAGAAGCAAATCATCAAGGGCAGACATATAGTCCAGCGCCCGTTCAGCCATGTCGTCTGCTACAGCCAAGACACTGGCACCATCATGGGCAGCAAGGCCCCTGAGTATATGCTCTACGTGTCTTGTCTCGATCATTCCCAGCATGTCCCGCATTGAATCGACACTCACATGGCCACTGCCAAAGGCAATACCCTGATCAAGCAGACTCAGCGCATCGCGCATACTGCCCGAAGCGGCACGCGCAATAATTTCCAGAGATTCGCTGTCGTGCTTTATTTCTTCAGCTGTCAGAATCTTATCCAGCTGTGCCGCTATCTGGTCAGGCGATAGAGCACGCAGGTTGAACTGGAGACAACGGGAAATAATCGTGGCTGGCAGCTTTTGTGGGTCTGTAGTAGCCAGGAGAAACTTGACGTGGTCTGGTGGTTCCTCGAGTGTTTTCAACAAAGCATTAAAACTATGGCCTGAGAGCATATGGACTTCGTCAATCAGATAAACTTTGCAACGACCCTGGGTTGGAGTGTATTGGACGTTATCGAGAATCTCCCGCGTATCATCAACTCGAGTCCTGGACGCAGCATCGACCTCAAGCAAGTCAATAAATCTTCCTTCATCCACACCCTGGCAGGCTGAACAAGATCCACACGGCTGTGAACTGACACCCTGTTCGCAGTTTAGTGCTTTGGCCAGTAATCTTGCCAAAGTGGTTTTTCCGACACCGCGGGTGCCTGAGAACAAAAATGCGTGGTGAACCCGTTCATTGTCTAAAGCACTGGTAAGCGCTGATACGACATGCTCCTGACCGACGACATCTTTGAAGTGTCGAGGGCGCCAGCGTCTTGCCAATGCCTGGTAGCTCATACAGTTTCTATTCTCGCTGAAACAGGATCTTGCTGCATAGGATCAATACCGACTGAATGGTAACTGGAGACGGCGCCAGCCGGCCCGACCCCGGCACCCGAATGAATTGCTGCGGCTGCTTCCTTCCGGACCTGACCGGGTTCACAATTTATCGCCACCAGGGAGACCGACTGCCACCGCCAGAAAACGGTCCTTAACCACTAAACCAAACAGTCTGCTGCGGTCATTCTAGCACTCGCATCAACCCCCAAACACAATTATGAATGACCTCGCTACAGTCGTCTGATAACACAGAAACGGCCATCATCAGGCGCATTCTTGTAAAAAGGCTGTTCGTTCATGCTTTCCAGCTCTGCAATACCTGACGCCATAAGCTGGGCAAATTTGCTCTCAAACCCTGCTGATTGCCAGACCTCCCGATGAATTGTGCATGCAAAGCAGGCACCGGGTTTCAGCACTCTGAGAATCTCATCCAAGGCATCTGCTTTAACATGGCCGTGGGTAAACGTTCCGCAGGAAATACCTGCATCATAGGTCTGATCCGGGATGTCAAGCACGGTATTGAGGTCGCCCTGAATCAGTGTCTGGTAGACCCGCTTGTTCCTGGCTTGGTTAAGCATTTCAGCAGAAAAATCCAGTCCATCGATTACCGAATACCCATGACCGACCAGATACGTTCCCACAAGCCCGGTGCCACAGCCTATATCCAGGATCAAAGCAGTACGATCCTCCAGAACGTTTCCCAAGATCTGCGCTATACAAGCAGGCGCAATGTAATGCAGTCCCTGCTCCAGTTGCTGATCGTATGACACAGCCCAATCGCGATAGAGAGTCTTCGCTTCGTCTGGAGTCTTAAGGGCATAAGCCCTTTCCAGAATCCGTTGTGATGCTGCTGACGGTGATCCGTTCTGATCAGCCATGATCAAATTCGCCATTGCGCCGTGTTTGGCAACTGTTCACACAAACACAACAAGTGGTAACAGAACATCGCTGATATGCCAAACAGTCTGCAAAACTGGGATGCCCAAAAACGACAGTGCTATCAATCCCAATAATGCGAGATTCCCGTATCGTTCGTTGTAATAACGATACCGCTGCGACAGTTGTCGCGGTAGAAAATAAGGCAAAATATAGTGTCCGTCCAACGCACCGATCGGCAGCAGATTGAATACCATCAACAATAGGTTAATCCGAGCAACAAACAGCATAGACTGCGGTAGCGTCTCGTATGGACTGTACCAACCAAATTGTAGTCCCTGGACAAAGATATTTACAGTAATCACCGCCAACAGCAGATTCATTGCTGGACCAGCAGCAGCGACCAGCATCTCGGCATAACGGGATGTAAACCGCCGTGGATCAGTCGGTACCGGTTTCGCGTAGCCGAATCCAACAAACACCACCATCATCAATCCCATAGGGTCGATGTGAGATATCGGGTTGAGTGTAAGACGGCCTGCCCGCTGGGCAGTGTCGTCACCAAAGCGCTTTGCGGCCCAGGCATGCCCAAACTCGTGAAACGATAGAGAAAAAAGAAGGGCCACCAGAATGACACAGAAAAGTAGCCACTGGCCTTGGTAAAGCAGTTGAATCATCACTTTTGCGTAAAATTGGTTTTTCCGTACCGAACACACAGGCCACACGTTTCCAGCGGGCCGGGATAGAATGTCGAATTACATCTGGACGACAAGTCTTATTTTACGCCAGACGTGTGGCCTGTAACGACCCGACGTCACTCTATCAGGCCGATACTTCAGGGCGTATCCCCATTTGCAGGGAGGTTTCATGACAAAACTGACTACAATTGCCGTAGACCAACTGCAAAGCATGCAGGGAACAAAGCTCGGCATATCTCCTTGGGTACAGCTATCACAATTGATGGTCAATCAGTTCGCCGATATTACGAACGATCATCAGTTCATACACACTGATCCGGAACGAGCAGGTGCGCAAACACCTTTTGGCGGGACAATTGCACATGGTTTCCTGACGCTGTCACAACTCACACAGATGGCCGAATCCACGCTGCCCATCATCAAGGACGTACGAATGAGCATCAATTACGGATTTGATCGGATCCGATTCATCACCCCCGTGCCCTCTGATGCCCGCGTGCGTGCACACTTCACGCTTGAACTTGCTGAAGAACGAACAGCCGGTGAATGGACATTGCACCACAATATTTCTGTCGAAATTGAACGCAATGAGCGCCCGGCCTTGTCCGCCATATGGATCACCCGACAATATACCGGCTGATTGTGCTTCATATCTCCTGCATTTTCCGGTATCCACTGCGCCATATTAAGCGTAGCACGCGCTGCTTATGCCCCAAGGGCACACCCCTATGGCTGCTGATTTTGGTTCTGCTGTCGGCACAAGCGAGCGGTGGCAAAGGTATTGAACCATTTTCAGCTGATTACGCAATCACCCGCTCCGGCCTTAAGATTGAACGAAAAGTTGAACTGATCCGTTCTGGCCAACACTATCACTTAACCGCATCGACACGACTCAAGGGACTGGGGTCGCTCACAGGCATCGGTACGGTGGTCGAGCACTCACATTTTCAGCTGCATTCAGGTCGAATACGACCCAATCTCTATACCACAGACGATGGTGCCGAAGATAGTAATCGCGCTATTCGGATTGAATTCGACTGGTCATCCGGTACAAGCCACGTCCACTATCGCGGTACCGAGCTGACCATGCCACTGACACCCAACGTGCTGGATCCACTCTCGTTCGAACTCATGGCCCGGATTGACATTCGGCAAGGTGTGACCGAGCCACTTTACACAGTACACGAGGGTGACCAGCTTCGTCCGTATCAATTTGTACTGGAGCAAGCCGAAACGGTTACCATTGAAGGACAGCCCGTAGAAAGCCTACGCTATTTTATAGATCGGAAGTCCAGCCGGCAGCTGTACTACTGGCTGTCTCCAAAATTGGACTATCTGGTCGTGAAGCTCAAACAGTTACGCAAAGGTAAAGTTAAAGCAGAAGGTGTTCTGACCCGCAGCTCGCTAAACCCATAACCAAATTTCATAGCGCCCAATACCCCCAAGGGGCTTAATGATCTTTGAGTGCCTTAACATTCATCTACACACCCAATTTGAAACCGATGAAAAACGATCAAGAACATCTGGCAATCGCGACTTCACCTGGTGGTGAACCCTTGCTTCTCACACCCGGGCCACTCAGAACATCAACCACCGCCAAACAAGCGATACTGCACCTGTGGTCCCTGGCCTGTTGTATGACCTAACATATCCATGCGTTATGTGACCTGCAATAATCGGAAGTACCGGTGGCCCGACAGACCCGTCGTTGTGATCTGCCTGGACGGCAGTGAACCCGGCTACCCGCTATCGGATGGGGGTGGTTATATCGACCGTGCCATTGAGAACGGTCAGATGCCCTATCTGGCTTCGATCAAAAACCGTGGGTTGTTTCGAACCGCTGATGCCACAATTCCCAGTTTTACAAACCCCAACAACATTTCGATTGTGACTGGAACACCACCGGTCATTCATGGCATATCAGGCAACTTTTTCTACGACCTTGGGTCGGACGCTGAAGTGATGATGAATGATCCTGCATTTCTACGTGTGGGTACGATTTTCAAGGCATTCCAAGATCAAGGTGCAAGAATCGCCGTCATCACGGCTAAAGATAAACTCAGGCGGATGCTTGGTCATGAACTAGATTTTGAGCAAGGTAGTGCGATCTGTTTTTCCGCCGAAAAATGTCAACTGACAACACAGAGTGAAAACGGTATAGACGATGCCGACCAGCTAACTGACCTGCCACCACCGGACGTCTACAGCGGCGCACTGTCTGAGTATGTATTTTCCACCGGTCTGAAACTTCTGGATACCTGGGCACCTGACATACTCTACCTATCAACCAGTGACTACATCCAACATAAACACGGGCCCGGAACCCCGGCAGCAGATGCGTTCTACAGCATGATCGATCATCATCTTATAAAAATGCAAGCACATGATGCCGTCATTGCCTTGACTGCCGATCACGGTATGAAAGCCAAACACGATTCAGCCGGACAACCGAATATTGTCTATTTGAAACCGCTCATCGAAGAACTATTAGCCTCTGACAGATTCCGAATCATCCTGCCAATCACAGATCCATACGTTGTTCATCATGGTGCGCTGGGTGGATTCGCCACAATCTACCTGGCCGACCCTGCCGATGTACAACCGGTGTGCCACAAATTGTCAGCACAAAAAGGGATCGAGCTAGTACTTGAAGGCCCGCTAGCGTGTGAGAGATTTTCCCTGCCCCCGGACCGGGTGGGTCATATCGTGGTGATTTCCAGCGCTGAGTCGGTTCTAGGTCATTCTCAACAGTATCATGACTTATCAGCGCTCTCCGAGCCTTTACGCTCACATGGGGGACTGTCCGAACAGCGGGTACCGTTTATTCTGAATCGCCCGGCATCTCAACTGCGGACCAGCACCACTTTACGCAACTATGATATTTTCGACGCTGCGCTCAATCATTCAGCTGGCTGACCGCGCGCACCAACGCGAATCTCCTATCTGGTAAGCAACGACCAGATAAAATACTATTCTGCAGTTCATCTCCCAGTGCAGGTTGTCCGAGAGCAGCATCCAATCTACTACTTATCTAGGATTTTTAAGGAGTTTTAATGACAATCCGACAAAACTTCGTCTATAACCGCAGCTATACAGGCCAAGTGAAAGGTCTAATTCTTGATTGGAGCGGTACCACAGCTGACGCGTATGTACTTGCCCCGGCTGTTGTATTTGTCCAAGTATTTCAAAATCACGGCGTCGACGTCACGATGTCCGAGGCTCGTGGGCCAATGGGGCTGCGTAAAGATCTTCATATCAAAGCAATGACCGAGATTCCAGAGATTCGAGAACGATGGCACGGCATCCACGGACAATATCCTAATCAGGCGAATGTTGACCGGATGTTCGAAGATTTTGTACCCCTGCAACTAGACTGCCTTCGTAATTACACAACACTTCTACCACTGGTTGCCGAAACGACGCAGTCATTGCAGAAACAAGGCATCAAGATCGGGAGTTCTACCGGCTTTGTACGCAGCATGGTAGACATCCTTGAAGAGGATGCGCGCAAACAGGGCTACACACCTGATGCTTCAGTTGCTGGCGATGAAGTAATCAATGGTGCCCGCCCAAAACCTTTTATGGTCTACCGTAATCTAGATCTCATGGACGTTCACCCGATCCAATCCGTAATCAAAGTCGATGACACGGTATCGGGGGTTGGAGAAGCCTTGGAAGCGGGATGCTGGGGTGTAGGTATTGCGCGCTATAGCAACTACATGGATATGGACACACTCGAAGAAGCCGACAGCTTGTCGGAAGACGAAATCAAGCGACGCTTGGCACACACGCGGGACTTACTTCAAAAAGCAGGTGCACACTACGTAATTGATACCTGGCAACAGATGCCGGACGTCATTGAGGATGTCAATATTCGGCTTGGTCGAGGCGAGAAGCCTTAAACCGGTTTCCGGTGAACTTTCTTTGTTAGATCTCAATGGTGGTTGTCAGCTGTGAATTCTGACTGTCATTGGGATGACAACGATAGTCTATTGCCTGTCCTGGATTCCTTTTATCTTCACGCGGCTGGCTTGTACAGTCTGGTCCAGTAAGCTGACGCAGGCATAAAGTGCCTTAAGTGTCGGGACCTCGATCTTGGTTAACGCCGCCAATTCAATCACCGCTCCGAGCATGCCCTCTATTTCCAGGGGTTTGCCTTGCTCGACATCCTGAAGCATTGATGTTTTATGCGAGCCTACAGCCTCTGCACCGGCAATTCTTTTTTCCATCGGGACTCGAAAGTGGGCTCCAAGTCGCTCACCGATAGTCTGCGCTTCTATCATCATATTAGCGGACAATTCCCGCGTTAACGGAAACCGACAGATATCTTCAAGTGTGGAATGGGTCAGTGCGCTGATAGGATTAAAGGTCAGATTGCCCCAGAGCTTCAACCAAATTTCAGATCGGATATCATCGAGAATTCTAGACTTAAAGCCTGCCTCTTCAAACAATGTCGATACTCGTTGTACACGTTCACTTTCCTGTCCATCGAGTTCTCCAACCGGAAATCGATTGCCTTCTATATGCCGTACAACCCCCGGTTCAGAGATGGTAGTTGCTGGATAGGCGATACAACCAATCAGACAGTCAGGATCTATACCATCGAATAGTTTTCGGTGTGGATCTACAGATAGAACGGGTCTATTCGTATAAGGCCCTGCAAAAT
Organism: Candidatus Thioglobus sp. MED-G25; assembly: GCA_002456995.1. Lineage (GTDB taxonomy): Bacteria > Pseudomonadota > Gammaproteobacteria > Arenicellales > UBA868 > REDSEA-S09-B13. The sequence goes on along the minus strand of NTKC01000002.1, from coordinate 5,365 downwards.
TCTGAAAATACCACCATGGAATTCCATTTTGTAAGGTCACCATTACAGTTTCCGAACCCATTACAGACGACAGTTTATCTACAATTGGTTCGATTTGATGGGCCTTGAGTGCCATCAGCACGATATCCTGCGGACACAAGTCGCTGATGTTGTCGGTTGCGTTTAGGTCCTGGGCAATCGTCTCCTGATCCCCTTCTATCAGCTTCATGCCATTGGCTTTTATGGCCGCAAGATGGGGACCACGCGCAACAACAGACACCTCGTGGCCAACAGACGCTATGCGTATTGCCATGTAGCCACCGATCGCACCCGCACCCACCACACACACTTTCATCAACCAGGCCTCGGGGGAATTTGTAGTCTGGTACCCAAATCTGGGGTATCAGGCAGGTTCCAAAGTAATGTGCGGGAAACTAACTGCTTTTGCTTAATTTAACCAGTAAGAAAGTTTTACGGCGCACATAAATGAAATTTATGTCTCACAACGCAAACATACCTCATCACAAAATTAATTACGTCGATAAGCCGTAACGAGCAGTTGTAATTAACATTTCCAGTGCAACTGGTCGCGCTCCGGATACACACGCACACTGGGCACCCTGCCCTTCTGTAGTTGTTCTTGGATCTGCTCCCAGTAATCAACCCGCAGGAGATCACCATGAACTTTTCTAAATAATTGCCTAAGACGACGACTTGGGATTCTTAAGCCCCATTCTATTTCCTCAGGCAAAAACACCTCGCCATCCTCAAAAACCCAGTCAGGAATGTCTTCTTCACCATCATACCGGTCTCTATTACTACGAATTTTTACTTCAGTGAACGCTGTCAATGCATCGTAATCAAATAGGTACACGCGCATAAAACCGCCAACACCATAGTTTCTCGCATCTAGGTCACGATTAAAAATGTTTGCCGCTGTATTGTTTTTTATACAGTATCCAAGATTCACAACTGCCACCTCACAGTCTTCTGGTGAGGCTGTTTCTAGGTAAACCGGCAGCGGCGTCATACGTCTTTGGACAATAAGATGCTTGAAAACTATAGAGTTACCCTGCTCTGTCACGGTCTCGCTTGCCTCATAAAGAAGCTCGCGCAGGAGTTCATCGTCAAACCACTTCCGCTCTAACTTCACATTGTAGTAAATGATGTTATCCAACATGCTTCCCGTACGATTAATATCGTGAACCTGACTATATTTTGCCAATACACGGTCAAGCCCCTCGAACTCACCCCATTTGTACTGGGCAGTCGGTTTGTTCCTGATTACTTTTAAGTTATAGGTTGAATCTGGAGAGTGGAATCCAATAGCAACCGTCCCGGGGTAGCCGATCGCCCTACTAAAAGATACATCTAGGGACACCAGTTCTGATTTCAGCTCGTCCATCACTGCCACTTTACCGAAGTGATTGAATCCGATCGTAGAATAGTGAAGCCCTAATGGGCGGTTAGGCATAATGTTGTACAAAAACTCAGACACCTCGTGGTACTTATCATTCGTTACGTTGAAGTTTGCTCGCGTTGTGCTAAAAAGATTATGTGCCGTGGACTCTTTTGTCAGAACAGCGTCGACGTAAATACCGTCCTCGCTGTTCAACAACGCCAAGATAAGTGGTATTACTGCGTTATTAGTCAGGACTATTCGACCAACGATATAGACACCGCGATTCCGGTAGAACCCTCCCTTGATCACCTCTACACTATGTGCAGCTTGCTCAGGATGAAGGCGTTGAAGTTCTTCTGACACCCGGTTGGCTACATTCGCAGCATCTGCTTCCGTATCACGATAAGGCACACTGAACCTGGGAACAGACAGAATATCGACCACAACCTCGTGGGTCATCACCCCGCCAATAACCGCACAAAATAAATAGTCAGAATCGGCAGCGCGCCTGTCGACAGAAATACCAAATGAATATGCAACTGGATTCCATTCACTTCGAAAGATTGCCCGACGCACAGAATGGAAATACGCAATTCCGAGGTCAGCTTCATACCGAACGCTTACGAACTTCTGATAATCGGATTCAATGGCATCCCAGAGTGAAGACTCCTGCAAGGTCACAGGAAATGAATTAGAGAGACGCTCACTTAGGGAATACATACTGGTACTGTAAAGTGCCAGCTTCTGTTCACTGATACGAAGGGAGATTTGGTATTCTCGTTTTTCGAATGCGGACTTAGCAGCTGCTGTTAGTTGCTGAAACTCAAGATAAAACTTATCGAATTCAGACAGTACCAATTCCGCAACCGAGGCGGTTGATTCAAGTGTTGAACCCAACTGATCCTTTCGCCTAAAAAATGAGGATTCAGTCACACCTAAGATCAGATTCAAGCGATACTGAACATGGCTTTTGTGGAAACATCTAAAGTTGCCTGGAGATTAGCTACCCAAACCGAGCACCCGGTTCTATACGGTAGTGCTCTAGAAACTCCTTAGCACTCATTTTTCCAGCTCCCTCTGGCTTAAATTTCTCGACACGAACTGCGCCCTCGACACAACCAATACTGATTCCATCGGCATCTACCTCAACGACTGAACCCGGGTCACTATTAGCAAATCCGATAGCCTTTTTACTATCCAGGATGGTGACTGGTTGTCCGTTGAGTGTTGTCCAGGCACCGGGCTGAGGGTTGGCACCTCGAATCAAGTTGTAGACCACATCCATCGACTGAACCCAGTCAATCTCTACATCAGCACGTTGACACCATCCCTCATAGGAACCCTTCGCTGGATCCTGATTTAATCTCAGCGCTGTTCCATCCCGCACCAAATCGACAGCTTCCAATATTGCATCGACCCCCATGGGAAACAGATGATTAAAATACAGTGATCCCAAGGTATCATCCGGATCGATTACCACATCCTTCTGCAACAGAATCGGGCCAGTATCCAGACCGTTGTCCGGCCAGAAAATACTCAATCCTGTTTTATTCTCTCCATTAATAATCGGCCAGTTGATTGAACTGGGTCCTTTATGCATAGGCAACAGCGAAGGATGGTACTGAATTGTCCCCAAACGAGGCGCATTTAACGCTTCCTCCGGGACCATCAAGGTAACATACGCCATGACACACAGGTCAGCTTCCAGCGACCTAATCTGATCCCACACAGTCGGGTCCTTATAACTTTTCGGCTGGTATACAGGCAATCCTTGGTCCTGTGCAAACACCTTAAGCGGATCCGGTCGGCCGCCATCGATGTCAGGCGCGCAGAAAACGGCACAGATTATCTCCCCTCGACCCAAAAGGGCTTCTAGGACCGATTTGCCGAATGCCTGCTGGCCGTGAACAATTAATTTCATTAGTTACTCCAATTCCCTTGCAGCAATATGATGTACAGGGCCGTGCATTTAGACTGCGCCAGCTTCCCTAAAACTTGCGATATCCTCTTCGTTATACCCCAACACATTAGACAACACTTCATCGGTATGCTCACCAAGTAAGGGCGAACGTGTTACTGTGACATCGTTATCCGAAAGTTTTACCGGGCATCCGACCGATAGGTAGGGCCCACGCTCAGGGTGATCACATTCGACGATAGTGCCAGTTGCCCGCAAGGATGGCTCCTCGGCAAGCTCCTTCATCGAAAGGATCGGTCCAACCGGTATATTCAGAGGATTACAAATTTCCATAACTTCGAACTTAGTCTTAGTCACGGTCCAATCCTCAATCGCACAAAAGACTTCATTTAGATGTGGCAGACGCGCTAGAGGCGTTGCATAGTCTGGGTTTTCCTTCCAGTCCGGCTTGCCGATAACATCGCAAATATTTTTCCAGACAGCAGCCTGAGTAATGAAGTAGGTATAGGAATCGGGATCGGTTTCCCATCCTTTGCACTTCAGGATACGGCCTGGTTGCCCACCGCCGGAATCGTTGCCGGCACGCGGCGTGGCCTCACCAAATGGTACATTCTCGCCGTGTTGTGAGTACTCTTTCAGGGGGCCAGCCTTTAAGCGCTGCTGGTCACGTAACTTAACCCGGCATAGGTTAATCACCCCATCCTGCATTGCGGCAAGCACACGTTGCCCACGGCCTGTTTTTTCCCGATGCAACAACGCGGCCAGGATGCCAAAACCCAGATGTAGGCCAGTGCCGGAATCACCAATTTGCGCACCGGTAACCATAGGCAACCCATCGCGAAAGCCTGTGGTGGACGCAGATCCGCCCGCACACTGCGCAACATTTTCATAAACCTTGCAATCCTCGTAAGGTCCTGGCCCGAAACCCTTAACCGAAGCCATGATCATTCGGGGGTTAAGTTCCTGGATACGTTCCCAGCCAAATCCCATCCGATCAAGTGCACCTGGGGCGAAGTTCTCCACCAGGACATCACATTTTCTTACCAATCGTTCTAGCACCTCCTTGCCTGCTTCGGTCTTAGAATTGAGGGTCAGGGAACGCTTATTGTGATTGAGCATGGTGAAATAGAGGCTGTCAGCTCCTTCCACGTCGACGAGTTGGTTTCGCGTAGCATCACCAACGCCCGGGCGCTCCACCTTGATCACGTCAGCACCCATCCATGCGAGCAATTGGGTACAAGTGGGGCCAGACTGGACGTGTGTGAAATCCAGAATTCGTATACCGTCGAGTGGTTGTGACATTGAAACTCTCTACTTTAAGGCTATCGAAGTTTAAAAAGAATTTTTACTTATACATGGTTTGGGCTTTAGTACCCGGCGCATATTCATTGGGATCAACCCAGACATTGACTACGGCACACTTGCCGGTTTTTGCAATTGCTTCCCGTGCACGCTGCATTGCCGGTTGAATTTGGCCAGCTTCAGTGACCTCTTCTCCATAACCGCCAATCATGTCTCCAAACTTAGAAAAAGGCACATCGCCGAGCTTATTCCCGACATCACCACGTTCCTCACCATACTTGCTGAGCTGTCCATAACGAATCTGATTCATGGCCGAGTTGTTCCCGACCACCGCGAGATACGGCGCACCGAATCGTTGTGCGGTTTCCATGTCAAAGGCTGTCATACCAAAGGCACCATCACCGTAGAGACAAACTACCTCCTTATTTGGATGTGCGAGCTTCGCTGCCATAGAAAACCCGGTCCCTACGCCAAGCGAGCCAAGCGCGCCCGGATCCATCCACTGCCCCGGATTGCGCGGACGTACCGCCTGAGCAGAAATGGTCACGATATCACCGCCATCGCCGATATAGATTGTATCCTCGCCAAGAAACTCGTTTATTTCATAGGCTAACCGATAAGGATGAATTGGGTTCTGATCAGTAGTAAACATCGGCATCAATTTGTCGAGCTTGGTGGCTTCAATCTCTCGTAGCTCCACCATCCATTTCTGCCGCTGCTGACGCGCTCCATCATCAATACGACCCGTAGCTGCTTGCGACACC
>NTKC01000019.1 GCA_002456995.1 Candidatus Thioglobus sp. MED-G25 | reverse complement strand
AAATCAACTCAGCTGATAGCAACTGTCCAATGGTAGTTTTACCGCTACCACTAACGCCCATAATTACAAGAATAGACGACCTACCTCGTGGGATATTCGACGTGGCGCTTGGCCTCAAAGATATAGTTCTGCTCACTGTGTGGTTCACTGGACCTGCTGAAATGTCGTTAAAATTAGGTCAGTCGGTGTGCCGCAGTATCCGCTAGACGAAGGGAGCACTTGGGCCGGATTGGCGAGTCTGGAATGCTAACATACGCGTTTGCAATGCTACAGTGACGAGATTGCTCCTGCGCACTGCTGGTGCGGGGTTGTAAGCATAGGTACACACCATAGATGATGATCAACTTATAGATATGTCAGTGGGTAGTTCCAGTGCGGCGCTTCATGCCCGTCAGGTTCCAGCCTCTGATCTAGGGCTATCAATTTCCGATGTCTCTCCGGCTGCGGTATCCATTGTCCGTACGCTCCAGGGCAGCGGGTTCCAGGCTGAAATGGTAGGTGGTTGCGTGCGAGATCTGCTTTTAGGGTGGCCACCTAAAGATTTCGACGTGGTGACCAATGCAACACCCGAGCAGATCAAGAAACTGTTTCGACGGGCGCGCGTGATCGGCCGGAGGTTTCAGCTCGTGCACGTTCGGATAGGGCGCGACGTCATTGAAGTGTCTACTTATAGAGGCAGTGATACAGCGAATCAGGAACAGCGCAGGGGTCGAGCGAAGAAAAAGATACCACCCAATAATGTGTTTGGGCGCCGTGAAGAGGATGTATTGCGAAGGGATTTCACGATTAATGCGCTTTACTACGATCCGGTCGAAGAGGTGGTGACTGATTATGTTGACGGGCTTGTTCATATCCAGGAACGGCGGCTTGAGATCATTGGTGATCCCAGGCAGCGCTTCAGTGAAGACCCCGTGAGAATGCTGCGTGCAGTACGCTTTAAGGCCAAGCTGAATCTTAGATTGGACGCCAAAATGGAGAAACTATTGCCCAGAATGGCTGGGACACTGACAACAGTATCTCCACCTCGCCTGTTTGAGGAGATTATTAAGGTGCTACACAACGGCCATGGCGCCGTTGGTTTTGAAGCTCTGGACCGCTATGGTCTATTACGATTTTTGTTTCCGTCAGCGACGCGTCACTTCAGCGAACAAGATCTCAACAAAAAGAGCGGACTCATCCCTTGTGCGCTGCGGAATACGGATCAAAGGGTGGCAGATAGAAAACCCGTAATCTCGCCATTTCTTTTTTCTGTTCTGCTGTGGCGGCAGGTGCAGCAGGCCTGGAATATGAAATCTGGTGGAAACCGCTCTAGTTTTGAAAATCTGCATCGATCGGCAGACAGAGTACTACAGGAACTGCATCCTACCGTCACAATTCCGCGCCGGATCAGTGCTGTCATGATAGAGATCTGGGAACTCCAGATACGACTCGAGCAGCGCCGACCCCGGACTATCAAGCGCTTACTGTCGCACAGACGGTTTCGGGCTGCCTATGATTTTCTGCTTCTTCGTGCCGGTGCCGGTGAGGTTTCAGCTTCTCTCGCCGACTGGTGGACCGAGATACAGGAAATGCCGCCTACTGACGTCCAACAGGTGATTCAGGGACTGGAGCAAAGCAAGCCGCAACGTAAGAAAAGCACTCGAAGGAAAAGGAAACACACGTGACGATCAGTCCGTCTGATGTTGTGGCCTGGATTGGGCTTGGCTCGAATATGGGCCAAGCGACTGATCAGGTCGAGCGAGCAATCGTCGCGTTGACCGATGAGCCTGGATTAGAACTGACAGCCAGATCATCGCTTTACCGGACAGCGCCAATGGGTCATGTGGATCAGCCCGATTTTATCAACGCGGTTGTCCGTGCATCTTGCGGGATAGGGTGCTGTGTGTTGCTCGAGACGCTTCAGAAGATAGAGAAACGCTTTGGTCGTACTCGTGATGGTGAGCGGTTTGGGCCGCGATCTCTCGACCTGGATCTTCTGATGTACGCCGATCAGATAGTCTCCTCTCCCCGGTTGGAACTGCCACATCCCAGAATGCATGAACGTCTTTTTGTACTGGAACCGCTGGCCGAAATCGAGGGAGATATAACCGTTCCGGGTCGAGGGCGATTAAGCGCGTTGAGGCAGGCATGCCTTAATCAGCGTGTGCAACGACTCGGCGATGGTGTCCCTAAGGGCTTCAAAAGATGATTAAGGTTTCGATACCGGAGGTGGAAGCGGTTACAATTACCGGCCGTGAGTGCAATCTTCTATACAGTACGCCCACGCGCGCTTGAAATCCTTACCTCTGTTCGCTATGGCTGAACAGCCAGACCAATTGCCTGCAGAGCCTAAGCAGAGCCAACGGTCGCCCGTACTGGTTGCCGGTGAAGCGCTTCAAAGCTGGCCTGAGGATCTTTACATCCCACCTGATGCACTTGAGGTCATTCTTAAGGCATTTCAGGGACCACTCGACCTGCTGCTTTATCTGATCCGTAAGCAGAATATCGACATACTGGATATTCCGGTTGCAGAGATCACTCGTCAGTACATGGAATACGTCGAGTTGATGCGGCGACTGCACCTTGATCTTGCCGCGGAATATCTGGTGATGGCGGCAATGCTGGCAGAGATAAAGTCGCGAATGCTGCTACCCCGACCCGAGATTGAAGATGAAGATGCCGAAGATCCCCGTGCGGTTCTCGTTCGCCGTCTGCAGGAGTATGAGCGGTTCCGAGGTGCGGCAGAGCAGTTGGACTCCCGTCCTCGTCTTGAGCGCGACCTTTATATTGCCTACGCTCGGATCGATGACCCGGACCCACCAAAGATCGAATCACGAGTTGATCTGAACGACCTGGTCGCGGCAATGAAGGCGGCCATGCTCAGTGCCCACCGTCGACAGCACCTGCAGTTGGTGCCGGAAACATTTTCCGTTCGAGATCGTATGAGCCGCATAATGAATCGAGTCCGCAGCGGAGAATATGTAGATTTAAAGGAGTTTTTTGATCCAGACGAAGGGCGGATGGGGTTGGTGGTGAGCTTTATCGCAGTGCTCGAACTGGTGCGCGATGGGGTGCTCATCGTTATTCAGAATGACCCCAGCGCACCAATCCATGTGAAATCAAAAGAAAGATGAAGAATAAAACAGAAATCAGTAACACGGTTGAGGCGGCGCTGTTTTCAGCCGAAGAACCATTGTCAATCAAGGATCTTCGGGGAATGTTTAAGCCTGACGATGCCCCAGCCGCGGATGAGCTCAATGCTATCCTCGATCAACTGGCATCCGACTACCACGGTCGAGGCATAGAGTTGGTCAGCATTGCAAACGGCTACCGTTTCCAGACGCAGGTTAAATATGCGAGCGCTTTACGGCGCTTAAGAGAGTTGCGACCGCCCAGGTATTCCCGAGCGTTGCTGGAAACACTGGCTATTATTGCCTACAGGCAGCCAGTGACTCGTGGTGATATCGAAGAGGTCAGAGGCGTGGCCGTGTCAACCGACATCATGCGCGCTTTGTTGGAGCGTGGGTGGGTAAGACAGATGGGAGAGCGGGAGGTACCGGGCCGACCAGCGCTTTACGGTACGACGACTGATTTTCTTGAGTATTTCAATCTCGCGTCGATCCAGCAGCTGCCTGAACTGGCTGATCAGCGAGATCTTGCTGAAATCGCGAAAGATCTTAATATTCTGCTGCCAGAACCGCGACAGACATCTTCAGAGGAGGCGGAGCCCGCTGTACGTGATTTCGAGGAATCAATCGATAGTGACGAGAATCCAGTCGCCGATGTCGACCGACCGATCGACTCAGATACCTCAACGCAACCTGTTGCTGACCGTATTGGCTGAAAGAATTCAGAAGTATTTGTCCCGTCGGGGGTTGGGGTCGCGGCGGGAGATTGAAAACTGGATCCGGGAAGGACGGATCGAAGTGGATGGTCGAAAAGCCGTTTTGGGTTCAACAGTCAGTGATGGTGATTTGATTGCAATAGACCAGCAATCGCATCGCGTTAGAGTCGGCCCACGAGCAGCGCCTCGAATCATTGTGTACCACAAGCCCATCGGCGAGATATGTACGCGCGCAGACAGCAAGGGAAGGCCAACGGTGTTCGATCACTTGCCCCGGCTGCGTTCTGCGCGTTGGATCAGCGTGGGTCGGCTGGATATCAATACGTCTGGCCTGCTACTTTTTACCACTGATGGTGATTTGGCACATCGATTGATGCATCCCTCGGGTGGAATGGAGCGGGAATACCGGTGCCGCATTCATGGTGAGGCAAGCCAGGAGCGTATCGATCGTTTGAGAAAAGGCATTACTCTGTCGGGTGACCTGTGTCGTTTTGAACGTGTTCGAGTACGGGGTGGCGGGGGAACCAACCGATGGTACGATGTTGTGCTTCGCGAAGGCCGGTACCGGGAGGTCCGGCGCATGTGGTCGGCGATCGGCTGTACGGTTAATCGCTTGATCAGAATACGTTATGGTGGTGTCAGCTTGCCGCGGGACCTTAAACCGGGAGACCACCGGCCACTGTATGCCGATGAACTGTCGGAGTTGCTGGGAGAGGTTTCAGATGAGGCAAGTACGCCTCGTTCCGCCAGACCGATCAGCAAACGTCAGGCGAAGTCGGTCCACCGAAAGTAGTCGACAAAAACCAACTAAACCTAACAATCCGTATGATGCAGGTTGCCAGGTCAGGTGCTTGAAGTCTCATTGGCAGAACCACCACCGAGGTGTTTTGGCTCCCGAAAGTCCATTCCACTGAAGCCGTAGGCGCGACCGAATCCAGTCACCCACCTACCTTGGGTGGGCTGAAGTTGAAACAACACAAAATCATTTAAACCCGTCAATGTGTCAATAATCGGACCAAAGCGGTTTCGGAACAGAGGAATCAGGGTCTGCCAGGTTTGCTGGTCTCGTTTACAAGGCTGGGCCGAGCAGGAAAAGCTCAACCGTCTACGAGCGTAGATCTGCTCTGAATCCCGCTCATCTTCGATGAATAACAGCGCTGCGGTAGGGCGCTGATACAGATGCCCTGTGTGCGGGGAAAGTTGGCTGATCAAGATATAGAACCTACTGCTGTGATAAATAACCGGTGAATAACTGACATCCGGCTCTCCGGTGATATCGCTGGTGCCTATCAGTACAGAGTCGAACTGGCGAATAAATTCCAGACACTGACCTGCAAGTTCTTTACTGGAAGTTATGTCCAAATGTTAAAGCCATTTGTTTTCGACAATTTGCGCATACTAAGACACCATCGCGGAAAATACTAAATCGGCAGCAGTGCTGTATATCAGGAAATTTTTTCTATAGCGAGATAGCAATGAACATAGTCCATGGCGTGGCCGGTTGGGTCTGCGGCTACCCTGTCTTCGTAGCGCTGATAGAACTGGTCAACGAGTGCTGCACGCGCATCCTCGGGTCGGGAAGAATCCAGCGCCGTGGCAAATACGGTTTCGCTCCAGGAGCGTAAGGTTGGAATATAACTGGTGGCAAATTCCTGGGTCGACATAGTTCCGCCGGCTGCTTCATAAGCAGCACGGTAGGGGCATTTCACAATATCAGTGTGGGCGGATACCAATCGGAGTCCCGACTGGTAAACCTCGGAAGAGGGGTCCACCAGCGGTGCACAGAATTCCTCCCGTGTACGGTAAAACTGTGAAAAAGTCGCATCAACCCATTCGTCATGGGTAATCAGTCCCTCTTCGTGGAGTTCATGCCAGATATCGTTAAAGGTGTTGAACATGTTAATGCCACCGGTATTGCCAAGGTAACGCCCGTCTTCGTCAATGCCAAAGTTCATGAATACCAATCGCCCGCCTGGCTTAAGTTCAGCTGCCCGTGACAGTAGGATCTGGTTCCAGTCGTCTCTCGCCTGGCGTGAAAATGCGTCGAGTGCACTGCCCGATGCCCCAACCATATGCACATGGTTGGGGACCTGGCACGGCTTTTCAGATACGTAATGCATAGCGGTCGCTGAAAACCCGATGTCCAGAGTTTGGTCTGGCATCAACTGCCTGTGGAAGCCTGTGCCACATGCATTTACAAAGATATTGTCAAAATCTTTGAGGTAGTTGTCTCCACTGTCGTCGTTGACGCCGGTGACGTTTCGAAATAGCGTGGAGTAGTCGTTACCGGGAAGATCGGAATACGTGACTGCGACCTGATGTTGGGGGTAACGTTTTCTCAAGGCAGATATAGTTCGATAGATGGCATGTTTAGAGGTTCCACCGTCTGCCGCACCGTAATCAGCGATCTGGATGCTGTGTTCCTTTATACGGGCAGGCAGTGCAGCTACAGCATCTTCCAGCATGCCTACAGCACTATCGATAACATCCTTGGCGCCGCGAGTCCTTTGGCTGTAGTAGCCTCCGCCTTTCATTGAAACCGTGGCATAGGTGTTTTTGGATGTAGTGACAGTCATATCGATAAGTTACCTGCCAATCTTATTGGCGGTGAGTTCGTAGTGTGGCATTCTACGTGAATGAAATTGCGGTGGTGTGTTCGTCATAATCTTCGCTTTCGGGACTGTCTCGTGGGAAGCGTTCCAGTTTTTCAATTCTTGAACCCAGTGCGGGAACTCGGTTACCCTGAGACCTCATAGACACCATGAATATATGCAGTCATTCAATGCATGTTGTTTCAGTGTCTGGTCAGGTATTTCCACAAGGTGAGCAATATGCTTAACGGTACTACGCTGGGTTGTTTTTTCTTTGCACTGGGTGTGGTCGGTTTGATGATAACGGATAGTAAGCAGTGGCTCTATCTGGGTTTTGGTATAGCTGTTGTCCTGATTGTTTTCCAGATGATCAAGGACAAGCGATCAAAGTACAAAGACTAAGCCAAAGTTCAGACCGGCAGATATTTGCTTGATTTGAAAACTTAGGGGAATAAAAATGATATTCGATCATAGAACATATACGGTTAAGGCAGGAACGATCAAGAAGCAGCTTGAATTGTACGAGGAGCACGGCTGGGATGTGCAGACCCGACATCTGGGTCAGCCGATCGTCTACGCAGGAACTGAAGTGGGTAACGTAAATACTTATGTCCACATCTGGGCATATGCCGATATCACCGACCGGGCTCGGAAACGCGCTTCGATGCAGGCGGACTCTGGATGGCAGAAGTATCTGCAGGTCAGTGCAGAGGCCGGCTATCTCATTGCCCAGGAAAATAAAATTCTTGTGTCGGTGCCGTTCTATGCGCCGCCGGCTGAATTCAAGGCGCTCGATGATGGGTGAACATTAGGGTTGGCAGGGCTCGGTCGGTTCAAGCGGTAGACTTTCACTGCAGTACCGTGAAAAAGCTGCAGCCTCTCTGCCGGTGAATAGGCTGCTGTCAACTTTTTGAAAGCGTTCCACAATACATTGTAGCTGCAGCTGATTCGGTCGACGGGAAAGTTCGATTCGAACATACAACGATCAGTCCCAAACAGATCAATCGTGTGGTCGTAGTAACGGCGGGTGGCTGTGAGGAGTTCCTCACTTCCTGGCGGTTTACTGCGAGTGTGCCAGTCGAAACCATTGATTTCCATGTTCAGACCCCCGAGCTTGGCATAGACGTTTGGGCGTTCCGACAGTGGCCCAATTGCTTTGCACCACTCAGAAAAAACACCATCCGGCCGGTCAGCGTAGCGCCCGACACCCAGTGGTCCGCCAAAGTGATTCAGAATGATTGTGGTATCCGGAAAGGCACTTGCCAGTTGGGTAAGTTCGGGAATCTGGGTGTGGTAGCACCACCCTTCGAAACTCAGGTTGCGCGGTGCCAGATGGGCAAATCCCTCTTGAAACATTTTGTCCGTGTACAAGCCTTGACCCGGACTGGTCCTGTGATCAGGCACTAAAGGGTCATCATCCCTTGCGGCAGCCAGACGAATGCCCTTGAAGCGGTTTCCCCCGGCTTCTAGCTGGGCATCAAGCACTGAGGCAACACTGTCCCCAGCACTCAGAAAAGCGGTGCCAACAATGCCCGCCGCGACCCGTGTTGGCCCGTACAGGCCGGAAGCGCTCATGGCTGCCATGTCACTGGCAAACTGAGTCTCGCCGACCGGTCGCAGGTCAACAGGCCCATCGGCACTGAACATTGTGCCGCATTCAATAAAAACGCTAGAGACAATATTATGCTCACCGGTATGGATATCGGAGAGAAAATCATCCAGAAGGTAGGTGCTGGGCAAGCTGTTGGGCCGATTGCGCCACAGGTGGTGATGAGGGTCACAGATCGCCAAGGCTGGATCGATCGTTTCCTCTTGAGTGAGGGACAGCCAGTCGGGGGCTTGATTCATCTTGATTAAGCCTGCCTTAGAGTAGCTTTGGCGGGATCATCTGAACCAGATGGATCGAGCTGTAATCAAATCAGCCCATTCCTCGCTCAAATTCTTCACGGCCCGTTGCCACGGCGGGGTGTTGACGGATCGCGTCGTCATTCAGATCTGTGCCCCAGCCGGGTCTGTCGGAGAGTCTGAGTTCCCCATCGACAATGTCCGGGGTATGGGTAACGATATCGTCTTTCCAGGAGACATCATCGATGTCGATTTCCATGATCCGAAAATTCGGAATTGCAGCGCAGAAGTGGGCGCTCATCAGCGTCGACAAATGGCCATAAAAGTTGTGCGGCGCCACATTGACCTCAAAGCTTTCAGCCAGTGCTGCGATCTTCAGAGATTGCCATATGCCATTCCACGGTACGTCCACGATTGCGACATCCATCGCCTGGTGTTCAAAGAACGGGCGATAGCCTCGAAGTCCGAACAATGACTCGCAGGATGCAATCGGGGTCTTGGCGGCCCTGCGAATCAGTGACAGTGCTGCCGGATCATATATATCGATCTCGAACCAGTCCAAGTTCAGGTCATCGAGCGCACGCGTAACAGCGAGATAGCCCTCGGTACGGTAGTTAAAGTTAAGGTCGAGCATGATCCCGGTATCCTGGCCAGCGCCGGCCCGGAACGCCTCGAGCTGATTACGAAGGGACCGGATGATCTGACGATCGGCATTCAGTGCCGGCCAGCCCGGTGCTCTGGCGAACCCCGGTTGGTGCATCCGTGGTGTCCCGTCAAAAAGAAAAATATTTGTTTTCAGAGCACTGAAACCCCCAGCGGCAACTTCTGCACCCAAGCGAGTCAGATCGTCCAGTGAATTGACCGGGGGTTTGTCAAGATGGTGGGCTGTTTGCGCGAGCCGGTAGGTGCCACAGTGTGACCAATATAGCGGCAGTCTCTCCCGGATCATGCCGCCCAAGAGTTCATAGACCGGCACATCCAGGTGCCGTGCTTTGAGGTCTACCAGGGCATTTTCAATGGCGGCAATGGCCTGTTGGGCGATACCCCCGTGTGCTTGCCGTGTACGGGCATAGAGTTCGGTAGAGATCCGCTCGTGCGCGAGTACATGTTTGCCAATGACCCATTGCAGCAGCCCTTCGATGACCTGCGTGAGGCCCGGACTGCCGTAGGATTCGTTGTATTCAGAAATTCCAGTTGTACCATCTTGTGCCACCAGCCGCAGAAATGAGAATTTTCGCCAGCCGGCGTCGCAATGCAGTGTTTCGTAGGAATCAAGAATCATGTCAAACTCTCCCTTGAATATACGAAATAACCCCGCAGTGTGTTGGGTGACCGCGCAGGTGGTCGTTTTTACGGATATGTCAGTCCGTGAGTTTACACACTGTACACCAGACAGCCCACTCGGGCAGGGAGACTCATCGATGTACGATCTGGTTTTGAAACAGGCACGCGTGATCGATCCTCAGGCAGGTCTCGACAAGGTCTGTGATCTTGCTTTCAAAGACGGTAATGTTGCCATTATTCGGGATACTATCCCTGCCAGCGAGGCACTAGAGAGTCACGATCTGACGGGTCGGTTGGTTGTCCCAGGACTGATTGACCTACACACGCATGTTTACTGGGGCGGTGCAGCAATCGGTATTGAACCGGATGCATATGCAAAGGCGTCCGGTTTAAGTACATTGATTGATGCGGGAACTGCCGGTCCGGGGAACTTTACCGGTTTTCTAAAGCATGTTATCGAACCTGCCGACACGAGGATTCTTGCATTTCTCAATATTTCATACCCGGGCATATTTGCGTTCAGTAGGGAGATCATGGTCGGAGAGTGCGGCGACCTGCGACTGTTGAATCCTGCCGCCTGTCTAAACATTGCATCGCGTTATCCCGACGACATCGTTGGGATAAAAGTTCGGGTGGGCATGACGGCAAGCGACGGCCAAGGTCCAGCGCCGCTGGATCTGGCATTGGAAGTGGCAGATGAGTTGGGTCTGCCCGTGATGTGCCATCTCGACAACCCACCTCCCAGTCGCCTGGAAGTCGTCTCCCGCCTGCGTAAAGGCGATATTCTGACGCACTGTTTTCGTCCGTTTCCTAACGCGCCAGCCAGAATGCGTGATGGTGCTGTTCGGGAAGAAATCATTGCGGCAAGGGAGCGGGGTGTGATATTCGATATTGGACACGGAGGGGGTTCGTTCGGATTTGTCACGGCCGAAGCAATGATTAGCGCCGGTTTTTTGCCCGATTGCATTTCAAGTGATGTGCATGTGTTGAGCATAGACGGCAGTGCGCAGAGTCAACTCAACACGCTGTCAAAGTTTCTAGCACTCGGGGTTTCTTTGAATGATGTCATCGCAGCCAGTACCAGTGGTCCGGCTGCTGCCATCGGCCGACCTGAACTGGGATCTTTAGTGCCGGGCAGTCCGGGCGATGCGACCGTTTTGCATCTGGATGAGGGCAGTTTCGAGTTCACCGATGTGGAAGGTCTTATCCGTACAGGCAATACGCGGCTGGCCGGTGATGCCAGGGTGCTCGGTGGACGTTGGCACAGTGCCTGATTTGTGTGCTGCAGAGTTGTCAGAGGACAATCTTCATGGTTCATGAAGCTTATTGAAGTGGTATGAGCTGTACCTATACCGATTAACCCGGAGGAGGGTTTGTGACAGATTATGATTTTCTGCTGATAGGTGCAGGTATCCTGGGTCTGAGCACTGCACGGGAATTGCAACAGCGCTATCCAGGCAGTCGCGTCTGTGTTATCGAAAAAGAACAGGTGCCGGCGTATCACCAGACCGGCCACAACAGTGGTGTGATTCATGCAGGCGTGTATTACACGCCAGGCAGCTTGAAGGCACAGTTTTGTTTTGAAGGAAACCGCGCTATTAAATCATTTTGCCTGGAACATGACATCGAGTTCAACGAATGCGGAAAACTGTTAGTCGCGACTAACCCAACCGAAGTCGAGCGTATGCAGGTGCTGATCGAACGATCTAAACAGAACGGGCTGACAATCGAGGTTCTGGATCATAATCAGTTGGCTGAGGCCGAACCAAATATTTCCGGACTTAGAGCAATTCGCGTGCCTTCCACGGGAATCGTTAGCTATACCGCGATTTGTCACAGGCTCGCTGAACTGATCAAGCTCGACGGCGGTGAAATCCTGTACGGAAGTGCCGTTCATGCTTTGACCGAATCCGAAAACAATGTCGTTGTCTGTTGTAATGATCGCAGGTTGTCGGCCCGCAAGCTGATTGCGTGTGGTGGTGTGATGGCAGATCGTTTGGTTCGGCTCCTGGGTGGCGAGCCAGATTTTCAGATTGTTCCGTTTCGGGGGGATTATTATCGTCTGGCGGCGCACCATAATCAGATCATCCGGCATCTTATCTATCCCATCCCGGATCCGGCACTGCCTTTTCTAGGCGTCCATCTGACACGGATGATTGATGGCTCAGTGACCGTGGGCCCGAATGCTGTAGTCAATTTTTCACGTGAGGGCTACAGTCGTTTCGCATTTACATTTACAGACGCAATAGAGATGTTCAGGTTCCCAGGATTCCGGAGAGTCGTCTGGAAAAATCTTTCGGCTGCAATGCAGGAACTCAAAAAAGGCCTCTGGAAGCCGAGTTATCTGAAGGAAGTGCAGAAGTACAGTCCCAGCGTGCAGTTGGGTGATCTGCAACCCTATCCACCAGGCATTCGTGCCCAGGCGGTCAGTACTGATGGGCAATTGATCGACGATTTCCTGTTTCATCATACGGGTAACAGTTTGATTGTCTGTAATGCGCCATCCCCAGCTGCTACCTCGTGTTTCCCTATTGCTCGTCATATAGTCGATCAATTGTCCGACCAGAAGGAATAATCTCTTACCTTGTGTCACAGGCCAAACTTGTTAACAATGGTGCTTATGTCGGTTCCGGTCTTTATGATGGGGGGTACTTTCAGGTCCAGTTTGGGTGTCGTGTTGGTTGCGATCAGTGTATATCTGATTTGGCGAAGGGCACGTTCGGGCTGGCGGTTGCCGGCCAACGTAATAGCCGGAGTTGGGCAGCGTGAGCACACTGCATAGAGCGCCGCTAAAGATTGGAATCGGTGGCCTCGGCGCTATTGGTTTGGCGCTGGCACGCCGTTTGGATGAAGGGATCGAGGACTTGTTGCTGACGGCAGTATCAGCGCGTGACAAAGACGCGGCCCGCCTTAGATTGAGTGGCTTTCGACAGCGGGTTCCGGTCGTAACATTATCTGAACTTGCGAAAGACTGTGATGTGGTGGTCGAATGCGCGCCCGCTGCAGTGTTTAGTCAGGTTGCCGAGCCGGTAGTACGCCTGGGGAAAGTATTGATTCCGGTCAGTGTTGGGGGGTTACTTGCTAACTGGTACCTGGTCGAGATGGCAAAAGCCACTGGTGCACGCATTAATGTTCCCAGCGGGGCCGTATTGGGTCTTGATGCTGTCCGTGCAGCCGCCTTGGGCGAAATCACACGGGTAACCATAGTCACTCGAAAACCCCCTGTCGGCCTAGCAGGGGCCCCGCACATCGAAAAATATCAGATAGATCTGAACTCTGTCGAGCAACCGCTGAAAGTGTTTGAAGGTTCTGCAAGAGATGGCGTGGCGGCCTTTCCAGCCAATGTCAATGTGGCCGCTGCTTTGGGACTCGCCGGTATCGGGCCTGACCAGACCTGGCTTGAAGTTTGGGCCGATCCGGCAGTCAGTCGAAACACGCACTCCATCACAGTGGAATCTGACAGCGCCCGTTTTGAACTCAAGATAGAGAATGTTCCAACCGATGAAAATCCCAGGACCGGCAAAATTGTTGTGTTGAGCACATTGGCGGCGCTGAAAAGACTAGTGGATCCATTGACTGTCGGGACGTAACGACCCCGTTTCCTAACGCTACGTGGGGTCAGTCAGCCACGGCCAACAAAGGGCATATTGGTCGCCATTACCGTCATGAATAGTACGTTGGCATCCAGGGGTAAATCGGCCATATAAACGACGGCGCGCCCGACATCATCGACGTTCATCGTTGGTTCCACAGCTACATCACCGCTGGCCTGTGCGACGCCGGCGGACATTTTTTCTGTCATCTCGGTGAGGGCATTGCCGATATCAATCTGTCCGCAGGCTATGTTGTAGGCACGACCATCGAGCGATGTCGAGCGCGTTAGTCCACTGATTGCATGCTTGGTGGCCGTATAAGGCGCGGAGTTCGGTCGGGGGGCGTAAGCGGACACCGACCCATTATTAATAATTCGACCACCGCGAGGCTGTTGTGCCTTCATCACCCGGAATGCTGCCTGTGTACACAAAAAAGCCCCTGTCAGATTGACATCAACAACGCTTTGCCATTCCTCGATGGTGAGTTCTTCGAGCGAAACAGGTCGTGCACCGAGTCCGGCGTTGTTGAAAAGCACATCAACGCGGCCAAACTGGTTGCGGGTGTTTTCGAATAAATTTCTGACCGACTCAGGGTCGCTGACATCTGTGGGCACGACCAGGGTGCGTTCGCCGTCGTCCTGAGCGAGATCTACGGTTGTTTTGAGTGTGTCGGATCGACGCCCGGCGAGTGCCACTGCATAGCCTTGCGCATAGAGCGCCAGTGCTGCGGCCCGGCCAACGCCTGAACCTGCCCCAGTGATGATTGCTGTCTTTTTATCAGAACCCATATTCATGACTCCGAATTGTTGTTGAGTTAGATGCCGTGCGAGAATACCCCACTGTACCTGAACTGTCGTGTCTGGCAAGGTTCCGAGGCTGGCTATCGTCTGGCCAGTTTGCAAACGGTGCTAAATTTTGGTTCCAGTGGTGTGTAACCTGCCAGGTGAAACCCCGTCGTACCCAGTTCAGGTAAGTTGATACGCTCGATATATTTTATCCCTACATCGGTTGAGATATACAAGTAGAAAGGAGACAAGAATGGCGACACCGGTGGTTGTGGCAACTCGAAGATGGACAAAACACGCCTGCGATGAATTGGCCAGGCAGTTCGACGCTCGCCTCAACCAGGAGGATCAATCACTTTCGTTGGACGAGGTTCGACTACGGTGTGAGGGGGCCACTGTACTGTGTCCGTGGGGCGGTGACCGCCTGGATGCGAAATTCATTGCTAGTCTTCCCAATTCCATAAAGCTGATTGCCTGTATCAGTGCAGGCACCGAACATGTCGATATTGCAGCGGCAGCGGCACGCGGTATCGTGGTGACCAACACCCCGGACGTTGTGACGGAAGAAACAGCTGATATGACATTTGCTCTGCTGCTCGGATTGTGCCGCCGCCTGGTCCAGGGTGACACCCTGATCAGAACCGGCAGCTGGGAGGGTTTAAGCATCGATGATCCTAACTCCGGCAGCAGGGTCTGGGGGAAAACGTTGGGTATTATTGGGCTGGGCGGAATCGGAGCTGCAGTTGCACGCCGTGCCAGGGCTTTCCGGATGCCAGTGGTTTACCACAGCCGGAGTCCAAAACCCGAGGCTGAAATGGAGTGTGATGCTGGCTATTGCGCCACCTTAGATGAACTGCTGGAAATATCCGATGTTGTCTCTTTGCATTGTCCGCTGACGGAACAGACCCGGAACCTGATAGATGCCACCGCACTATCCAAAATGAAACCCAGCGCGGTGTTAATTAATACCGCACGGGGGGCAGTGGTGGACGAAGTGGCATTGTCTGATGCACTTATTCAGGGCAAGATCGCCGGCGCCGGCCTGGATGTATTTGTCAGCGAACCGGTTGTGGGCGAACACCTGACTAGCCTTGATAATGTTCTGCTGTCACCTCACGTGGGGACAGCTACGACGGAGACGCGTGATGAAATGGGTCTACGAGTCATCGAAAACATTAAAACCTTTCTATCGACCGGCCAACCACACGACAGAGTCGAACGCTGAACATTGTGTCGGTTAATGTGAGTGACGCGGCACAATATTCCTGAGTTTGTGATATTTTGTGGCCAGTTCAATTATACCCCCGGTAGACAGTTGCCCTACGGTATCGCGGTAGATCTCCTGCCAGGGTGTTTGGTGTTCAGGGAATTGGTTTTCGAGCGAAGCCGTGCGTGCAGCAAGTTCCTCATCAGGAATTAGAACGTCCAGCGTGCCCCGGTTGAGGTCAATTTTTAGCGTATCCCCTGTCTGCAGTAATGCCAGTCCGCCACCAATTGCCGACTCAGGCGAGGCGTTGAGAATGGAAGGGCTGCCGGAAGTACCGCTCTGGCGACCGTCACCCAGTGTGGGTAGCTCACGAATGCCTTTCCGGATTAGAGCATCAGGCGGCTGCATATTAACGACTTCGGCTGACCCAGGATATCCGACTGGACCACAACCACGGATCACGAGAATGCAGTGTGCATCGACGTCCAGGGCCGGGTCATTGATTCTTTTGTGGTAATCCTCCGGGCCCTCGAAGACGATAGCGCGAACTTCAAATACGTTTTCCTGATTCGGCTCTGAAAGATAGCGTTGCCTGAATTCATCGCTGATTACCGATGTTTTCATAATTGCAGCCTCACACACGTTGCCTTTTAGGACAGCAAATCCAGCGTTTTCCATCATTGGGCTTTCATAGGATCTAATCACATCGGTATTCAACGGTGGTGTGTTGACACAGTTCTCTTCAACGGTCGATCCAGCGACCGTCATGCAACTGCCGTGCAGTCGGCCGGCTTTTAGTAGTTCGTGCATAACGGCTGGTACACCACCTGCCTGGTGGTAGGCTTCGCCAAGGTATTCGCCCGCAGGCTGCAGGTTAACCAACAAGGGGACAGCCAGCCCTATTGTTTCCCATTCACTGATATCAAGTTCGATGTTGGCGTGACGGGCAATCGCGTTCAAGTGAATGGGCGCATTGGTAGAGCCGCCGATTGCCGAGTTAACAACGATTGCGTTTTCGAAGGCGTCTCGTGTCAAAATTTTCGACGGCGTTAGATCCTCTTCTACCATCTCGACAATTCGAAGGCCGGTTTTATAGGCGGTTTCGGCCCGTTCTTTATGAGGTGCTGGAATGGCAGTACTGCCTGGCAAAGACATGCCAAGTGCTTCGGCAAGCGAATTCATCGTTGTGGCAGTACCCATCGTGTTGCAATGGCCGGGGGAGGGCGTGGCATCAGCGACTAGCTGTATGAATTCTTCGTCGTCGATCTCACCTTCAGCCAGAAGTTTTCGGGCTTCCCATAGGATGGTGCCCGACCCGGCGAGTTTCCCACGCCAGTAGCCATTGAGCATGGGACCACCAGACAGTGCGATTGCTGGAATATCTACAGTTGCAGCGCCCATTAACATAGCGGGGGTGGTCTTGTCGCAGCCAGTCGTCAGCACGACGCCATCTAGCGGATAACCGAAAAGGACCTCTACCAGACTGAGGTACTGCAAGTTTCTATCCAGCGCCGCCGTGGGCCTTTTACCACTTTCCTGTATAGGGTGAACAGGAAACTCCATGGCAATGCCGCCGGCCTCCCGGATGCCGTCGCGGATCCGGCGTACCAAGTCAACATGTATCCTGTTGCAGGGCACCAAATCACTACCCGTTTGTGCAATTCCGATTATTGGATTGCCGGAGCGAAGTTCTGCGGCGGAAATGCCGAAATTGGTATACCGTTCGATATGGGTGGCGGTTGCACTGGGATCGCCGGAGATATCAAACCATTCTCGGCTTCTGAGGCGTCTGGATGTTTCTGTCATGGATGTTCTCCGTAAAGTGTTGAGCACATTATCGTAGCTGCACAGGCAAGCCAGAGTAGGTTCCGCGCGCTGTGTTTAGTATAGATCAACAGTACAATACGGCTCAGTTTCTCGTACTGGGACTTAGCCGTTGACTATCCCCTAGCCGACTGATGATTACAGACGATCTACAACAAGCTGCTCAGTTGCTAATTCGAGCCTGTCAGGACGGGCAGCGAATGGCAATGTTGCCTCCGGCGGTTCAGCCGGCCGATCTTGAGCAGGGTTATCAGATACAGGATATTGTGGCTGCCCGAGACGCCGTTGCTGGATGGAAAGTCGCGGCAACCAGTCTGGCAGGCCAGAATCATATCGGTATCGCTCACCCGATTGCAGGACAGCTTGGTGCTTCCTGTGTTCTCGATTCTGCAGGTACAGCTGACATGACAGGAAATCTGATGCAGGCAGCAGAGGCGGAATTTGTCTTCGAATTTTCTGCCAATCTGCCAGCTCGGGAAATGTCCTACGATATTGATGAGATCATGGCTTGTGTCGGAGCGCTACGCCTAGGCATAGAGCTTCCTGATTCTCGTTATGAGCTGTTTGCACAAGCAGGGGCACCCCAGCTAATTGCGGATAACGCCTGTGCCAATCTCTTTGTACTGGGTCCAAAAATCGAGTGTGATTGGCGCGGTGACGATCTTGCCAGTCAAAAAATATCGCTTTGGTTAGACGGGGTGTTGGCTACGCAAGGCAGTGGTTCTGATGCGCTGGGCGATCCCAGGTGTGCATTAGCCTGGCTGGTTAACCACGTATCACAAAGGCGGATCGATCTATTCGCGGGTCAGTTTGTGACCACAGGTGTCTGCGGAAATCCTACGTCTGTTGGTGCCGGTAGCCACGTTCAGGTCGAGGTTGAGAGTTACGGCAGGGTCGAAATCAATCTTTTAAACAACGCATAATATTTTTCTCATCAGGAGATGATGCCATGAAGCAGTGCTCCCTTGGGCGGACCGGTCTGCAGATTTCTGAACTGGTCTTTGGTGGCGGATTTGTCGGCGGAATTCTACTGCATGCCAGCGATGAAACTCGGCATGATGCGATTCAGTTGGCAATTCAGTCAGGTGTTAACTGGATCGACACGGCAGCTTCATATGGGAATGGCCAGTCTGAAGAGGTGGTCGGCGGGTTGTTAAGTGAACTGCCGGAAAAGGAACGTCCCCAAGTGTCTACCAAGTTCAGAGTCGACCCCAAAGGCGATGATTACACGGGGCAGATTCGACGGTCGCTGGATCAAAGCCTGCGTAGATTGCAAATGACCTCTGTCCCGTTGGTTCAATTGCATAATCAACTGGGAAATGGTCATCAACAGCTTCCTCTCAACGAAGTAATGAGATCAGATGGTGTGCTCGATGCGCTTGATAGAATTCGGGCGGAAGGTCTGACAGATTTCGTCGGCTTTACGGCTTTAGGCGATGCCGATGCCTGCCGTGCAGTGATTCAAAGCGACCGGGTTGATACGGCACAGGTGTATTACAACTTGATCAATCCCAGCGCCGGATTCGACATTGAGGGGCACTGGCACAGCGACAACTACACGGGCTTACTCAAAGCGTGTCAGCAATTTAATGTTGGCGTACTGGGTATTCGGGTGTATGCCGCCGGAATCCTTGCCAGTCGTGTGCAGCATGGACGAGAGATACCGGTCACGCGAAATTCGGACTATGACAGCGAACTAAAACGAGCGGATATGGCCCGTGAGGTATTAGCCGAGATGGACGGGTCTGATGCTCAAAAAGCTCTGCGTTTCGTGCTGGATCAAGACGCGATCCATGGCGCGGTAATTGGGCTCGCGGAATTGTCTCACCTGCAAGAAGCTGTTCAGGCAACCCAAATGGGCTCTTTATCGAGATCAGTAACTGAGATGCTGAAAGATCTTTGGAGCCGAGATTACCGGTGAGTATTGCTAGGTCCTACCCTGCTACAAAGGTGAGTCTGGCTAATTAGCCGAATTCAGTCAGCGGTATCGCGTTTCGGTTCACGAAGAAATAAAGCAACGCCTGCAAATACCAAGGGCATCAGCGCCAGTATTCTGAGGGTGAGATCAAGATCCCACGCGCGGTCGTAGGCGATGGCATACGGAATCGCTCCAATCGAAGCGCCTACAATACCCACCATTTGTCCGACACCCTGGATACTGCCAAGATGCCGCCGTCCAAAATAGCGCGGCCATAGAAAGCCGAAAAATGTCATTGTGACACCGTTGTTAATACCAAAAATAATTGCAAAAACGACCGCACTGGGTAAGTCGCTGACAAAAGTAACCGAGACCAGGGACGCGACCATTATCAAAAGGCCACCGCAGAACATCCAGTCGGTGCGGAACTTATCCAGCATTTGACCCACAATGGGCATTGAGACAGCTGCTGTGATCCCAGTAACAGTGAACATCAATGTGGCGGTCTGTGGCTCCAGACCATGACTGGTCAATATGCCTCTAAAAAATACATGCAGTGTGGTGACCAGCATGGACAAGGTAGTCAGGCCGGCAGTGATGATATAAAACGTTGATGTGCGCAAAGCCTCGCCCCGAGTCAGGCCCCATATTTTTGTTTCTTTCCCGGAACCTGGAGCAGTACCACTGTTCGCACTGACGCCATCGGGTTTAAGGCCGAGGAGTTCAGGTTTGCTGTGAGCCAAAAGCAGGATCGGCGGTAGAAATAAAACTAGGGTGCTGACACCTAGCCACACCCACGAGGTTCGCCACCCGACCAGATCGATCAGCCACTGACAGATTGGGGGGTGCATAGCCATAGACAGCGGAAATCCGAGGGACATGATGCCCAGCGCGAATCCTCGCTTTTTGTCGAACCACTGTGAGACCATGTTGACGCATACCAGCATCAGAGATCCCTGACCCAGAAACCGAAGAAAACCAAATGCAATAGCAACCACAGTCCATTCACGAGCCAGGCTGAAAAGCGCTGCTGTAGCAGCCAGACTCACGATGGCTCCAGAAAGGATTACAGTCGGACCATAACGATCGAGCAATCTTCCCACATAGGGCAGGAGGAACGCGGCCAGGAAGGTAGCGCCACCATAAGCGAAGGTGACCGCTGTCTGACGGTTACCACCCATCCAGTCGGCGGCAAACGAAAAAGTCATTTCACGGCTGATGTCTTCGAAATAAAGCCCAATTAGATGCGACTGGCCAGGCCCGGTGCCAATCATGACAAAGCAGGTGACCGCGAGAATTACCCAGCCGAAGAAAAATCGGCGATTGAGTGCATGAAACAGGGCAGTTCGCAGCGAACTTAGCATCAAGGGGCCAGTGCAAAAATGTTGGTGAGGGACCTAGAGGTGTATAACTGAACTACAGATCTGCGGCGAACTTTACAAGTTCTCGTATAAGGTCACCCGGCACTTCCAGCGGCAGCATATGTCCCGCATGAGGAATGTCTACACGCCGAACGTCCGCTATTCGTTGCATCAACTGAGTGACCACCTTGGCATCGTAGAAGACGCGATCTTGAAGGCCCATCACGACAAGAACAGGACAGCTAATGTTCTCATACTCTACATTCCAGTCGGCAGTGCCCATGTTGCTGAGCAAGTTGTAGGCGCCTGAACTCTTGTCCATAGGCGAGTACTCAGTGTCGCTCTGAAGGAAATTGCTTCGATTTGCCGCGAGCCATTCCGGACCCCAGATCAGCGGAGTCATGATATCTCCCATCAACTGTGCTCCACCGACGTCCATGGCCCGAACCACCGCATCATTGATCCACGCAATCCTGGGACCAATGGTTCTCAGCGTATTCAGAAGCACCATGCCAGCTGCATCAACGCCACTTAAGTGCGCCTGCAGTGCAAACAGGCCGCCTATAGACAGGCCGACAAAAACTGGTCGATCGATCTCCAGGGTGTTTACCAGCAGTGACAAATCCCCTGAAATAAGTTGGTCATTAAGGACGGTACCTTCCTGGTAGGGGCTGTCAGCCTGGCCGCGAAAATTATAGGCCAGTGTGCCGTAACCCGCATCACGTAGCGCGGGTCCCACTTCAGCTTGCCAGATATCAACACTGCCCGTAATCGGATTAACAAATACGAAAGTTGGTGCGCCTGTATTAGCGGGGTGGTTATGTTCGTAATAAAGCCCTTCGTTCGGGCCAAGTTTGAGTAAAGGCATGAGATTTAGTCTATGGTGGCGCGGGTTATCCGAGCAGGCTGTAGCGTTAGATAGGTTCGATCAAGCCGCAGCAATCAGTGCTGCTCACGGCAGATCTGTTGGCTGATTTCCGCTGGTTATTATCGATGTAGGCATCATTGGACTACAAGTGGTCGACAAAAATGGTAGGACCAGTTTTGATCATAGTTTGTGCCGAAGTGTTAGATAACGGGGCGCTTGTCCAGTTGGGGTGCTGCGGTCGTGTACTTAGTCCCTGTGTCATCGGTACAATAGGGCCTATCAGTATGGAATAGTTCTGACTATTGGGCTTTGAATAAAAAGATAAGGAATCAACGCTATGCGTTATGAGGTGCCAGAAACAAAAGGTGAGGCGGTATCGCTGCTGGCGATGGCGGAGGGAGGCGGTCGGGTTCTAGCTGGGGGAACCGACCTGTTGGTTCAGTTACGCTCGGGGATGGTGAAACCCGATGTCGTCGTCGATATTAAGAAAATCGTCGAGACCCGAGAAATTACTGCTGAGAATGGCGGTTTCAGAGTGGGTGCAGCGGTAACGGGCGCAGAGCTCGATGAACACAAAGCACTCAAGAAGCTGTGGCCCGGCGTCGTGGAAGCTGTAGAGCTGATCGGTTCCACGCAGATTCAGGGTCGCGCATCCATGGGGGGGAATTTGTGTAACGCCTCACCAGCTGCGGACACCGTGCCGGCACTGATCGCAGCGGGAGCACAGTGTCACATTGCTGGACCGGATGGAGAGAGAACTCTCCCAGTTGAGGAGTTTTGTACAGGGCCCGGTGTGACTAATCTACAAACTGGGGAGTTCCTGGTTTCGTTTACGCTGCCTTCCAGGCCACCGCATTCCGGTGATGCTTATCTTCGGTTCATTCCCCGAACGGAAATGGATATCGCTGTTGTTGGCGTCGGTGTTAGCTTATCGCTTGATTCGAATGGGATTTGTGTTGCTGCAAGGGTTGGTCTTGGTGCGGTTGCGGCAACTGCATTGTTGGTGGCCGAGGCGGCAGACGCGTTAATCGGAACAAGCGTAGACGAAGGGGCAATTGAAAATATGATATCTGCAATTCGTTCCGCTTGCCGTCCGATTGACGATAAGCGCGGTACGATCGTCTACCGCACACAGGTTTCTGGTGTGCTGGCTGGTCGGGCCTGTCGAATTGCGTTACAACGTGCGGAGCAGAGTTGATGACAAGAGAACACATTACTACGACCATTAATGGCGACCCTGTCGAGTTTTTGTGTGATGCCGAGCAAACGCTTCTGGACGTGCTCCGAGACGAACTACGACTGACAGGCAGTAAAGAAGGGTGTGCATCGGGTGATTGTGGTGCCTGTAGCGTAACGTTGGACGGACGTCTGGTTTGCGCCTGCCTCGTGCTCGCAGCCGAAGTCGAAGGCCACGAAGTCACCACGATCGAGGGTATGGCGGTTGGTGATCAGCTACACCCACTGCAACAAAAATTCCTGGATCACGCTGCGCTGCAGTGTGGCGTGTGCACGCCGGGGTTTTTGGTGGCCGCAAAAGCTTTGCTGGATCGAAATTCTAACCCTACAGAAACAGAAGTCAGATTCTGGTTGGCAGGGAACCTGTGTCGGTGTACAGGTTATGACAAAATCGTGCGCGCTGTGCTGGACACAGCCGCGGAAATGAGGGGATAAACATGGCCGCAGTAGAAAAAATATTCAATGACACAATAACAGACCGAGAAACCCAGGATAAAACCTTGAAATGGGTGGGTACTCGGGCGCCCAGGCCAGACGGAGTCGATAAAGTCACGGGCCGGGCAAAGTTTGGCGCTGATACCTATTTGCCAAACATGCTGTATGGCAAAGTGCTGAGAAGCCCACACGCGCATGCCCGAATCAGGTCCATAGATATGTCTCGAGCACTCGCACTCCCAGGCGTCAAAGCCGGGGTAACACGCGACGACTTTCCTGATTATCCAGCTGGAGCGGTCCAGCCGGCTGGTGAAATGGTGATTAACTACCGAGATATGACCCGAAACATAATGGCCAGAGAAAAGGCGTTGTATGAAGGTCATGCCGTCGCAGCGGTGGCAGCAGTCAATGAACGTGTGGCACGTCAGGCGTTGTCTCTGATAGAGGTTGACTATGAGGTTTTGCCGCACGTGATTGATGTAGAGGAGGCGATGAAACCTGGCGCTCCACTGGTACGTGAGGACCTGATCACTGAAGGCGTTGAGCCCGCACCTGAGGAACCGTCGAATATTGCTAAACGCGTTGAATTTGGCCATGGCGATCTTGACTTGGGATTTTCGAAGGCTGATGTAATCATTGAACGTAGCTTCAAGACACAACCTGTACACCAAGGTTATATCGAACCACATGCATGCCTGGCGAGTTTCAGTGAGGATGGTCAAGCTGAGTTGTGGTGTTCAACACAAGGTCATTACGTTGCGCGTGGACATTGCGCAAAATTGTTGCAAATGGATGTATCCAAGCTTCGAGTGACGTGCTCCGAAATTGGTGGTGGATTTGGCGGTAAAACCGTGGTTTATCTAGAGCCACTTGCGCTGGCTCTATCTCGTAAAGCCTGCCAACCAGTCAAGATGGTGATGACTCGTGATGAGGTCTTCCGCGCTTCGGGACCAACCTCAGGCGCTAGTATGGATGTGCGAATCGGCGCAACCAAAGATGGTCGTATCACCGCGGGTGAAGCTGTTCTTAAGTTTCAAGCCGGCGCTTTTGGTGGGTCGCCGGTACCGGCAGCTGCGCAGTGTGCATTTGCGCCATATGATCTTGATAACGTCAAAACCATTGGGTTTGATGTTCTATGTAATCGACCAAAGGTGGCTGCTTACCGCGCCCCCGGTGCACCACTTGGTGAATATGCTGTCGAATCAGTGGTGGATGAGTTAGCCAAAACTCTCGAAATAGATCCACTGGAATTTCGTCTGAAAAATGCAGCTAAGGAAGGATCTGACTCTTCGTATGGCCCTAAATTTGGTCCCATTGGCTGTGTTGAAACCTTAGAGACCGCCCAAAACCACGACCACTACCTCTCAACTCTAAAACCCGGACAGGGTCGTGGAGTTGCGAGTGGTTACTGGTTCAACATAGGCGGGCAGACCTCAGCAACACTCAATTTGTGTGAAGATGGTTCCGTTGCTTTGGTGGTCGGAACGCCGGATATCGGTGGTAGCCGAGCGTCACTAACGATGATGGCAGCCGAGTCCCTTGGGGTAGAGTTAGATAAGGTGAGGCCATTGATCGGTGATACCAGCGCGTTGGGCTACAACATGCTAACGGGCGGTAGCCGAGTCACCTTTGCTGGCGGTATTGCGGTCCACGGAGCTGCTGAGGATATGATTAAACAGTTGCGTGAGCGGGCTGCAGCAACGTGGGATGTTCCGATAGATGATGTCGAGTGGCATGGCGGTCAGGCGGTGGCTGTGAACGGATACAAGGATCAGGAAGATCCTATGGGCCTGCTCGATATTGCAAAAGATATGGCCAAGAGCGGTGGCCCAATTGTTGGGCGGTGTTCTACCAATGCTCAGGGGGCTGGACCAAGTTTCGGCTGCCACATAGTTGACGTTGACGTTGATAAGGAAACCGGGAAAGTGAGCGTTGCCCGATACACTGTGATTCAGGATGCTGGTAAAGCCGTTCATCCGAGCTACGTCGAGGGGCAATACCAGGGGGGCGCGGTCCAGGGAATTGGCTGGGCGCTCAACGAAGAATACATCTACGATGAAAATGGCAAAGTAGAAAACGCAGGTTTTCTGGATTACCGCGTACCGGTCTGTTCCGACGTGCCGATGATTGATACGGTAATTGTAGAAGTGCCTAATCCTACTCATCCCTACGGGGTGCGGGGTGTGGGGGAGACGCCACTTGTGCCCCCTTTGGCCGCGATCTCTAATGCGGTCGAAAATGCCTTAGACATACGCTTTACGGAACTGCCAATGTCTCCTCCCCGGGTGCTTGCAGCAATCGAATCTGTAGGCTGAGGATGAAGGGAAACCGGATATCCCAGAACCGTTGATTTGAATGGCTAGAATTGTTCTTACTGGCAACTTGAGGTTGTATACCGAAGGTGTAACGGAGTTGGAGTTGGAAAGTGGATCTATACGAAGTCTGCTCCGAGAACTTCGACGTCGATATCCGGATATACCAGAAGATATTGAAGATGAGTTGGCAATTTCAATAGATGGCGTGCTTCATCAGGATGACTGGTTTGCAAAAATAGAACCCGACAGCGAGGTCCATTTGCTGCCGCGGATTGCAGGGGGATAGTGTGGGTTTTGTTCAGTTAAATTACTCTGGTGTGAAGGATTACTAGTGATTCCTTTTCCCCCACGTGTATTGCCTAAACAGTTGTGTAACATCGAACGGTTAGTCGATGCGTTGACGATGCGTAATCTCGACGGTGTTGTTGTGTCTTCTCCTTACAACACATATTATCTTTCGGGATTTAAAGGGGTTGCCCACAAGTCAGATGAACCTCGCCCCTATGCGGTGGTTCTCTCGCGCCACCAACCGGACCACCCAATATTGGTAGTAGCCGACTACTATGTGGGAAGCCTGATTAGTCAACCCACCTGGATTGAGGATATTCGCGCTTTTCGGGCTGTGATGCTTCCGTTGGATTTGCCGGCCCAAGATGGTGATCTGGAACGATTTCTCCCCAGGGGAATCGATGAGCTCCCATGGGCAGGTAATCTCCGAGCTCACTATGCCAATAATATTGCCCAATCTTGTAGTGAGGCGATGGCCGACCTCGGTTTGAGTTCGGGCAGGGTCGCGTTTGATGATCTTCGGTTTGGCCACCAACTGGGGATGGAAAGCATCGAAGTAGTCGATGGGTACGATCCAATGATGTATGCCCGCTGTGTGAAAACAGATGCCGAGATTGAGCTCCTAAAAAGAGCGACCACCGTCAACGAACAAGCGATCCGCCGGTCGATCAAAACTTGGGGTCCTGGGATGATGTGGCAGGAATTTAACCATGAATACCATAAAGCTGTCGTAGAAATGGGTGGCTTTGTGCGAGACCCCGGTGCGATGGTCTGGGGCCATCCTTGCGGTGGGGACCCAGCGGTGACATTGCATTCCAGGCTAGACGATTTTGTCATGGAACCTGGCATGAATATCTTATTTGACTGCCACGGGACACTCGATCTTTATTGCTGGGATGGCGGCAAGACCTGGGTAGTTGATGGAGACGCGACAGGTGATGCGAAACAGTATGCGAATGCTACCGCGGATGCTGCAACAGCGGTAATGGAGGCAATGCGACCTGGGGTAACGATAAGCGATCTACAGCGCGTCGGTCGAGCAGTGTATCGGACAAACGGAGTCGCAGGTGCTGACGACGTTTTGATTTTTTTCCATGGACTGGGTCTGAGTCATATGGAGCTCGAACAGTTCAGCGCCGACGGCGTGCCTAACCATGACTGGCAGCTTGAAGCGAATATGGTGGTGCCACTGCACATCCTATACCCTGGTGATGAACATCACCGAATCTGGATAGAGGAAGTGGTTCGAGTGACACCTGATGGTGGAGAGCCGTTTTTTGGCTGGGGACTTGATCCAATCATCACCGTCTAAAAACGGAATTATCCTGTTCTAGGAAATCAGGCTTCGGTCAGTTGCTGGGCCCCGGTTCGACCATCACCTCCAGAAGTGTTGGCCCAGTACTTTTGAGACTTTCCGAGAAATAGGTGATGAACTCTTCAGGTTCGTTGATCTGCTTCCCGGGAGTGCCAAGTGCAGTTGAGAGTGCTGCTATGTCAATCGGTGGATCCTTGAAGTCCATGCCAATAAATCGTTGGTCACTGTGGAAGGCAATGAGACGCTCTTTTAGAATTCTGTAGCCTCGATTATTAAGAATCACAAAAGTAATAGGTAGCTGAAGATGAGCCGCAGTCCACAGCGCCTGCGGGCTATACATGGAGCTGCCATCTCCAATAACCGCAACAACCCGCCGTTCCGGTTGAGCCAACTGGACGCCGATTGCAGCTGCAATGCCCCATCCGATACCGCCACTGACCATGCCGAAATAGCTATAGCGATCACGCAGAGGCATGAAATCGAGTAGCGATTTGGCAGCGGTAAGGCCCTCATCAACCACAATACAGTTCTCGGTGAGCTGGTTGCTCAACGCCATCATCAGCCATTGTGGTTCTATAGGCTGAACGTCAGCTTTGTTAGAAGCCTGTTGTACGCTTTCTGCTCGATTTGTTGACCAGTTAGATGAAATTAACGATTTCATTCCTGCAGATGCCCGGTCTTTCAATGTTTCTCCACCTCGCTGGATCAGGAGGGGCACCAATGCGTCTAACGTTTCCCTCACATCATGGCGGAGGGCTACTTTTGCAGGGTAGTTTTTTCCTATTTCCCAATCTCGCAGGCCAATCTGTATGATTTCAAGCTCTGGAGGCAGTGGATCAACTGGACTCCAGACAGACATCTGCAAAATGTCACAACCCAGAGCAAGCATCAGATCGTAAGGTGCTAAAGCATTCCTGACATGCTGCTGATCCCGAGTAAGGCTTCCCATAAAAGCTGGGTGCTCAGAAATAAAGTGAGCGCCACTGGGCACCGTCTGCTGGTAGACAGGTGCGCCAAGCGCCTCCGCTAGCTTGGCCACCTCATTTTGCGCATCGCTGGAGACCACTTCACTACCAGCAACGATTACGGGATTGCTTGAAGCAAGAATCGTTTTTGTCAGCTGTTCTAAAGCATTGTTAGAGGGTCGCCCTACGGTATCAACCCGGGTAGGAAGGCCGAGTTCAATCTGGCTTTCCTGATTCAGGATATCACCCGGTAGAGAAAGAAATACCGGACCCGTCGGAGCTGTAGTCGCAATTTTTGCCGCTCGATGAATCACTCGAGGCATATCCTCAATACGAGATATTTCATACGCCCATTTGACCACGGGTTGTGCCATGTCGATCATCGGTCCATACAGCAGAGGTTCAGTTAAACCATGGCCTTGTTCTTGCTGTCCAGCAGTGATGATCAAAGGCGAGCCACTTTTGTAAGCGTTGTAAATCGAACCGATTGCGTTACCTAGGCCGGGTGCAACGTGCACATTGCACGCTGTGAGGGTGCCTGAGGCGCGAGCGAAGCCGTCAGCCATTGCTATGACGACAGATTCCTGCAACCCCAATACGTAGGACAGCTCCTTGTGATCATTTAGAGCATGCATGATCGCAAGTTCCGTCGTTCCCGGATTACCAAAGATATGGGTCACACCTTCCTGCGCTAACAAGGACAGGAAGAGGTCACGGCCGTGAGCGGTTAGAGTATTGATTTTAAGCTCTCCTTGCGAGTACCCCGCAAAAGGGCATAGGGTCAGTTCGAATAAAGTTTAATGCAATCACAGAATCAGTTATAGGGTATTTATCACCCTAAGTTTGCAGGTATGATTCAGGTTTGCGAACGCAAATGGGAAAGTCATTATGCTTCGACTCTCTGAAAAGATGAACAGACTGGGCACTGAAACGGCGTTCGAGGTTCTTGCACGGGCTGAAACTCTTGCTCGGGAAGGGCGAGACATCATTAATTTAGGTATTGGCCAACCAGATTTTAAGACGCCTGGACATATTGTTGAGGAGGCTACAAAAGCTTTACGTGATGGCCACCACGGTTATACCCCATCTCCTGGAATTTTGCCCCTAAGAGAAGCGGTTGCGGCCGACTTGCAATTGCGACGAGGGGTTGAGGTCAACCCGGAGCGAATAGTGGTAGTACCTGGTGGGAAGGTAACCATGTTTTTTGCGATTTTGATGTTTGGCGAACCTGGTGCTGAAATTCTTTATCCAAACCCTGGATTCCCGATCTATGAGTCCGTAATTCAGTTTTCTGGCGCGACGGCGGTGCCCACGCCATTGTTGGAAGAGCGAGATTATTCATTTGATGCGGATGCTGTGCTAGATCAAATTACATCCAATACTCGTTTACTGATTCTCAACTCGCCTGCGAACCCGACTGGTGGCGCCGTCCCTCGCGCTGAAATTGACAAACTTGTTGCCGGGCTGGTTGATCACCCACACGTCGCGGTACTGAGTGACGAAATTTATTCAAGGATCAGTTATGACGGTCGGGAACATGTCTCTCTATGCAGTTATCCAGAGATAGCAGATCGTCTGATACTTCTGGATGGTTGGAGCAAGACTTATGCGATGACGGGATGGCGGATGGGATACGCTGTGTGGCCGGAGGTTTTGGTGGAAGGTGCTATTCGACTCGCGGTCAATTGCCACTCGTGTGTCAATGCCGCGACTCAGTTTGCAGGAATTTCTGCACTAGAAGGCCCCCAGGATGCAGTAGAGACTATGGTAAATGCTTTCGATCAGAGACGTGAGGTTATTGTTAATGGTCTTAATCGATTGCCAGGATTCCGATGTCGCACACCTGGCGGCGCGTTTTATGCTTTTCCAAACATCGAAGAGACAGGGCTTGATGCACGTTCACTTCAGAAAAGGCTGCTTGAAGAAGCAGGTGTGGCTACGGTAGCCGGAACGAGCTTTGGCCATTTAGGCGAGGGTTTCATCCGTTTTTCTTATGCCAACAGCATTGAGAACATAGAGCGCGCTTTGGATCGAATAGCATCTTTGCTCGCAGACTAGTGCCTAGTCTAAATGTGCTAATAATATTGAATCGAATGTAGGGGGCTCGTCATGAAGGGTGTCGTATTTATGGGTGATTGTAAGCTGGAATTTATGGACTTCTCAGATCCCATTCCGGGTCCGGATGAGGTTGTATTGCAGATCAGAGCATCTGGAATGTGTGGTAGTGATCTTAAGTTTTATCGGGCGAGCGGCGGTGCTTCGGCACTTGGGTTGGGTGGCGACGGCAGCCCAGTTATTGCGGGTCACGAACCCTGTGGTGATATTGTGGAAATCGGAAGTGAAGTTGATCCGCAACGGGCTCATTCAGGACAAAGGGTGATGGTTCACCATTACAAGGGTTGTGGTGTATGCAACCATTGCGCGGATGGATGGGGACAACTGTGTCGGGAAGGAATTGTCGTTTACGGTGCTACCGGTCATGGAGCCCATGCAGAATATATGAAAGTACCAGCAAGTACGTTGGTTCCATTGCCGGAGTCTCTAACCTACTCTGAAGGTGCTGCAATATCCTGTGGCACAGGTACAGCCTACGCGGCACTCAGGCGATTAGATATTTCATCTGGAGATACAGTTGCGATCTTTGGGCAGGGGCCAGTTGGACTGAGTGCAACTCAACTTGCCGCGGCGATGGGGGCTCAGGTTGTTGCCATCGACATCAGTGCTGACCGGCTCTCTCGAGCCAAACAGTTTGGTGCGGAATTTCTGCTGGACCCAACTCAGGGGGATGTCGTCGAGCGGATACGCGAGTTAACGGGCGGCATCGGTGCGAACCTATCTCTAGACTGTAGTTCGGCTTCTAGCGCCCGGCTGGCCGCCGTCCAATGTGTGCGAACTTGGGGGCGCGCCTGTTTTGTGGGCGAGGGTGGAGAGGTGACTATTGACGTCAGTAACGACATGTTACGCCGTCAGGTGACAATTATTGGCTCGTGGACTTTTTCGGTTTCGGGCCAGGCCGAGTGTACGCAGTTTATCGTTGATAATGACATTGATGTCGACGCGTTATTTACAGATCGCTATACCTTAAGCCAGGCTGAAGAAGCCTATACAAAATTTGATCGGCAGCAAACCGGAAAAGGAGTGTTTGAGTTCTAGGAAGTTAGAAGTAACTTAGTAGAGACTACTAGCTTTATCAAAGCCCTTTGAAGACGGGTTTACGCTTTTCCATAAATGCCCGGCGACCTTCGATGTAGTCTTCGCTGTTAAAGCAATCCTCGACCAGTTGCTCACAAAAATCTTGATCGAGGGTTCCAGGTTTTACAATTTGTTCGATGATCTGCTTGACAGCAGTTATCGTAAGCGGCGCGTTAGCACAAATCGCCTTACAATATTCCTCGACAGTTGCTTCCAGTTTGTCATTTGGGACCATTTTGTTGATCAAGCCCATAGTTAGCGCTTCTGGGGCTGGAATCTGGCGAGCAGTAAAAAAGATGTCTTTTGCAGCCGATGGGCCCACTAGGTCAACCAGCTTCCGAATTCCACCGTGTCTGTAACCCACACTTAGCTTGGCCGCGGGAATGCCAAATTTTGATGCATCTGTCGCGAGTCGTAGGTCGCAACTCACTGCAATACCCGCACCGCCGCCAATACAATACCCGCGGATCATCGCTATTGTTGGTTTAGTGCAGGCGTAAAGCCGGTCGCTTGCACCATCCGCAATGTCTTCATAATGCTTGGTCGCCGCTTCGGATGCTCGAACCTGTTCAAATTCCGAGATATCTGCGCCGGAAATAAAGGCTTTTTCACCACTTCCTTTAAGCACAACGACTTTCACGGCATTGTCTGCTTCAAATTGATCAAGGATTTGTGGAATTGCTTCCCACATTTCAACTTTTACAGCATTATGTTTGTCTGGGTTATTAAAAATCATCCAACCAATATTGCCGTCGGTTTCGGCAATCATGAATGGTGTTGGCGACGCGATTCTTTTTTTGGACATAGTTGTTTCCCAATCGGACTATTTAGGTGTAAATGTGTCTCTGTAAACGTACCACGATATCTAGATTGTAGAGTACTATTGCTAAAGTAGTAATTAGCAGTCTAGCATCTATGATGTGGATTCAGTTGTTGATGTCACATTAAGAGCCTCAAAAAAAGTTATTAGTGACAGTAATTTATGATGGGCTACCCGCTCATTGTGCGAATAGAACGATGAACATTTCCAGTATTGAAGCGATACCGCTAAAAATTCCATTCACACATGGTGGTCCTTCTATTGCTTGGGCTGGAAGGGACTGGCAGTTTTTGGAGATAGTACTGGTTCGAGTCGAAACAGATTGTGGTTTAGTCGGCTGGGGCGAAGCATTTAGCTATAACTGCCAGAAGGCTGTAATGGCCATGATAGAGAATTCGGCTCCTCCTGTTCTGGTTGGTAAAGCTGTGTCTGATCGGGAACAAATTATGCATGAATTGCAGGTCGGTATGCATCTTTGGGGCCGATATGGGATTTCAATGTTTGCCATTTCCGGGATTGATATAGCATTGTGGGATTTAGCTGCTAAAGCTGCTAATCAATCGCTAGGGCAAATGCTTGGGCGGCATAAAAAAGTCCTGCCTGCCTACGCCAGTCTTCTCAAGTATCGTGACCCTGAAGTGGTTGCAGAACAAACCGCCCATGCCATCGAAAAAGGTTATGGTCTCATTAAATTACATGAGGCAGCACCGGAGCCTGTCAAAGCAGCACGGGAAATCGCCGGTAACACGGTGCCAATTATGCTCGATGTGAACTGCGCATGGTCAATCTCAGAAGCTAAGCAGGTGGTGCCCCAATTGATCGACTGTAACCTCCATTGGTTAGAAGAACCTGTTTGGCCACCTGAAAACTTTGCCGCTTTAGGAACTTTGCGTGCAGAATACGGCATACCGATAGCTGCTGGAGAGAACATGTGCACCCACTGGCAGTTCGATTCGATGTTTGGTGGGGATGCTGTTGATTTTGCACAGCCTAGTGTTACAAAGGTCGGCGGTATTACGGAGTTTCTGAAAGTAATAGAGTTGTGTCGAAAACGAAAAATATCAGTCGCGCCTCATTCGCCCTATTTTGGTCCAGGGTTTCTGGCGACTGCTCAGTTAATCTCTGCAATGGATGAGGACGTTCCCTTTGAGCGATTCTATATGACACCAGAAGCAAGTCTTTTTGGAACCGCAGTTGATCCGGTTAATGGAAATTTACAGGTACCGGATGGACCAGGGCTTGGGTTAGACCCCGATCCTCATGTGATACAAGAATATCGCTTAAGTAATTGATCTAAAGTATCTATTTTAATATTCTGGAGAGAAAGCTCTATGAGTAGCCAACGATTTGAGGGTGTATTGGTCCCGGTAATCACGCCGTTTAATGAGGATTTGTCTCCTGATACTGAGGCGTACGTAACGCATTGCAAATGGATGCTCGAACAAGGGGTAGATGGACTCGCTATTTTTGGCACAACTAGCGAGGCTAACTCACTGACGGTAAATGAAAGAATTCAGCTTTTAGACGCATTGGTTGAGAATGATGTGCCTGCAAATAAGCTAATGCCGGGCACTGGCGCTTGTTCAATTATCGATGCCAGCGTACTAACCACCCATGCGGTTAAGCATGGTTGTGGTGGCGTTTTAATGTTGCCGCCGTTTTATTATAAGGCTGTCGATACGGAAGGTTTATTTGCCAGCTATTCAGAGGTCATACATCGTGTTGGAGATGATAGGCTGAAAGTCTACCTGTACCACATACCGCCAGTTGCACAGGTGCCGATCGGGCTCGACCTGATTGAGCGATTGGTTGTGGCGTATCCCGATACGGTGGTTGGACTTAAAGACAGCTCCGGTGACTGGGATAACACTAAAGCTATTCTGGATCGTTTCCCGGGGTTTTCTACCTTTGCTGGCTCAGAAGGGTTTCTTCTGGATACGTTGCGGAACGGAGGTGCTGGCTGTATTACGGCAAGTGGAAATGCCAATCCAGCAGGAATTCGGAAGGTTTACAGCGCGTGGAAAGAAGGATCAACAACCGCAGATAGGCTCCAGTCTCGAATTAGTGAGATTCGAACAACGCTGCAGTCATATCCAATGATACCGGCGTTAAAGGTAATGACTGCGCGTTTCACTGAAAAAGCAAACTGGACATTGACGAGGCCGCCTCTAATGCCGTTAACCGATAAACAAACGAAGGGGTTAATTTCTGACCTAGACGCACTCAATTTCGATATTAAGAACAATGGCGACTGTGTAAGCGCGTAAAGAGTTGCTTATCTGTAATTATTGAACTAACGGGTAAGGTTTCAAAGGTGGCTGTTCGGTAGAACCAAGATTTTCCCCTGTCTTTTTTCACGGCTAGCATGTTCCAAGGCATCCTTGATCTCGTCAATGTTATAGGTCGCTGCAATTGGAACGTCGAGAACACCTTGAGAAATATCATCGATGAGTTCTCTGTAGAGCGATTCGATCTGTTCTCTAGGCATGTCTCGAAGTTGTGTCGCTAGCCAGAACCCGGTGAGTGTAAGGTGCTTGAACACAATCCAGTCCGGCTGAACCATGCAAGGTTCGCCGCTTAACATACCGTAATTAACCATTACG